>DATMND010000415.1:0-5507 GCA_035569235.1 Acetobacteraceae bacterium | reverse complement strand
GCCGCCTGCGGCGCCCCGCCGCCCGACTGGGCGGCAATCAGTTCAGCATCCCTGGCCTGCGCCTTCGCCACGGCCGGCCTGACATTGAACCGCGCGAGATAGGCGGTTATCTCCGGCAGTTCGGGCACCAGCTTGAATGCGGTCGTCCAGGTGAGCGCCGTGCCCCAAAGCACGTCCGCGGCCGAGAATCGCTCGCCGAGCAGCCATGGTCCGCGCTTCAGTTGCGCCGTGAGAGCACCCAGCATCGTGTCGTAGTCGCCATACGGCGACATCGCCTGCCCGCCGGGCTCACGGTTCAGGGCTCGGTCCACGACGGCCGGCTCGAAACACGCGGCGTAGAACACCATCCAGCGCAGGTAGGGCCCGCGCAACGGATCGCCGATGGCGGGCGCCAGTCCGGCCTCCGGGAACAGGTCGGCGAGATAGAGGTAAATGGCTACCTGCTCAGTGACCAGCGCATCGCCGTGCAGGATGGCCGGCACCTTCCCCATCGGGTTGACCGCGAGATACTCGGCTTGCCGCTGCTCACCGGCCTTCATGTCGAGCACGCGCAAATTGTACGGCGCGCCGATCTCCTCGAGCAGCACAAGCGTGCCCGAGGACCGCGTGTGCGGCGAATGGAACAGCGTAATGTTGCGATCGGCGCTCATGCTCGTCCTCCTGGATTGCCGCGCCGGCAGTCGCGACGCGCGGATTTGCCGCTGTGCATGTAGTCTGGCGGCATGACGCCGCAAGTTGACCCCAGCCTGTTCAAGCCCGCCCTCGTCATACTGGCCGCAACGGCGGTCGTGATCCCGCTGTTTCATCGGCTGCGGCTCAGCCCGATCCTGGGATTCATGCTGGTTGGCGCCGCAGTCGGTCCGTTCGGATTCGGCATGCTCGCTGACCGCCTGCCGCTGCTCGATGCCGTCACGCTGAGCCGGCCCGAGACCATCGAACCGATCGCCGAGCTTGGCATCAGTATGCTGATGTTCATGATCGGGCTCGAGCTGTCGCTCGAACGTCTGCGGGTGATGCGCCGCCTCGTGTTCGGGTTGGGGTTGCTCCAGTTCGCCCTGTGCACGATCGCTCTCACGGCCGTCGCCTGGGCGCTCGGAGCGTCGCCCGGTCTCGCCGCCGTGGCAGGCGCGGCGCTGGCAATGTCGTCCACCGCTGTCGTCGTCCAGGTACTGTCGGATGAAAAGCGGATGAGCGGCCCCGTCGGCCGAACGTCGCTGGGAATCCTGCTGTTTCAGGACCTCGCCGCGGTTCCGGTGCTGTTCGTCATCAGCGTGCTGGGGACTGATCCTTCCGCCGGAAACAACGGCTACATATGGACGATCGGCCAGGCGGTCGTCGTCGTGATCAGCCTGATCGTGGCCGGGCGGCTGGTGCTGCGGCCGTTGTTCCGCAGCGTCGCCCGTACCGGCAGCGCGGAACTGTTCGTCGCCGCCTGCCTGCTGGTGATCCTCGCCACCGGGCTGGCCACTGCCGTGGTGGGCCTGCCGATGGAATTGGGCTCGCTGATCGCCGGGCTGTTGCTCGCCGAGACAGAATTCCGCCGCCAGGTCGAGGTGACCATCGATCCATTCAAGGGACTGCTCATCGGTGTCTTTCTGATCTCGGTCGGCATGAGCGTCGATCTGCCCCGTATTGTCGCCGAAGCCCCGCGACTGTTCGCCTTCGGCCTGCTGATGATTGCGATCAAGCTCGTCATTATCATTGTGCTGGCCCGCGCCTTCCGCCTGCGCTGGCTGACCGGCTTGCAGGTCGGCCTGCTGCTGGGCCCGGGCGGCGAGTTCGGATTCGTCATTCTCCTGCTGGCGCGCTCGGAGCACCTGATCGGGCAGGATGCGGCGCGCTTCCCGCTGATCCTGGCCGCCGTTACGATGGCATGCATTCCGCTGCTTTCCGCGCTTGGCCGGATGATCGCCCGGCGCACCGCGACGGCGCCGCTTTCCCATCACCCGGTGCAATCGACAACGATCCCGGATGACACGACGCCCCGCGTCATCCTGGCCGGCTTCGGCCGTGTGGGAGAAACCGTCGCCTCGATGCTGGAGGTGCATGGCGTGCCCTATGTCGCGGTCGACAGCGATCTCGACCGCGTCGCCGCCGTGCGGAAGGCGCGCCGGTCGGTGTTCTGGGGCGACATCACCCAGGTCGAGATGCTGCATCGCCTGCACATCGATACCGCGCGCGCCCTGGTCGTGACGATGAGCGATCATGCCGCAAGCGATCGCCTGGTCGCGGCGGCGCGCGGCCAGCGTGACGATCTGCTGATCATCGTGCGCGCCCGCGATGCGCGCCACGCGGCGCATCTGTACGCGATCGGCGCGACCGATGCGGTGCCGGAGACGATCGAGGCCAGTTTGCAACTGTCCGAGGCGGTGCTGGTCGATCTCGGTGTACCGATGGGGCCGGTGATCGCGACGATCCACGAGAAACGCGCCGAAATGCAGGCCGAGATCAGGGCGATGGCGCCCGACGCTGAAGTCCGGCCGTTGGGCCGCCGTCGGCTTCGGGATATGCTGCAACGGAGCGGGTGATGCGGCCTCCACACGCCGATTGTCGGGGTGGACGCGTTCCCCGACATGGAGGACATAATTGCCGCATCAAGGGAGGTCGCCATGCTGCAGATCAAGCAACTCGACCATCTGGTCCTGCGGGTCGTGAACCTGCAGGCGATGATGCACTTCTACATGGACGTGCTGGGGTGCTCGCTGGAGAAGGTGCAGGAGAAGATCGGCCTGTACCAGCTGCGCGCCGGCAGTGCGCTGATCGACCTGGTGCCGGTGGACGGCCCGTCCGGGCAGAAAGGCGGCGCCCCGCCGGGGAAGGAGGCCAGGAACCTCGACCATTTCTGCCTGCAGATTGAGCCGTTCGACGCCGAGGCGATCATCGCTCATTTGAAGCAGCACGGCGCTGAACCTGGTCCGGTGGAGTCGCGCTATGGTGCGGCCGGGCAGGGGCCGTCGATCTACGTTCCCGATCCGGAGGGCAACATGGTCGAGCTGAAAGGGCCGCCGTGGGAGGCGACCGAAAAGGCCTGACCATCCCCTGAGTGCGTCTGACAGTTTGGCTCGCGTGCGGGGCGATTGCATCGCCCTCGTCATGCCCGCGAAAGCGGGCACCCAGGCGAGCGACACCACGATCGCGGCCCCCCGGCCTTCGCTCGGGCAGGCTCTGGATTCCCGCTTGCGCGGGAATGACAACTATGTGGATCGGCGGCATCGCCATATGCCATTGCCTGGGCTTACTTTGGTTGCGCCTTGCGTCGCCCTTGCCGGCATGATCCAAGCCCGCAGATGAAGCACGGCCGGAAGCCAGATGCCCGATTCCATGCCTGATCCCGCCACCACGCCCGCGCTTGCCGCGGAACGAGTTCTCGTCCTCGACTTCGGCAGCCAGGTCACCCAGCTCATCGCCCGGCGGCTGCGCGAGTCCGGGGTCTATTGCGAAATCTGGCCGTTCAACGTCGATCCGGCCCGCGTCGCAGCATGGAGCCCCCACGGGATCATCCTGTCGGGCGGTCCGGCCAGCCTCACCGAGGGCACTTCCCCACGCGCCCCACAGGCGGTGTTCGAGGCGGGCGTTCCGGTGCTCGGCATCTGCTACGGCATGCAGACAATGTGCGACCAATTGGGCGGCGAGGTCGCCCGATCCGAGCATCGCGAGTTCGGCCGCGCCTTCGTCGATCTGACGGATGACTGCGTGCTGTTCCAGGGCGTCTGGCACAAAGGCGGGCGCGAGCAGGTCTGGATGAGTCACGGCGACCGCGTGACCCGCATTCCACCCGGCTTCCGCGCCGTCGGTGTGAGCGAGGGCGCGCCGTTCGCCGCGATCGCCGACGATGCACGGCGGTTCTACGGCCTGTTGTTCCACCCCGAGGTGGTGCACACGCCGCACGGCGCCGCCCTGCTGCGCAACTTCACCCATGGCGTGCTGGGCCTGTCCGGCACCTGGACCATGGCCGGTTTCCGCGCCACGGAGATCGCCCGCATTCGCGCTCAAGTCGGGGATGGCAGGGTAATCTGCGGCCTGTCCGGCGGCGTCGATTCGTCCGTTGCCGCGGTGTTGATACACGAGGCGATTGGCGACCAGCTTACCTGCATCTTCGTCGACCATGGGTTGCTGCGGCAGGGCGAGGCCAAGGAGGTTGTGACCACGTTCCGCGATCGGTTCAACATCCGCCTGGTGCATCGCGACGCGTCCGATGTGTTCCTGGCAGCGCTCGACGGCGTGACGGATCCGGAACAAAAACGGAAAGCGATCGGCCGGCTGTTCATCGACGTGTTCGACGAGGAGGCACACAAGCTTGGCGGCGCGGATTACCTTGCTCAGGGCACGCTGTATCCGGACGTGATCGAAAGCATCAGCTTCACCGGCGGCCCGTCGGTCACCATCAAGTCGCACCATAACGTGGGGGGTCTGCCGGAGCGTATGCGCCTCAAGCTGATCGAGCCGCTGCGGGAATTGTTCAAGGACGAGGTGCGGGCGCTTGGCCGTGAGTTGGGCATCCCCGAAGCCATCGTCGGGCGGCATCCATTTCCTGGGCCGGGACTTGCGATCCGCATGCCTGGTGCGATCACGCCGGATGGATTGGAGCTCCTGCGCAAGGCGGACGCGATCTTCCTGGAGGAGATCCGTGCGGCCGGACTGTACGATGCAATCTGGCAGGCCTTCGCGGTGCTGCTGCCGGTGCGCACCGTCGGCGTGATGGGGGACGGGCGCACCTACGATCACGCCTGTGCGCTGCGTGCCGTCACTTCCACGGACGGCATGACAGCGGATGTCTTTCCGTTCGATGCGGGCTTCCTCAACCGCGTTGCCGGCAGAATTGTCAACGAGGTGCGTGGGATAAACCGCGTAACATACGACATCACCAGCAAGCCACCTGGCACGATCGAGTGGGAGTGACGGGGAGTACCTTGGAGTAGTATCGGATAGCAGAGGACACTCGGGCGAATCCTAGGCTATCGATAGTAGTCGATAGAGATTCTGAGCGACCCGCAGATCTGCCGCTCCGTCGGGCGCCTCCCCGCTCTTCGAACGGCGCCCATACGCCGATTACTGCTCCTTCTTGAACAAATCCTGGAAGATGAGCTGGCCCCAAGTGCGGCCGCGTGCGTGCACCAGCGCGCCACCCTCGTTGAGCTTTCCCAGCTTGACGGGTGCGAACCCGAGTTGTTTGGCCAAAGCCGCCACGGGAGCGGTCGCGTCCTCGTCGTCGCTCGACAGAAAGACGACCCGGTGACCGCCCTCGACGATCGGATCGGCAGCCAGGGTGGCCGCAATCAGGTGATTGAAACCCTTCACGAACTTGGCGCCGGTGAACGCCTTCGCGACGAAGGCGGAGGACGGGAGACCGTCCAGCTCCTCAAGGGGAACTAACGCGTTCATCGCATCGATGACCGTCTTGCCTTTCCAGCTCGGCAGGGCCTTCGCAACCTCGCGATGCTCCCCGAACGGGACCGCCAAGATGATTGTGTCGGCCTCGAGTGCATCCCGCAGCGACTTGGCGACGA
>DATMND010000414.1:0-2607 GCA_035569235.1 Acetobacteraceae bacterium | reverse complement strand
TTGTGGCGCGAGGTTGTTGCTGCTGATGCCGTTGCCGTTCGAGGTATTCGGCGCGTACTGGATGCCGAAGTCGAAGCCGGCAATCTGCGGCGACAGATAGACCGCCTTGGCATTGTCGTATTCGTTGCCGGCCTGGCCCAGGAACACGAATGCCGGTCCGCCGCCGACCATGTTCTGCAGGTCGCCGCCGTTCAGGTTGCCGGTCGGCGTGAACTGGAAGGTGGTCACGCCGTTGTCGAAGATGCTGATCAGGCCGTCGGCCTGCCCGACGCGCACGATGCCCCAATTCTCGCCGGCGACGTAGGTGAAGGCACGGCGCACGAACAGCGTCTCGAACGAAGAGTAGCCGCTGGCGCCGGAGCTGCCGTTGTTGCTGATCTGGCCGATGAAGTTCTGCCGCACCTCGATCGCAGCGCCGTAGCGCAGGCCGTTCGTCGCCATGGCATCGCCGCCCATGTAGATACGCGCGAAGCTGTCGATCGCCTGCGGCATCACCTTGACCGAACCCGCACCGTTCTGGCCGAGCACCGCGCCCAGGCTGCCCGCGGCAGGAGCCGCCGCGACGCGTGTATCAAGGCTGGTCCAGGTGGCCTGGAAGTCCACTTCCACCTTGCCGTTCACGTGGACGACCATGGTGCCGGGCGTCGGGTTTGCGAGCGCACCCGGGAGTGCCGGCGCCTGGTAGTTGTTGTTGTTGTTGTTCACAGCGCGGCCGTTGGCCGCAACCAAACGCGAGCACGGCGTTCCCCCGCTGACCGGCTAAACTGGCTTCCTACCAAAGAGACCAGACCCGCCAGGGAGGAACGCCGTGGAAGAATTTCTATCCAAACATGCCAGCGCTGTCATTGGGGTACTGTCCGGCTTCGACCGGCTGGTATTCCGTGGCACGTTGCGGATGCTGGCCCACCGCTCGGGGATGATGGCGTATCTCTGGGCGATGCGGGTTCTGTTGCGGGACTTTGCCGGCCACGCCGAAGCCCTGACCGGGCAACTGAAGGCGGCGTCGGAGGAACTGGCGCGGCGCACTGCCCGCCCGATCCGCTACTTGCCTTCGAGCGCCACCGGCAAGGAAGACATCGCCCGCGACATCGCCCGTGCGGACGGCATCGAACAAGGGTTGATCTGCATCCTCACCGCGGTTGAACCCTGTCTGTCGTATGAAATCGTCCGCGACCGCAACACCAAGCGTGTGGATCTACAGCCACGGCATCGCAAATGCCTGTATCTCTACCACTACCAGGTCGATACGACATTCGGCTTCATGCATGCCCGCATCCAGACCTGGTTCCCGTTCTCGATCCAGATCTGCCTCAACGGCCGGGAGTGGCTGGCTCGTTCGATGGACGCAGCGAGGATGGGATACATCCAGCGCGACAACTGCTTCACCTGGCTGGAACGCCCCGAGCGGGCCCAGCGACTGATGGATCAGCAGGTTCAGGCGGCATGGCCGGAACTGCTGAACGGCATCGCACGCGGACTGAACCCGCTGCACGAGACGATGTTCCAGGCGTTTCCGATCGACTACTACTGGTCGACCTATCAGAGCGAATGGGCGACCGACATCCTGTTCCGCGATCCGAAGGCTCTGGCCCGGCTGTATCCGAAACTGGTGCAGCACGGCCTGACGACGTTCCTCAGTCCGGACGTGATGCGCTTCCTTGGCCGCAACATTCCGCCCACCGGCAATCTACTGCCGCAATTCAAGGCGGAGGTGGCGAGCGACGTGAAACGCCGGGCGGAGGGTGTGCGGATCAAGCACCGGCTGGGGGACAACTCGATCAAGATGTACGACAAAGCCAACCCGACGGGCCTTGATCCGAGGGAAGGCAGCGTGCTGCGGATTGAGACGACGATCAACGATGCGGCGGACTTCAAGTCGTTCCGCAAGCCGGAAGGCAAGCCCGAGGCGGATCCGGCCTGGTATCGGATGCGCAAGGGGATCGCTGATCTCCACCGGCGCGCGGAGACTTCGCAGGCTGCCAACGACCGCTACCTGGCGGCTTTGGCTTCGGTGGAAAGCACCACGCCGCTGGGTGAACTGGCGGCCCGGCTATGCCGGCCGGTCAAGCGCAATGGCCGTCGGGCGCGGGCGTTGAACCCCTACGCGACCGCCGACGCCAAGTTGCTTGAAGCGATCAGCCGAGGTGAATTCAGCCTCAACGGCTTCCGTAATCGCGATCTGCGGTTACTGCTGTTCACCGACGCCGAAGCCTCAAAGCCGAAGCAGCGCCGCCATGCCGCGGCGGTATCGCGCCAGTTGGCTCTGCTGCGCGCGCATCGCCTGATCAACAAGGTCGCCGGCACGCATCGCTATCACCTGTCCCGCCAAGGCCGCATCATCGTCACGGCATTGATCGCTGCACGAAACGTTGGGACGGAACAGTTAACAAAATTAGCTGCCTAAGCGAAATTCGCCGCGTGACGCAGCGAATTGGAGGGTTAGTAGTACAGAGTTGCACCGAGTAGTTGTAAGTGGCGCTGCGCGCCGATCATCGAATCAAACTCTGCGTAACTCTGTGTGCACTCCGTGAAACTCTGTGTCCGCTTGCTTGCCTTTCTATGCCGCGCATCCCGATGGATATCGGGCCGAGCGTCATAACCCGCTGT
>DATMND010000413.1:0-2675 GCA_035569235.1 Acetobacteraceae bacterium | reverse complement strand
ACCCTGGCCTACGCGCGCTTGTTCACTGCGCAGGGTGGCGTGATCGCGACCGGCGACGCGCGCGGCCTGCAACGGTGTGGCTCCGGTTGGCGGATCGAGACCACGGACGGACCGATGGAGGGCGCACAGGCGGTTGTGGCGCTCGGCGCTGCGTCGGCGGAGGTGACGCAGCAATTCGGCTATGCGCCTCCGCTGTTCGGCAAGCGAGGCTACCACATGCATTACAGCTTGCGCGGCAACGCCGTGCTGAACCGTCCGCTGGTGGATTCGGACACCGGGTTCGGGCTGATGCCGATGCGGCGGGGCATACGCCTCACTACCGGCGTCGAATTCGCCCGCAGCAATGCGCCGCCGAGCCCGGTACAGTTGCAGCGCGCCGAGCCGATCGCACGCGCTCTGCTGCCGCTGGATCGCCGCGTCGATGCGGCGCCGTGGATGGGCGTTCGTCCGTCTCTGCCGGACATGCTGCCGGTGATCGGCCGCGCACCAGCCCATAACAATCTGTGGTGCGACTTCGGCCATGCACATCAGGGTCTGACACTTGGTCCGTCCACCGGTCGGCTGCTGGCCGAGATGATGTCGGGCGAGACGGCGTTTCTCGATCCCGAGCCCTACCGGGCCGGCCGGTTCTAACGGACGCTGCCGCACGCCCGCGTTGCACCGTCGCCCTCACACCCCCCGCGACGGCAGCTCAACGACGCCGCTGCCGGTCACCGACAGCTCGCCGTCCTGGTTATGTGCCGCGTGCGCGATCTCGACGCGACGCCGCCCGTCCTCCTCGAACTTGTGCGTCACGTTGCCGGTGATGAACAGCGTGTCCCCCGCCGGATTGTGCCGCCGGACCCGCGACTGCGCGCGGCGGAGGAACCCGTCGTCGCCCATCCAGTTCGTCAGGTGATGCGTGAGCCAGGAGCAGCGTTCCGGACCATAGTCGTACGCGCCGGGCGCACCCACCATCAGCGCGAATTCCTCCTCCCAGTGCACCCGCTCGGGACAGTCCGGGATGCCGAACCGGTTCCTGATGCCGATCCCCGGATGCGCGTGCATCAGCCGCCAAGCGAGCTTGTTGGCGCGGATGTAGAGCCCGCCCCAGCCCTGCGCGTAGGCGATGAAGCCGGTCACCGTCATCGGACCCTTCACCATCACCGGCAAAGCCTCACCGACCGCTGTGTCCTCCCAGTAGCGCGGCGTCGCACCGCGGACCTCTTCATCGTGATAGTGCCGGTAGATCTCTGCGAGCTGCTGGTCGGTGTACGCGGCCTGTGGCCTTGCACGCAGTTCGGTGTATTTCGTGCCCTTCTCGCGCGCCTCGTCGCGATCGGTCCGGAAGCACCAGCTGTTCGCCTCCGCCACAAGGTCGCCGTGCTGGTTGTAGAACGTCACGTGATAGATCTGCTGGATCGCGCGGCCTGCGAAGCGCGTCTGGTGTTCGACCAGATCCTTGAGCGAGGCCACTGTGTCGATCGTGTCGTTGCGCAGCACCGGCCGGTGCCAGGTCCAGTCCGCCCCCGCCCACATCGCGTGCACGCCGGGCAGTCCGCCGACATAGCCCGAGACGATGCGGCTGGTCGCGAACAGGAAGCTCGGCAGCGCAACGATGGTGCCGTATGGGGTCCTGGCCGCGTAGCCAGGATCGCACCAGAGCGGGTTGTCGTCGCCGATGCCGTGCGCATAGTGACGGATGTTGTCGCGCGTCGCCTCGTAGCACCAGGGCTCGACGGTGTTCTCGATCGGCACGCCGATCCGCCTGCGCAGGGCATCGAGCGCCGCGTCGGTGATCTTCGGAAAATGGCGCGTCGTGTCGGACGGCATGGAAATGCTCCTGTCAGGCGGAGACGGCGTCGCGGTCGCGCAGGACCTTGCGGTTGACCTTGCCCGCGGGCGTTTTGGGCAGTTCAGCAACGAAGGCGATGCGGCGCGGATATTCATGCTGACTGAGCCGGGTGCGGACGAAGTCCTGGAGCTCCGCCGCGAGCGCCGGATCGGCCGCTTGGTCGGTCACGATGAGCGCCTTCACCACCTGCCCGCGCGTCGCATCGGGCACGCCGATCACCGCCGCCTCGCGCACAGCGGGATGCCGGAGCAGCGTGTCCTCCACCTCGACCGCGCCGATCGTCCAGCCCGCCGAGATGATGACGTCGTCCGCGCGTCCCGCGTGGTAGAAATAGCCGTCCGCGTCGACGCGCCCGCGATCCTTGGTGGCGAACCACGCGCCGTGTCGCCACACCTTGATTTCGCCGATCTCGTCCGGCGCGCACGCCGTCCCGTCGGGCCGCTGGACCTCGACGCGAATGCCCGGCACCGGCTTGCCGAGCGCGCCGGGCCGCACCGCGAAATCTGCCGCACCCGGATAGTTCACCAGCAGCACGCCGACCTCGGTCGTGCCGTACATGCTGCACAGCGTCGTGCCAAACTGGCGCTCGGCAAAGGCGAGGCTGTCCGCATCGATCGGCTCGCCGGTGAACGACATCTTGTCCAGCCGGATGTCGTAGCGCGGGGCCGCGCGGCTGTTCTTCATCAGCCGGTAGTGCGTCGCGGCGGCGGAGAGGTTCGTCGTCCGCGACTCCCGCAGCACGCGCAGGAGCCGCTCAGCGTCGAACTTCCCAGAGAACGTGCCGGTCTGTACGCCGAGCGCAAGCGGCGCTAGGGTGCCGTGCCACAAGCCGTGCCCCCAG
>DATMND010000412.1:0-48563 GCA_035569235.1 Acetobacteraceae bacterium | reverse complement strand
CCTCTTCCTACCCTTCGAAATACCGTGAGACCCCCACCCCCTCCCCCCCTTCAGTCGTATTCCCCCATCTTCGCAAGGGCGGCGCGCCGGATGGTATCGATTGCCACATCGAACTCCGCGAGGGAATGGATGACGAAGCAGGCGGCACCGGCGCGTTTCCAGGCCTCGAGGCGGGCACACTGCAGGGGGGTGGGAGACTGGCCCGGGCGCTTCAATTCCATCTCGAAATGGTGGCCGTGCCAGCAGCCGAAAACATCGGGATCGCCGGAGACGGTGAAGACCGAGCCGTGTCGTTTGCGCCACTGGAGCGCCGGGTCGGCCTGGGCGAGCTTCTTGAGGCGGCGGGTGATCGAGGCGAGGAGCTGGCTCTCGAGGGGCATCCGATTTCAGAGATTCTTATCTTATGCTATGTCATGTAATGAGATGGGATCGGAAGCGATCTGAGCTGATGGTATCGGATCGTATCGAAATCTTCATCCCTCCCACTTCGGCGGCTTGGCGTCGATGCGCTTCGGGCTGGCGGCGGTGGCCAGCTTGCGCGACATCGACAGGAAGGTCTTGCTCAGTTCGCTGAGCACCGCCGAGAAGGCCACGTGGGTGACGCGCTGCTCCTGGGTCAGCTTCTCGTCCTGCACGTAGTCCACGATATCTTTGGCCAGCCCGACCTTGCGCTTGCCCTGCTTGACGCGCCGCTGGGAGGCCTTGATGTGCGCCTGGGGCTCGATCACCGTGTAGCCGTAGCCCGGCTGGTTTTCGAACCACAGGCGGCGCGCCTGCTGCATCTCGGCGCGGAATTTGTAGAACTGCTGCCGCCCGCGCGGAGTGCGGATGTCCACTCCAGCCAGCTCGCCCAGCACCTCGTAGCTGAAGTTGGTCTCGCCCCGGTCGAGCAGCGGGCCGATTCCGTCCAGCAGGCGCTTCCACTCGGGATGGCGATAGGTTTGTCCCATAAAAGAGTCTCTTATCTTAAGTTATCGGATGAAATGACAACGTATCCTAGCGCAGCATATGCAATCATATGGCAGCATATGAGAACTCTCAAACCTTGGGAAAAGCCTTATCTTATCTGACGCCATGAAATCCGATGCCAGCTGAGCTTATGCGATGGCACCTTATCGCACGCGAAACCTATGCGGCGGCCTCTTCCTCGTCCTGTTGCCATGCGCAGTCGATCACGTCACATCGTCCGTACAGGCCGCCGTTGCGGGGCCGCCACCGGCCAAAGCCGATGAACTTGCCCATCACCTTGAGGTGCTGGAGGAAGGCGTCCTCGGTGACGATGGGGTCGCCGACGTAGAAGGTCACCGTGCCTTCCCATCGCCGCACGATGGGGAAGATTCTCTTCACCCGCCTGGAGCCGCCCCGCTTTCCGTTCGCCGAGCAGAACAGCCGCTCCTCCTCCAGGGCGTCTTTGTGGACACCCAGATCAATCCCCTCGAGCACAATCACCCCGGCGTCGATATGCTTGGTGTAGGTCGAAGTGCCCTTGCCGGGAATCTTCATCCCCAGATAGAGCGCCGAGGCCTTGAAGGTGCTGGAGATCATGTTGGCCGGGATGTAGACCATGCCCTGCTCGTCGTAGTGGGCCTTCTCTCTCCAGGTCCGTTCCTCGTAATCCATGTCTTGCTCGCGCGTCTTCTTCGGCGTCCCGTGGTGCCGGGAAAAGGAGATGGGCGATGCGCTTTTCAATCGGCAGATTGCTTGTGGCATCGCCAGCAGTATCCTGCAATTGAAAAACAAATACAAGAGTTTTATCTTTTTAATCTGTAAGGTCGGGCACCCTCAGTCCGCGCTCGCCTCGGCCACCAGCGGGATACTCGCCCCGGCCCGCTTGCGCTTGCGGCGCTCGGGCGCGGTGACGACCAGCTGGACGCGCTTGTTGTCGGCGGTTTTGAGTATCAGCATCAATGAGCCCGTGTTGGCCTTGGCGGCCTCGGCGAGCGCGAGTAGATCGTCGCGGTTGATTTCAATCTTCATATCTGCTCCAGAATTCGTGCCCAGGTCGGGTTCCATGTCCACGCGCCCGCATGTTTGTTGAGGACGCCCGCGTAGACCAGCTTGCTCAAGACTTCGTAGGTTTTGGTCGGCTGCCAGCCGATCTGGTCCTTGACCTCCTTGGCTTCGAAGCTCTTCCCCCGGAAGACGCGCAGCAGGCTTTGCAGCTCGGGGTAATGGGCGGCCACCGGGCCGTCCAGAATGAAGTCGTAGTCGAGCGTGGCCTCCCGAAACATGAGGACCGCCTGCAGTCCCTTCAGGTGCCGCCCGCGCACGCTGACGAGGCGGGCTGGATCGTTGATCGCGAGATTGGGGAAGCGCCCGAGCACGATCTGCGTGTCGCTGCAGGCCTGCATCGCGAACGTGCCTGCGGCCCGGCTGAACAGGTCGAGCGAGGCGGCGGTCTTGCTGTCGTGGTGGAGGAGCAGGATGGCGCTCTTGGTCTCTATCGCGATCTCGCCGAGCATCATGATTTCCTGAGCGTCCAGCTTGACCACGTTCCGCTTCTTGTCGTCTTCGCCGAAGCCGCGCAGCGCGGTGAGCGAGTCGAGCATGACGAACTGGGCCGGACGCCGGAGGATCTGTTCCGTCAGCCAGGGCCGGAACCCGGGGTCAGAGATCGTGCCCGCATCGCGGGGCCGGGTCACGATGTCGAGCGGCTGGTTGGGCCGACTGGCGCGGCATTTGACGAGGAAGTCCTGCAGCGAGGCTTCGCCCTGCTGGTCGTCCCACTCGACGATCAGCACACCGGCTCCGCCTTTCACGGTGGTGTAGTTGTCGAACAGAGGCAGGCCATTGGCAACGCTCATGGCCATCCCCACTCCGAGCACGGTCTTGCCGATTTTGCTCGGCGCGACCAGGAGCGCGATGGAAGGGACGCTGACCATGTCCTCGATCAGTGCCTGGGGTCGCGTGATCACGCGGTGGCGCAGCTCCTCGATGGGATAGGCCTGGGGCCACTCCACCGGCTTTTTCTCCGGCGGCGGCTGGTTGTGCATCCAGGCTTCCTGGTTGTCGAGCCCGAGCAGGTGCTTGGCCCGCTTGTAGACGCGCTCGTCGATCAGCCCGGCGAGCGTGCGCAGACCGGTGATATCCTTGCCGTCGTCGTAGGACTGAAAGGTCGAATCGACCTCTTTGTCGGCGGCCCTTAGATCCGCCGCCTCCCGCCACTTCACCCGGAAGATGGCGCGCATGAGGCGCTGCGCTTTCTCGAGCGGCCACGCGGCGCGGCATAAGGCCCCGGCGAGCGCGAGGAAGATCTGGTGGCACGCCCCGTCGCGCGCATGGCGGCCCAGCATGATCGCGACCGCCGTGTGCCGGACCCGCTCCATCAGGTCGTTGCGCTCCGCCTTGCCCGGGAAGCCCGCGCCGCCCACGAACTCGATGGGCTCGTCGTTGGGATGGACCGATGGCGGTGCCATGGTATTGAGGCATTTGCCTCCTTTGTCCTGGCAGCGGATTTCGATCAGGCAGGCCTCTTTCGGATCGTCGACGGCGGGATCGAGATAGCGGAGGGTGGCGGGCGGCTCGTCGCAGAGGTACAGGTAATGCGTGGGCGTCACCTCTCCGTGCCCCCACTTCATGCCGGTCGGCAGCTCATACTCGATCCAGGCCCACACGCCTTCCAGGCAGTCGATGTCGATATCGGTCAGGTTCTTGGGGCCGGTGAGGACGCAGAGGTTCTGGCGCTCGCCGTTGAAGTACTTCTGGAAGTCCTCGGGCGCGGTGATCCGTAGTTCGTTCCAGCCCGGGATCACCGGCCCCTTCTTCATGAAAGGGGCCGGGACCGTGAACATCTGGCGCTCGGTGAGAAACCACTGCGCCGATTCCCTCGCTTTCATCATCGGAGGTCAGCCTCCCTGGTTAATAGGGCCGGTCGGGGTCGTTGTCTTCCTGGTCCTGATCGGCCTCGCCGCCGGTGATGTCGTAGGCGGTCGTGTCCACCGTCATCGGCGTGAGCAGGCCGCGCATGCGTTCGTGATAGGGCGCGAGGATTGCGCTCTCGCTCTCCGGCAGCGCCGTGTAGAGCTGGAAGCGGATCTTCGCGTAGGGTACGCCGCCTGTAGAGGTGGCGGGCTCGAGCACGAGCTTGGTGGTCACCGTCCAGTAGCTCAGGCCCGCGCTGATCAGGTTGAGCGAGTACTTGGTGAAATTGGCGAGCGAGGTGGGCGGGACGGCGAGCAGGTGCGGCAGCATCTGGCCGGGCATCAGGATCAAAAGCTCGCGCAGGTCTTTGCAGGCCTGCCCCGGCCCGGCGCTTCCGTCGGCGGCCCGGGCGCTGTTGAAGGCCGCCATCGGGCAGTCGGTGCAGTTGCCGCCCGGATCGCCCTCGCCGATGAAGCCGTCCTTGCTGCTGCAGTCGGGCGGCCCGACGCGGCCTACGCCGAAGGGCTTCTTCCAGTAGGCGCGTGCCTGCCGGAAGGCGGTGATCACGCCGGTCACGCTGCTCCGGCGCTCGACCCCGCCTGGGGTCTCGACCTTGAAGTCGCGGTCGTCGCCCGAGGGCACCTTGATGCGCGCGAGTGAGCGCGGAGAGAACTGCTGGCCGCCCAGGTTCTCGTCGATCAGGGCAAGCACCTTGCGCATCGCCCCGGGCTGGAGCAGGGGATAGTCCTTGCGCACGGTGGGCACTTCAATCGTCTGGTTGTCGTCATTCTGCGGATTCATCGTTCGTCTCCTGTTCTTCCTGGTTGATTTCCTGTTCGAATTCTTCGGCGTAGGCCCGCGCCTTTTTCTGCACGCGGATGCTGAAGGCCGGTTTGATGTTGAGAATGTGGGCGAGCGCGGGCGGCAGGAGCTTCTCGAGCGCGCCCGGCTGGAGCCCGCTGATCAGCTTGTGATGATCCTCGAGGTCCTTGATGTATTTGGTCAACGACTGCGTCGAGTAGTTCTCGCTCACCATGCGCCCGAGGCCGCTGATCTTGAGCGCCTCGCAGACCATCGGGCGCGAGACGCCGGTGATCGGATAGACCCAGGGCTCGCGGTGCGGGGAGACCAGATAGTTTTTGACGGCGAAGCAGGGCAGGCCGGTGGCGCTCAGGTAGCCGACCAGGGCCGGTTCCAGCGTCTTCAGCTGGCCGTCGACTTCCTTTAGGCGCTCTTTGAGCGCGCGCTTCTCGAGCGTCAATTCGACGAAGCGCGCGGCGGCCTGATATTCGGGCGTCTCAACTAGTGACGACATGCTGGGCTCCTTTTTTCTTCAGTTGTTCGAGGACCGGCCCGGCGAGATCGCCTTCTCCCAGGACACTGTCGATCAAGTCGCGCCGGGCCTCGATGGCGCGCAGGATGTATGCGTCGATGCTATCGGCGACGACGAGGTGGTAGAACACGCAAGGCCTGGACTGCGGCGGTCGGTGGATGCGCTTGCGCGATTGCAGGTAGTTGGCGAGCGAGAAGTCGAGCGAGTAGTAGATGGCCACGCGCGCCCGGGTCAGGTCCACGCCCACGCCGCCACTCTGGATCTGCACGGCGAGCACGACCGGATCGCTAGCGAGCTGCCACGCGCGCAGCTCGTCCTTCGAGCCGGACAGTTCCATCGAGGCGAGCCCGGCCTTCGCGCTCGCGCGGTGGACCGCTTCGAGATCGGCCCGGAAGCGGCAGAAGACCACCACCGGCTCGCGCAGATCCATCAACAGTTCACAGAGCAGATCCTCCTTGGCGGTGTCGATCTGGTGGCGCGTGCCGCCTTCGTCTTCGAGCGCGCCGCCGGTGATCTGGGCGAGGCGCAGGAGGCGCACCAGGGCGTTGGCGGCGGTGGCCTGCTGGGTGCCGATCCAGGCGATCATCTCGCGCTCCATCTCGCCATAGATGCGCGCACCCTCTTTGCCCATGACGGTGGTGCGCGTCTCGTCGAGCACGGCGGGCAGCGCGAGCACGCTCTCGTCCACCTGGAAGGCCAGCTCCTTGAAGCGCGCACGCAGCCCGTCGAGATTTCTCCAGCCGACGATCTCTTTGTTGAAGTAGCCGCCCATGATGGCGTACTCGTTCTTGAAGCGCCAGTAGCTGCGGTCGAGGTGGAAGGGGTTGAGGAAGCGGAACTGCGCCCAGAAGTCGATGGGCAGGTGCGGCATGGGCGTGCCGGTCAGGCCCAGCCGCCGCCGCGCCATCAGGCCGACCTTGGCCAGCCACAGCGAGGTGCGGCCCTGCGGCTCTTTCGCCCGGTGCAGCTCGTCGGCGATCACCATGTCCCATAAGCGGTTCGCCGCCCAGCTGCCGAAGGGGGCAAGGCGCGCCGCGTCGTAGTTGATCACGATGGCCACCGGCTTATGGCGCTCCCGGCCCCAGCTGAGGATGCGCATCGCTTCCTTGTGCTTGCGCTCGACCGTGTAGCCTGCGCGGTCGTCAAGCGCCAGGACGTGGAAGTAGCCGGGGGCATAGCGGGCGAACTGCTGCTCCCAGGTGGGGACTACGCGCAGGGGGCAGGCGACGAGCATCTCCTTGACGCCGTCGTCCACCGCCAGCTCGGCGGCCACCCGGCTCTTGCCCAGGCCCATGGCGAGCGCCAGCATGGCTCCGTTCTGCTGGCGGCTCCACAGGCCGCGTACGAAGCGGAAGGCCTCCTCCTGGTGCGGCCAGCGCGGCGGGATCGGGCTCATGGCCACATCCCGGCGCGCTCGAGCGCGAGCGTGAGCAACAGGAGCATCTCCAGCTCCTTGCTGGTATAGGCGCGTTCGGGATGGCGCAGGCGGTTGACCAGGACACGCAGCACCTCGCCGGTGAAGGTGGGCGAGCGCAGGGTGTCGGCCAGCGCCGCGATCCGGTCAATGGTATGTTTTTTGTCAGAAGTTTTAAATTTTTCTTGTATATTTAAATCGGAGATAGGGACGGGCATGGTTCGGTGTCGGGTCCTTTCTGCCGTCCGGTTCCCGGGAAGGAGTTTCGGGCGGCTTTGGAGACGCATCTGATTCTGCTCGCAATGCAGGTTCCTGTCAAGAAGCAAACCCGCAATTACGCGGGGCGGAGAGAACCGAACATGAAGAAAAAGACAAATCTACAGACGCCGACTGAGGGGGAAGTCAAGCCGCGTCAGCATGGCCCTCAGAAGGAAAAGACGCAGATCACAATTCGCGTGGATACGAACCTGATGAACGAGGCGTATGCACAGATGAAGGAGGACAATACCCGCATCACCGACATCGTCGAGCGCGGCCTCGTGCTGGCGCTCACCGAGCGCAACCACCAGTTGCCGAAATGGAACAAGGAAGTGCGTTTCATGGTGGCCAACGCCACCAAGCAGCAGCAGGCGCTGATTCGCGGCCTGCTGATCGCCATGGTCGAGCCGCTGCTGGACCGGAAGGACACCACCACCAACAAGGTGATTGTGGATGGAAAGCAGCGGGCGGCGGTGTTTATCAGCCATGCGTTCACGCCCGAAACCGAGAAAATCTTCGAGCTGGTGCGCTGGTTTCTCGAACTGCGCAATAAATCGCCGCATGCCCCTGCCGCTCTCGAGTACTACTCGCGCTACGGCAAGAGCGCCGAGGAGATGGCCGAGCTGGCCAACCTCTAAGACTGCAGGTTTTTAAAATCCGCAGCACCTGCACTTGCGCCGGGCTATAATTGGCCCCAGATGTTGAACAAGGCCCGGCGGCAGGAAAAAGTGCAGCAGGTCATGGGCGAGTTCAAACGCGGCCAGCTGCACTCGGGATCGAAACAGGGACCGACGGTCAAGCGCCGTCCCCAGGCCATCGCCATCGCCATGCAGCAGAGCGGCCAGGGGAGGCGCAAGTGAGCCCCGCCTATCCCGTCTTCGACATCGTGGAAATCGCCCAGGAGGCGAGCGACCGGGCCGGGGTGGAGTTCCGCTCGGGCTACGCGCTGCGCAGCGCCCGCCGGGCGCTGGAGCTGGTCCTGATCGAGTGGGCCAACCGGGGCCTGAACCTGTGGACCATCGAGGGGCCGGTGGTCATCGACCTCATGCCCGGCGTCTACCAGTACCTCCTGCCGGTAGACACCGTCGACCTGATCGAGCATGTGATCCGCACGTGGCCGCCGGGCAACGGCAGCCCCGGCTGGACCCCGGACGCGGGCGATGGCTGGCACGGCAACCAGCCGAGCGATCTGCCGCTCACGCGCTTCACGGTGAGCGAGTACGCGTCCATCCCCAACAAGCTGGCCCAGGGCCGACCCTCATTGATCAGCATCCGGCGCGCTCTCCAGCCCTACTTCCTTCTCTGGCAGGTGCCCGAGCAGGGCCAGCAGAGCTACCAGCTGGCCTACTGGCGGCTGCGGCGGATCGCGCCTATGCCGCCCGGCGGGACGGCGGAGCCGGGCATCCCCTGGCGCTTCGTCAATGCGCTCACGGCGGGCGTGGCCTTCTATCTGGCGCTCAAATCGACCGATCCCAAAGCGCTGGCGAAGATCGAGCTGCTCAAGACCGAATACCAGGAGCAGTTCCAGTTAGCTTCCGACGAGGACCGCGACCGTGCCTCGTTCAACTTTGTGCCGTTCGACTACTCGTATTTGTGATGGGGAATTGAGATATGGCTAACTCAACCACGACTCTGACTTCCTCGCTGAATCCAGCGGTCTTTGGGCAGGCGGTGACCTTCACGGCAACGGTGGCTGTGGTTCCGCCAGATACCGGCACGCCGACGGGCGTGGTGACTTTCCTCGATGGCGGCGTGAGCATCGGCACCGGGACACTCAACGTCTCGGGCGTGACTACTCTCATCACCAGCGCGCTCACTCCCGGCAGCCACACCATCACTGCCAGTTATGCCGGGGACGGCACCTTCAATCCGAGCATCGGTTCCTTGACCGGAAATCCACAGGTCGTCGCGAAGGCGAATACCACCACGACCTTGACCAGCTCCTTGAATCCGTCGACGATCTCTCAGCCCGTCACCTTCACGGCGACGGTGGCGGTGGTGGCCCCGGGAGTAGGCGTGCCCTCGGGCGTCGTGACGTTCCTCAATCAAGGCAACCCCGCCGGGAATGCGACTCTGACGGCAGGCGTGGCCACGCTCACGCTGGCGGCGCTCACTCCCGGCAGCCATACCATCGTTGCCGAGTATGACGGCGACACCCGGTTCAACCCGAGCACCGTGCCATTGACCGGCAATCCGCAGGTGGTCAGTCAGCTGACGCCGGTCACGCTCAAACCCCTCAACACGCTGAGTCTGGTGGCGGCCACGCCTCAGTGGCTGGTCGGCCCCCTGGGGAACTATACGTTTCAGATGTTGAACCTGGGGACGGGGCCGGTTTTGATTTCCGAGAGCCCCTCGTTTAACTCATCCTACACGCTGCCTCCGCAGACGCCGTTTGCGTTATCCCTCTGGGGGCCAACGGGGATCTTTGTTTCGGCGGCGGCGGCGGAATCGCTCAGCGTGGCTCTGATCCCGAGATAAAACGATGGCCGTTTCGCCTAAATTCGCGACCGGCAAGTACGCCTGGGGGATGTGTGACCGTTGCGGCATCAGAGCGAAGCTCCTCGACCTGCGCATGGAGACCCAGATGGGGCGGGCCAACAATCTCAAGACCTGCCCGGCGTGCTGGGATCCCGACCACCCGCAGAACTTTCTCCCGAAGTTCGTTTCGAACGATCCGCAGGCGCTGCGCCAAGCGCGCCCCGATACGGGGCAAACGCAAAGCGAGCAGATGATCCCGCCCGGCAACTGGATCAACGGCCAGCCGCCCAGCCCTGAACAGCGGGCCAAGTGGCAGCTCGAGATCGACGCCGAGCACGAACGGCAGCGCGCCATCTGGGCGCAAGAAATGGAGGCTCAGCGCCTCCGGCAAAGGAGCTTCTAGATGCGAATCAAAGGCGGCATGCGGCCTCGTAAGTTTCAGATGGGCGGCGGCGCGGGCGGGACGGCGTTCAATCCGGCGACCTTCAATCCGGTCGGGATGAACCAGCAGCAGATGGAGCAGGCGGCGCAGCAGGCCGCCGGTGCCGGGCGGGGTACAGCGCCGCAGAACCTCGCCATGATGGGGCTGGGGATCAGCCCGTTCACGGGAATGAGCGCGCCGGGTGGAGCGCCGGGTGGAGCGCCGGGTGGAGCGCCGCCACCGCAGGCCAACCCGTTTGCGCAGCAGCTGGCAATGCGCGGTGCCATGCCGAATCCCTCTCCGGGTGGGGGCGCGATCTCTCCGCTGGGCGCTGCGCCTCCTGGTGGGATGCCCGGCGGGATGCCTCCTGGTGGCCCGCCTCCTGGTGGTCCGCCGCCTCCCGGTGGTCCGCCTCCTGGCGGGCCGTCTTTCGGGCCGCCTCCCGGCGGCGGTGGCATGCCCGGCGGTGGGCCTCCCGGCGGTATGCAGCCGCGTCCTGGCATGGGCTGGGGAGCGCCTCCCGGCGCGGGTCCGATGGGAGTGCCTCCCGGTGGTGGGGCGGGCATGGCGGGTGCCAGCGGAATGCCGGGCGCGCCGCCGGTGTCGCCGCAGCAGCAGGCGCTGTTCGCCGCGCTGGCCGGTCGTGGCAGCGGGGCTCCCGCGCCCAGCCTGATGGGCTTCGCCGAAGGCGGCGAGGTGAACACGTTCGATTCCACCAAGGCCGCGCCCGGCAATCTGGCCACGCATCCCGGCAAGGCCAAGATGGCGAAGGGCGGGGTCTTGCGGCGCAAGCCGAAAGCGGCCAAGGCGGCCAAGGTGAAGTCGGCTCCGCAACCGCCGCCGGACGACTCGGACGAACTACCGGCAGCAGTGGGCGCTCCCAGCCTCGGTCCCGGCCTGAGCGCAAGCATGCCGCCGCCGCCGGTTGCGCCCGGGCCTCCGGGCATGGCCAAGGGCGGGAAGTTCGCCAAGGGCGGGAAGTTCGCCAAGGGCGGCAAGTTCGCCAAAGGCGGCAAGTTCGCCAAAGGCGGGAAGTTCGCCAAGGGCGGCGAGTGCATCAAGGACGCCGACAAAGACGGCATGAACAAGGGCGGCGAGTGCGACAAGATGGCGGCGGGCGGCGCGGCCAAACAGCGCAAGAAGTTTCCCAACACGAACCCTCCGCCCAAGAAGTTTGCTTCGGGCGGCGGGGTGCGCGGCGCGGGCATCGCCCAGCGTGGCACCAACTTCAGCGGGATTTACTAAGTGAGGGCGGATGAACTACTCCGAGCTGCGTGCCGCGATACAGACTTACTCTCTGGATTTCGAGGCCAGCTTCGTTTCCAATATCGACACCTTCATTCACCTGGGCGAAGCGCGCCTGCGGCTGAATGTTCGTCTGCCCAACTTCCGTAAAGACGTCACCGGCGTGCTCGCCGAAGGGGAGCCGCTGGTGGCGCTGCCCTCCGACTTCCTGGCCCCGGATTCGCTCGAGGTGGTGGTCCCCGACGGCTCGCTCGTCTATCTGCTCAACAAGGACCCGGAGTTCCTCGACGAGTGCTATCCCTCGACCTCGATCCAGGGGCAGCCGCGTTTCTATGCCTACCTGAACGAGACCTCGATCAGGATCGGTCCCACGCCGGACATGGACTATCCCACCAACATGGGCTACTTCTATCAGCCCGCCTCGATTACGGTGACCCAGACCAGCTGGCTCGGCGAGCACTTTGCGCACGCGCTGTTGAGCGGCTCGCTGGTCGAGGCGGCGAAATACATGAAGGCCGAGGACGCTCTCTACCAGCGCTTCGACGCGGCCTTCAAAGAAGACTTGCAGATGGATCAGGGCTACGCCAAGGGGCGCACGAAGAAGGACACCTATCAGGAGCCCGATACGAGGCAGCCGATATGATCCAGAAGAAAGATCCGCTCTCTGTGCTGATCCGCGAGACGCTGGCGGAGGAGTACCCCGAGCTGCTGACCGCCGACGGGTTCGACGATGCGATCCTCGGCGTGGTCGAGGGCTGTGGCCGCGAGACGGTCGTTTGCTACGACTACGGCAAGTGCGTTCAAATCCTCATGCGCGATAGCAAGATGGACGAGGCGGAGGCGGAGGAGTTTCTCAACTTCAATACGGTCGGCGCTTATGTCGGCAAGGAGACGCCGATGTTTCTTCATAACTGGCGGGAGTCGATGGCATGATCAGCGGCCCCAAGATCTGCACCGGATTCAAGCGCGACCTCCTGCTCGGCTATCACGCCTTCGACCGGGACCAGTTCGCGCTCGCGCTCTACACGGCACAGGCTCCGCTCGATCCTGACGACACCACCAGCTACAGCGCCCTTGGCGAGGTGGTTGCTCCCGGCTACACGGCGGGCGGCCAGTGGCTCCTGCATCCGCAGATTCTGACCATGGGAGGGATCTGCTTTGTGACCTTCGACGACCCGGTCTGGAGCGATAGCACGATTGTGGCGCGCGCCGCCCTGGTCTACAACTATTCCTCGGCGAATCGGGCGGTGGCCATTTTGGATTTCGGTAGCGACCAGCGTTCGAACCAGGGCTCCTTTCACGTGCAGTTTCCGCCGCCGGGTCCGACGACGGCTTTGATTCGGATCGCATGACGCCCGACACTCCATCCCGCAGCGTAATGGTCCCGGTGGCCACCCCGGCGCTCAGCGTGCAGCTCGGCTGGGTGAAGGTGGAGGGTCTCTGGGGCGAGTCGAAACCGACGCTCGCGCGCTGGGCCGCGCGCCGCGCCGGGAAGGCGCGCTGGGGGCCGGTGGCACCGGCGCAGCGGCTGATCTGGAGAGACAGGGGACTCTGATGCCTTCGACTTACACACCGAACCTGGGGATCGAACTACCGGCGACCGGCGAGCAGGCCAACACCTGGGGGCTCACCATCAACCGCAACATGGACACCTTGGATACGGCGATCAACGGCAATGTCCATCTGGCGCTTTCCACCTCGCCCTATCAGCTGACCATCAACAACGGGGCCGACGCGCCGGTGGCCGCCAATCCGGTGATCATCTGGACCGGCGCGCAGACCGCGCAGGGCGTGGTGCAGATCGACTGGCAGAGCAACCGCAAGCACTTCTACTGCATGAGCAACCAGACCTCGGGCGGCTTCGGGATCGCGTTCGCGCAGGGCTCGGGCACGCAGTTCGTGCTGCAGGCCGGTTACGACGCGCTGCTCTATAGCGACGGCGGCGGCGCGGGTGCGAACGTGGCGGCGGCTCTGGCGAGCCCGCAGTTCACCAACCTGCTGGCGACCGGCGCGGCGCGCGTGCTGGGCGCTCTCACGGTGGCTGGCAGCATCAACGGGATCATCTCTACGGACGTGCCGGGCAACGTGCATCTCACCGGCGGCCTGGGCGTCGGGAACCCGACTGCGATCCCCGATCCGGTGACCATCCTCGGGATAGGCTCCGGGCAGCTGCGTCTGGTCTATGGCAATTACGGCGTCATCTTCCGCAATGACGGCGCGACCTTCTACCTGATGTTCACCGCCAGCGGAGACCCGTATGGCTCCTACTCCGCGCCTTACCCGATCCAAATCGATCTGGCGTCGAGGTGCGTCGGCTTGGCGGGCTGGGGGCCGAGTACGTCTTATGGCCTGAGTGTGCCGTCGATCCATGCCTCTTCCATCGCGGCGGATGGTGCCATCAGCGCGGGCGGCGTGATCAATGCGGCTGGCGGCTTCAACAACACGGCGGGCCGTAGCTACTTCAAGAGCGGCGATCCCTACAACATCGGCCTGGAGTACGGCTCGTTCGTTAACTGGATCGGCACCAACGCGAGCAACCAGTTCCAGCTGGCGCGCGCGGATGGCACCGTGCTTTTCGCGGTGGATCAATCGGGGAATGCGGCGCTCACCGGCGGGCTGCATGTGCTTGCGGGCGGCGTCCAGTTTCCCGACGGCACGATTCAGACGACAGCCACCTCGTCAAGTTTTCCGGGCAACATCACGGTGACGGGCGCGATCTATGGTCCCGCCAGCACGCAGCAGAGCGCCATGCTGCATTGTCCTCCGTACACTGTGGACCTTTCCGGGGTTCCGAACTCGCTGTTCTTCTCTTACAACGCCGCCAATAACTGGGTCACTCTCTGGGTGACTTTGTCGGACGGCAGTACGCGGCACGTCAATGTGGTTTTCGTAGTGGGCTGATGCTGACCAAGATCCAAGACACGGTGACTTATTTCGACGGCTCCGCCGCCTCTGGCAAGATCGTCGTGACGTGGCCGCCGTTCAACTACGCGGGCATCGCCGTCGCGGCGGGCCAGCAGGAATACGATCTCGCCCCCGACGGCTCGGTCGTCATCGAGTGCTATCCCTGCGTCGGCGCGCAGCCTCTGGGGACTTACTACACCGCCACCTACGAGCTGGACAAGGGCGCGGTCTACGACGAGTACTGGCTGGTCCCGGCCACGCCCACGACCACGATTGGGGTGATCCGCGTCTCGGTCCCCGAGACGCCCTCGATCATGATCAACGCGCAGCAGCTGACCAGCTCGGGTGCGCTGAGCGGCATGTTCCTGGGCTGGAACGGCTCCAACTGGGTGCCGATGTATCCCTCCAGCTTCAACTGCGCCGTGCAGAGCTTCTTTGGCCGTGTCGGCGCTGTCATGCCGCAGACCGGCGATTACACGGTCGCTCAAGTCACCAACGCGGTGGCCAACACGAGGCGGGTCATTGCCGGGAGCGGCCTCTCCGGGGGCGGCCCCTTGACGGCTGATGTGACGCTCTCGGTGGCGACGGGCGGCTTCGTGCCATCGACCACGCGGATCATCGCGGGCGCTGGCCTTGCTGGCGGCGGCCCGCTGACGGGGGATGTCACGATCTCGGTCGCGTCGGCGTACGTGCCGCAGACCACGCAGATCCTCGCCGGGAGCGGCCTGACCGGCGGCGGGCCGCTCACCGGCAACGTGACGCTCTCGGTCCTGCCGGGCGCGTTCGTGCCCCAGACCACGCAGGTCATCGCGGGCGCGGGCCTGACCGGCGGCGGCCCGCTCACCGGCAATGTCACGCTCTCGGTGGCGGCGGGCGGCTTCGTGCCGCAGACGACGCAGATTATCGCTGGCACTGGCCTCTCTGGCGGCGGCCCGCTGACGGGCAACGTGACGCTCTCGGTGGTGGCCGATACGACCGTGCAGCGGTTGCGCGTTTCGACGGGCGGGACGCTGGTGGCTACCCGGCCCCAAATCAATTTCCTGGTCGGCAACAACATTCAGCTCACTGCGACCGATGATGCAGCCAATAACCGCGTCAATGTCACCATCGGCTTCACCGGGATGAGCATGTTCACCAACGGCACGCTCACGGGTGTGTCGTCCAATCTCGACCTGGAAGCGGGAGCCAATATCACGATCACCGGCACGCTGAACGGCTCCGTCATGCAGTACGTGATCGCTTCGACCGGCCCCTCTGGTGGCATGAGCGATCCGACCACGACCAAGGGCGATTTGATTGTGCGTGGTTCGATCACCACCAATCGCCTGGGTGTAGGCGTGGATGGTCAGACGCTGATCGCGGACTCCACGCAGCCGCTCGGCATGCGTTGGGGCGCAGGCGGAGGTGGCGGCGCGCAGACGCCATGGACCAGCAACATTGACGGCGCTGGGTTTGCGCTAAACAACGCGCGGAACATCGGGATCAATCAGGCATCGCTCGCGGCGGTTCCTTTGGTGATGACTTCCTTCGCGGGTTCTGGCGATGCGACCATCGTGATCAACCCGGTGAGTTCCAGTTCGCTGATCGGCACGGCGTTGCGCGGCATCGGCATCGAAGGTGGTCTGGTCCTTGCGGGCTCGACTTATAGCACTGCATCCTGGCGTAGCATCACCTCGCTCTATTCCCAGGTTGATTTTGTGGTGTTGACCGCCGCTTATCCCGGCGACCCTTCCGCGCTCGAGCGGCTGCGCGTGCTGGCCTCCAACGGCAACGTGGGCATCGCCCAGTCCGTCCCCGCGTTTAAGCTCGATGTGACCGGCGATGTGAATGTGACCGGCGGTGTCTATCGGGTGAATGGCGCGCCGCTGGTCACGAGCAACCAGACGCCATGGACCAGCACCATCGACGCGGCGGCGTTTAACCTGAACAACGCGGGCGGGATTGGCGTCGGCACCGCAGCGACGGGGTCGCGCGCGCTGACCGTGCAGAGCGCGGCGGTGGTGAGCTTTGACGTCTACTCCCAGAACACCAACCCGGGCTCGACTCCCGGCATGGCGCTGCTCAACGATTCGAACGATCAGGTTCAGTTTGGGCTGGGCGGTTCGACTGCTGGCGGCGGGCCGCTGCGCCGGGTCGCGTTCTGGATCACCACGAGGGACATTGCCTTCGGCACGGGATCGAGCTTTACGGAGCGCATGCGGATCACAGCGGCGGGTCTGGTGGGCATCGGGCGCACGCCGACCACTTACCTGCTTGAAGTCGCTGGCGATGTGAATCTCGTCGGCGGCGTCTACCGCGTGAATGGCGTTCCCCTTGCCACCGGCGGTGGAGCGCAAACGCCCTGGACGAGCGACATCAATGCGGCGGGGTTCAAGCTGAATAGTGCGGGTGCCATCGGTATCGGTGTTGTGGCGAACGCGGCCTATCCGCTCTGGGTCAGGGGCGCAAGCGGCGCGAGCGGCCTCTCTCCGCAAAGCTACACCACAGTGTTCTTTGAGAATGGCTCCACGACGTATCTGGAACTGGCGGGCAATGCGAGTCCTGGCCCGCCGAATTGCGGGATCGTCTGGAGTTCCGGGTCCTCGCAAACGAGTTACATCATCGATTACAACGGCGCAGTGAACTGGGTGGCGGTGGGAGCATCTCGCCCGATAGCGATCTACACCAATAGTCTTGAGCGAATGCGGATCACCCCGGCGGGTCTGGTGGGAATAGGAACGACGGTGCCCTCTGAAAGGTTGACCGTTACGGGAGTCCGTACGACTGCTTTTAATGCGGGCGATGTAACCACCTGGGGAGATGTCCTGGTTGAGAATCCAACGCAGGTAGCTAACCCTGCCACTGGCATCGGCTTTAGCATAACGAGCACATATCAAGGGAATTCGACTGTGGCCGCTGGCATTGCGGCGGTGAGGATGAGTACCGCACCGGATACTCAACTGGATCTTGTGTTCATCACTCGCGCGCCGAGTGTGGTTTCCGCCGAGCGCATGCGGATCACGGCGGCGGGTCTGGTGGGTATAGGTACTTCAACGCCAGCCCGCTTGATCGACTGCCAAGCAGCTTCCACCAACACCATTGTAACCAACGCATCGACAACGACAATCCGGTTGATCAATTCTGACCTCACCGTCAATAACACTGCGGATCTGACTTTTGCCACTAACGATGCAGGAGGGACAGTAACTACGGCTGCGAAGGTCACTGCTGTGTTCTCCTCGCATACCACAAGTGCAGTCTCTGCCAGCCTCGCCTTTGTGACCATGAATGCTGCTGTGGCTGGTGAACGGATGAGGATTGATCCAACTGGCAATGTGGGGATAGGCACCGCGAGCCCTGATGGTCACTTGACCGTGATAGGTGGTTCTCCGACACACTTACAGGCCGCAGCCCAATTCACGCTTCAACTTCAGGCAGGATCAACAGGGATTCCGTTTTCTTCGGTGATCCAATTCTACAAGCAGGACGGTACTCAGTTGTGGCAGATCGGATCGGGAGCGATCACGGGAACGAATCAGGAGTTTGCGATCTATGATGTGCTGGCGGCAACGTCGCGTATGTACATCAACGCAGCTGGAAATACTGGTTTTGGAACGAATACGCCAGGAACGATCCTGCATATCAAACAACAGGTTAATTCGTTGAGTGGCTTGCGCATCGAACGTGCGGGGGGAACAAATTCTTGGGATGAGTATGTGGGTGGCGACAACGCTCTTTATATCCAAACCGGAGGTTTATATTCGCAATTTGCTAGCAACGGGAGCGTGTATCTGTGCGTAACTGGGGGCTCTTGTGGCATCGGGACGACGTCACCCGCAAGGCTTTTAGATGTCGAGACTACGGCGGCGGGAGGGTGGGCGGCGCGATTTGGAAACTCAAGCGTAAATATGGACCTTGGCGGTTTTGTTGATGGTACGAGCGTAGCCATCAACTCTTCCGCTTGGCCGCTGGCTCTGCAAACTGGCGGCACTACACGGGTGACTATTACGACGGGCGGTCTGGTGGGCATCGGCACTGTATCTCCGGCGCAATTGCTTTCGGTGATACCTTCTACCACCATATCTACGGTTGCGAGTGCTAATCAAATCACGATTGGTGAGGCAGGCAATAATGGTGCTTATAGGCTATGTCTGGGTTATGCCCTGCTCAACGGAGCCTGGGCGAGTGTAATTCAGTCTACGGTTGGAGGGGCAAGCGGCCTCCTCCTGGTCAATCCTAGCGGCGGCGGCGTTGTCATTGGATCGACCGCTGCTTCAGGGTATACGCTGGATGTTACCGGGACCATCCATTGCACGGCTGGCTTTGCCACCACTGCAAAGGGCAATACCTTCGGGCAAGCCACCGGGAACAACACCGCCATCCAGCCAACCGATGCCAATATTCAGTTTTATAACCAAGGCTCTGGAAACTGGGCGGGGATCGGCTCGGATTCCGCAGGAGGTGTGTGGATCAGAACTGGAGGGAGCGGCACGCCGGATGCGCGTTTGCTGATCACTTCTGTAGGCAATATCGGCATCGCTCAGACGGTCCCGAATTTTCTGTTACAGATCGGTCAGGATTCCGCCGCCAAGCCTGGGACCAATACCTGGACTGTGATTTCTGATGTGCGTACCAAGCGCAACGTTCGCCCATTTACCGAAGGCCTGGACACACTGCTGAAGCTGCGGCCCACCGCATTCACCTACAACGGCGAGGCCAGCATGCCGGATGGCATGGAGGGTGTCGGGCTGGTTGCGCAGGAAGCGGCGGAAGTGATCCCGTCCTGCGTGCGGCACTCGCGCGGCGTGATCGCTGGCGAGGAGACCGAGGTCCTTGCTCTAAACACGGGCGACCTGACCTGGATGATTCTGAATGCGCTGCGTCAGATCAACGAGCGATTACTTAGATTGGAGAATAACGCCATATGACTTACGATGAATCCGCAGCCTTGATGGTGGACCAGGAGTTCCGGGGGCGCGTCAAAGTCGCGTGCTTGAAATACGCGGACTCGATCATTGGCGAGCCGACGGGCACTGCGGCTCACAACACTCGCCTGCGCTGGGCGGCGAACTGCTTGCAGAACCCTGACATGGTCGCGGCCCAGACGCAGCCGCCCACCGTGATGGACGCGGAGGTGCAGGCCGATGGTCCCGCGATCACCGATACGGCTCTGCAGGCCAGCGTGGAAGTAACGATCAACAAAATGATGTGAGGAGATTACATATGAAGCTAAGTCTGGATCATACACAGCGGTTGAATCTGCATTCGCTGATGGGCGCGCAGCGCGCCAGCCTGGACGACCTGCGGATGTTTTGGAAGCTGCAGGACCGCATCGAACTCTCGGCGCGGGAGAAGGCGGCGATCAACTACAAGGTGACGCTGGTGAACGGCCTGCAGCAGGTGCAGTGGGATGTGTCAAAAGACCTCCCCCTCGGAGAGTATGAATTTAACGAGCAGGAGTCGGCGCGCCTGACCAAGATGCTCAAGGAGTGGCAGCCGGGTTATCTGATCGGGGCCGACCGGCAATGGCTCGAGCCCTTGCTGGCCCAGATCGACGGCCTGCTGACGGAAGGCAAGGTGGATGGCAAGGCGTCGGGCGCGGGCCTCGGCCAGCTCGCCCGTCCTCCTCTGGCCCAATAGCTATGTCGCTTGCGAAGATCCAGTTTCAGCCGGGCATTGTCAAGGAGACGACCAGCTACACGCAGGCCGGTGGCTGGTACGACTGCGACAAGGTGAGGTTCCGCGCCGGGATGCCGGAGAAGATCGGCGGCTGGACTCCGATTGTGAGCACGCCGTTCATCGGGACCTGCCGCTACATTCACCAGTGGTCGAACCAGGAGGGCAATCAACAGTACCTGGGGCTGGGCACGAGCGACAAGCTGTATATCCTGTGGTCGAACTCGTATTACGACCTCACGCCGGTGCGGCTGACCCAGACGCTCGGGACGAACCCGCTCACTGCCTTGGGCGCAACCAGCCCGTACATGTACGTTCATGCGCCTTCGAACGGGGCCGCTATCGGTGACTACTTCACGCTGAGCGGCGCGACCGGCTTCGACGTCTTCACGCCCGCGATGCTCAACGGCCAGCAGTTCCAGGTGACCGGCTATTACGGCGACAATCCGGACTACCTGCTCTTCCTGGCTCCGGCGCAGACGGCCTCGGCCACGCCGGTCTCGGGCGGCGGCACGCCGACGGCCACCTTCTACATCTCGAGCGGCCTGCAGGATGCGGTGGTCGGCCAGGGTTGGGGCGTTCCGCCCTGGGGTGGCTGGTACGTGACCATGGGTCCGAGGCCAGCGCCTTCGCCTCCGGCGACCGGCTGGGGTGTCGCCTTTAATCCCAAGACGCTCAACCCGGTCGATCCCACGATCAATCAGATCCGCCTGTGGAGTCTGGATAATTTCGGCGAGGACTTGGTGGCCAACGTGCGCGGCGGCCCGATCTATTACTGGCACGCGTCGATGGGCCTGTTGTGGACCGCCCTGCCGTTGACCCAGGAGGTCAATATCGACGGCGTCGATTACGTGCCCTCCGATGTGCCCGCGACTGCGATGCAGATCTTGACCTCGCCCAACGACCGGCACCTGATCGCCTACGGCTGCCCGGACTTTGGCGAGACGAAGGCCGACCCGCTGCTCGTGCGCTGGTCCTCCCAGGAGAACGCGTATGACTGGACGCCGCTGAGAACCAACGACGCCGGTTCGCAGCCGCTCTCCGCCGGGAGCTACATCATCTGCGCCTTGCGCACCGCTGGCGGCCAGATCCTGATCTGGACCGACCTCGGCCTGTGGCTGCAGCAATACATCGGGATGCCCTACGTGTTCGGCTTCCAGCCGGTCGCGCAGAACCTGTCGATCATCGGGCCTAACGCCATGATCAACGCGGCCAGCGTCGTCATGTGGATGGACAGAGGGCTTTTCTACAGCTACACCGGGACCGTTCAGGAGCTGCCGTGCAGCGTCAAAGATTTCGTCTTCAGCAACCTGAATTACACGCAGGCCTACAAGGTCTATGCCGGGCACAACCACGCGATGAGCGAGGTCTGGTGGTTCTACCCCTCGGCCAATTCGCAAGAGAACGACTCGTACGTGATCTACAACTATGGCGAGCAGCTGTGGAGCGTGGGAACGATTGACCGCACCGCGTGGCTCGACATGGGCCGCGCCAATCACCCGGTGGCGACGGATCGCACCAACAGCCTGATCTACTATCACGAGTACGGCGACGACGCCAACGGCCAGCCCCTGGTTTCTTGGATCGATTCCGCCGACATCGACGCCGACGGCGGCGACCACTACCTGTACCTGCAGCGCTTCATTCCCGACGTGGTCTTTCGCGGCGACGGCTCGCAGCAGGCGCTCGGCGTCACTATTTTCGGGCGCAGCGAGCCGTTGAAGCCCAAGGCCACGCTGGCCGTGTTGACGGTGACGACGATGACGGGCCAGCAGTATCTCCGCCTGCGGGAGCGGCAGATCAGTTTCCGGTTTCAGTCCGACGCCTTGGGAGTGGGCTGGCGGCTGGGCACGATCCGCGCCGACTGGCAGCAGGATGGAAGGCGGTAGCGCATGGCACGTATCATCCGACAGCCCTTGCCCGATCCGCCCGCGACCTACGATCCGTCGTATATCGCCAAGCTGGTCAACGCGGTGAATCAGTTTATGCTGCAGAGCACGGCGGAAGCCGAGGTGGTTGCGGCCAACTACATCGCGACGGCCCCGGTGGTCGTCGATCCCACTGGCACGGTTCCCGGTTCGCAGGCCAGCACGGTCGGTCTGCCGACGGGCACTTTCTATCTCTACCGGGCCGCGCCGCCGCTCGGTTCACCCGGAGCCTTTTACGTGAGCGTCGTGACGGAGCAAGACAAATGAACACAACGGCTGGCTACACCAATCCGATCCGCAGCATGGAGCGCAAGCTCGCGCCCGACTATGCTTCGCGTGAGTTCAGAGATCCCGGCCTGCGCACGACCCGCCAGTCGGCGGGGCTGGGCTCGCTGAAGCACACCATGCCGCATCTCCAGCGCAGCCTGCACCTGCAGGGCGGCGGCGGCCTGAGCAACCCGGTGGGGGAGATCGCTGCCGCCTCGCATCCCAACCTCTACAACCCCGATCCGCAGTTCCGCCAGTTCCTGCAGCTGGCCACGCGGGCTCCCTTCAGTGGCCGGGATCTGGTGCGCGCCCCGACCGCCGAGTCGCAGTTCGTCTACCAGGGCGGCGGCGAGGTGGACGGCCCGGACGACGAGAACGAGGGCCAGCCACCGGACCTGGGCGAGGTGCAGTCGCCCGACGACCAGATGTCGTCCAATGAGCAGCAGGAGCGCGAGATCGTGCTCAACGCGATGGCGGCGCTCGACGGGCAGAGCCCGGACCCGGAGGGCGACATCAAGGCCTTTGTCCAGGCCTTCGGGCCGCGCGCGCTGGCCGACCTCCAGCAGCTGCTCGAGCAGCACCACCAGCAGGCGCAGGGCGAGGAAGGCGAGGAAGGCGGCCCGCCCGCTGGCGGCCAGGAGGACCAGGAGGCCGAGCAGAACCCACTGCTGCAGCAGGCGGGCGGAGGCCTGCTCCATGGCCAGGGCACCGGGCAGAGCGACGAGATCGAGGGCACCACGCCTTCGGGCCGCCCGGTGCTGCTCAGTGACGGCGAGTATGTGATCGACGCGCCGACGGTGGCGGCGCTGGGCGACGGCTCGACCAAGGCCGGGGCGCGGCGGCTGGACGATCTGCGCAAGCAGATCCGCACCAACGCCTACGGCCACGACAAGCAGGCGAAGCCGATGAAGAAGGACAAGGGCGGCGTGACCGTCGTGCTGAAATGAGGCAACTGGTCGGTTCCCGGGGCTGGGAATATGCTTACGAGAAGGCTCTTGTGGAGCAACTTGAAAGGCTGCGCGACCAGCTCGAATCGGGGACCAAGGCCAACTACCAGTACCTGTGCGGCCAAATTCATGGTATACGTGTAGCCATTAAGGAATTGTCGGAAATCCGCCACAGATTCAATCTGGACGAGGATTCGGATGTGCGGGAGTGATGGGATGGAATCGATGACGCCGGTCGCGTTGCCGTTAGCGGAGCCATTGCGGCTTGATCCGATTGTGAAACCCGCAATCAGCGAGGACGACCGGATCGACCAGACCTTGCACCCCACCGGGTTTCGCGTCCTGGTGCAGATCCTGCCGCCCGAGGAGTATCTGAAGCGCTGGCAGAATTCCAATCTGGTGATGCCGGATGAGGTGCGCGACCGGGAATGGCAGGCCCAGCTCTGGGCGCTCGTGATCGAGCTGGGGCCGGAGGCCTACAAGGATGAGAAGCGGTTTCAGAAGCCCTGGTGCCAGCCGGGCGACTGCATCATCATGCGGCCCTACTCGGGCACGCGTTTCATGGTGCGCAACCATCTCTACGCGCTGATCAACGACGACACGGTGCTCGCCGTCGTCACCGATCCCGGGGAGATCGAGAGGGCCTGATGGCTGACGAACCCAAAGCGCCGCCGGAAGTGGACGTGGACGTAGCCGAAGGTGGCGTCACCGTCGAGGTGCAGCCTTACGACGAGAAACCCGGCAAGCCGCAGCTGACCGACGAGGAAGTCGAGAAGCTCGACTCGCTGCCGCCGGACGATGAAATCGGCAAGTACGCCAAGGACGCCCAGAAGCGCATCAAGAGCCTGCACATCGCCAATCAGGAATGGCGGCGGCGGGTGGTGCAGTCCACCCGGGACGTGGCCACCGCCACCAATCTGGCGCAGCAGCTCTACCAGGAAAACCAGCAGCTGAGGACCTCGACGCAGCGCAGCGAGCATGCGCTGATCGAGCAGGCCCTGCAGCGCGCCGACGCGCAGCTGGCGCAGGCCAAGAGCCGCTTCCTACAGGCGCGCAACAATAACGACACGGCGCAGGAGCTGGCGGCGCAGGAGGAGATCGCGCAGGCCGTCAGCGAGCGCGACCGGCTGCGCCTTCTGCGGCCCGCGCAGCCGCCGGTCAAGGACGGTGAGCCGGGTCCTCCGGCGCAACCGGCTACACCCGTTCCGCAGCAGCCGCCGCAAAACAGCGAGGCCACAGACGCTTGGCTGCGGCGCAATCCCTGGTTCAACCAGCCGGGCGAAGAAAAGATGCGCGGCTTCGCCCTGGGCGTGCACGATGCGCTCGTGAAGCAGGGCATCACCGAACTCAACAATCCCAAGGAATATTGGGGCACGATTGATCGCGAGCTGCGCGCCACCTTCCCCAGCCGGTTTGGCGAGAAGGAAAAGCCGGAAAAGCCGGAGGGCGGGAGCCGCCCGGTGGCGGTGGCGGGGGCCACGCGCACCAACGGAACGGCGGAGCCCAAGCGCGGGCCGCGCCACGTCGTGCTCACCGAAAGCCAAGTTACGCTCGCGCGTTCGCTCGGTCTTACTAACGAGCAATACGCGATGCAGTTAGTCCGAGACGAAGGAAAGCAGGAGGGGAGCTACCATGACATCTCTACCAAACGACAGTAGGCTGCCGAGGGACGAACAGAGCCGTGAGGCAGAGTCGAGGGAGAAAACGTGGTTGCCTCCGAATGCGCTGCCGGACCCGCATCAACGCCCGTCGATGGTCCATCGCTGGATTAGAACGTCGGCCATGGGTCAGAGCGATCCGGTGAATGTCTCTACCGCCTTCAGGGAGGGATGGGTTGCCGTCATGGCCACCGAGTACCCCGAGCTGAAGATCCTCTCCGACCAAGGGTCGCGCTGGCCGGAGAGCGTCGAGGTAGGAGGCCTGTTGTTGTGCAGCGCACCCGCGAGTTCGATCACGAGGCGCAAGGAACACTACGAACGCATGGCACGAGCCCAGATGAAATCGGTGAACGACCAGCTCGAATCCGAAGAGGACCCGCGCATGCGTACCATGTTCCGCGAACACTACTCGACGGTCTCTCGCGGCTTTGGGCCGGAGGGCGAGCGCCGCAACAACAAGCGCGCCAACGGTCCCAACCAGCAGCCGTAACCAACCAAGGCCGCTCTGCGGCAGACAAGGATCATGTATGGGCCAGATCTCAGGTCCGTATGGTCTTCGGGGCGTAAAGATTCTGGGCGAGCAGTATTTCAGCGGGGGGATGCACACGTATCCGATTCAGAATCCCTCGGCGATTGCCACTCAGGGCTGTTACTTTGGCGACCCCGTCGGCCTACAGGGCGGTAGTGTAGTTCCCCTCGCGGCAAGTCCAACAGCCGGTGTGCCGGGGGTGATTGGTATTTTCCAGGGTTGCAGTTGGCAGGACCCGATACGCGGGTTCGTCAATTCGCAGTATCTGCCCGCCGGGCTTTTCTCCAGCGGCGTGAGCGACGTGAAGGTCAAGATTCTGGACAACCCGCATGTCGTGATGCGTGTCCAGGCCGACGGGCCGGTGACGCCGGATAAGATCGGTTTCAACGGGGCGCTGGGGCAGCTCGGGCAGAACAATCCTCAGACCGGCAACAGCAAGGTCAACCTGCTGTCGGCCTCCATCGCCGCCGGTGCCGCGCTGGCCGTGCGGATCTACGGCTTCGTGCTGGACGCCGCCCCTTCGCCGGGCGCGGGCTCGATGCCGGGCGATGCGTTCACGGACGTCCTCGTGGTCTGGAACTTCGGTATCGACCGATACCTGAATGCGACGGGAGGATAAGCCATGCCAGCCATATCCAGAGCACAACTGATGAAAGAGCTGGTCCCCGGCTTGAATGCGCTTTTCGGGCTCGAGTACAACCGCTACGACGACGAGACCAAAGACATCTTCGTGTCGGAGAACTCCGAGCGGTCGTTCGAAGAGGAGACGAAAGTCACCGGCTTCGGCCCTGCCCCGGTAAAACCCGAGGGCGAGGCTATCCAGTACGACGATGCGCAGGAGACCTACACCGCGCGATACACGCACGAAACCATTGCGATGGGTTTCGCGGTGACTGAGGAGGCCTTCGAGGACAACCTGTACGACAGTCTCTCGAAGCGCTACACCAAGGCGCTGGCGCGCTCGATGGCGCACACCAAGCAAGTCAAGGGTGCCGCCATCCTGAACAACGCTTTCAACCCTGCCTTCCCCGGCGGTGATGGAGTAAGTCTCTGTAACTTGCAACATCCGCTGGTCATGGGCGGGGCCTACAACGCCAACATGCCGTCCACCCCGAGCGATCTCAACGAGACCTCGCTCGAAGCGGCGGCCACCACGATCTCGCTCTGGCTGGATGATCGCGGCCTGTTGATCGCGGCCAAGCCGCGCAGGATGGTCATCCCGGCGGCGCAGATCTTCACCGCCACGCGCGTCCTGCGCAGCCAGTACCGGCCCGGAACCGCCGACAACGATGTGAATGCGTTGTGGACCAACGGGACGATCCCCGAAGGCTGGAAGGTCAACCATTGGCTGGTCGATCCCAAGAGCTGGTACATCATGACGGACATCCCGAACGGTCTGAAACATTTCGTCAGGGTTCCGTTACAGACCAAGGACGATCCAGACTTTGATACGGGGAACCTTCGTTACAAGGCGAGGGAGCGGTACTCGTTCGGCTGGAGCGATCCGCTGGGGGTCTACGGCTCACCGTAGACGATGCCGCGCGGGCCGGTGATCGCAACCGGCCCGCACTTTTCATCAGGGCTGAGGTGGGGTTAGCTTCGCGGCTCGGGCTTGTGCGGCTTGTGTCCACTCGGCGAACTCGGCGTCTCGGTTTTGGGCGATTCGCTGGATGGCTTGCCGGATACGCTTGAGATTACGGACGTTGTACGTGGGATTCCCAGCGCGTCCGCTTCTTCCGGGCTTATTAATCTTGTTTTGGGCATCAATTTTCTCCTGGTAATTACTATTATGTACAAAGTCGCTGTCGTAGGCGCGCGGGACTACTGCTAGATCATGGACGTTGCCGTCGCGGCCAAAGGTTGCGTCGGAGGCGTTACTCACCGCCTCGAGAGTGGGGCCGACCCCCTTGTCAGCGATATTGACATCCACCAGGACGCCATTGGGAGTGCGCGAGACGTTGACGGGATAGCCGAGCTGGCGGCTGAATTCCTGAATCGCGTTCTGGTCCACCTGATTGTCGTAGCGCCGCATGAACACCGAGAAGGTGCGATCCGCTGAGGGCGGGCCTTCGGCGTGGGGCACGGTGGTGAAGTGCGATGCGGCCATGCCGTCCTGGTTCAGATCCTGGCCCAGGATGGAGAGAAAGGCCTCGCGCTGGGGCTTATCCATCTGCACGAAACCCTTGCCGCCGGTGCCGCCCATGGGGATGCGCAGGTTGGGATTGATGTCGCCCTCGTAGGTGCCGTAGCCGTTCCACTCCAGGCGTGAGGTGTCGAGTTTCTGGCCGGTGAGGTGGCTCATCAGCTGACTGACCAGACTGGGATCGTCGCCATGCCGCATGGCGAAGTCGGTCATGGCGTTGCGCTGGATCTGTTCGTACTTCGCCTTGGCGTCCCGCACCCAGGGGATATTGGGGTCGTACTGCTCGAGCTGCGAGCGCATCTGGGTTGCCGCCGCGCCTGCCGGTGTCTTCGTCGTGGCGAACTCCACCGTGCCTACCGGAGTCCCCATGAAGTTCTCGCGCGTGCCGCTCATGACGTTGGGGAAGCGCGGGTCCATCATCGTCTCGAGGCTGATCTTGCCGCCCGGCGTCTCGATCCCGGCGTCGTTCAGCTCCTTGGTGATTCTGGGGAGCACCATGGCGTAGTCGTCGTAGGTGGATTTCGGGTCTTTGTCGAGGCGGTTCTGCACCCAGGTGGGGGCCTGGACCTGCCACGTCTCCCAGGGCTGCCCGCCTTCCGGCATGAGCGCGTTCTGCGCGTCCCGCACCTTGTTGGTGTACCGGCTCAGCACCTCGTACAGCGCCGGGTTCTTGCCGATGTCGGAGCCCTTGATGCCGAATATGTCGGCCATCTGGACGTCGTTCACGCTCAAGGGGGGCCGGTTGTCCAGGCCGCTCGTGTATTGCATGGTGCCACTGAAGTTCTGGTACTTGTGCGTCCCCAGGCGGTCCAGTTCCGGGTTGAGCGCGTTGCGCACGCTGGCCGGGTCGCGCAGGTCGGTGTAGATCGGGACGTTCTGCAGGTTCTCCGCGTAGGTGCCAAGCGCGCGCTTCATGTTGGTGTAGGGCTTTGCGCCGCCCGAGGTGGCGGCCACGTTGTCGATGAAGCCGGGCTGCATCTCGCGCGGTATGTCAATGTGATCGCCGGTGAATGAATTGCCCGACAGTTCATACCAGTAGCGCGCGCGCTGCGGCAGTTGCATGGAGCGGTGGAGGAACTCCGCCGTCGGCGGGCGCGCGCCGGTCCTGCGGACCGCCTCCATCGCCGCCGATCCGCCGGGCAGCTCGCTCTCCTTGATGGAGTCCAGCCACATCCGGTCGTTGAGGTGGTTCGCCTCCTCGGCCCCCAGGTGAACGAACGGCAGGTAGCCTTCGCTGGGCGCGTTCATGTCGAGAGAGGAGAACGGCTGGCCGTTGATCAGCTTGGTCGGATCGGTGGAGACCACACGCTGCTCGTTTGGAATGCGCCGCTCGAGATCCTCGACCGAGCGGGCCAGCACGTCGCGTACCGGCGCTTCGGCGGCGGCCTCTACCGGGGCTGGCCGCCGGATCAGCTCCTGAATCTGGCGGGACATGGCGGCGGCCCGTTCAGCGGCGCTGTACACGCCACTGCCGAGCGAGGAGGCGCTCGTGATCGCCATATCGCGAATCGTGGCCGGGTCGAGGAACTTGCCCATGGGAGCGGTGGCTCCGCTATACATACCGCTCTGCTGGAGCCGGGCGTTGGCGGCCTCGCCAGCGGCCTGGAGTTCCTCCCGGGTGGGTAGCATGCTGATGGCGTCCTTGGCCAGTCGCGGCCCGTACTCGGCGAGGGCCTCCGGCACATTGTGCATCAGCCCGGTCATGGCGGCGCTGGCCAAGCCGCTGGTGACGGCCTGCCCGGGCGTGTCGGCCTTCAGGGCGTCGGCGGCGGCTGCACCCAGAATGGGGTCGCCCGCCGTAGCTGCGGTGGCAAGGCCGTAGCGGGCGACGTCGGGGAGCGTGCGCCCGGCGAACTGCATGGCATGCTGGAAGGGCTGGGTGCGGCCCGCCAGCTGATTCGGATCGGGGCCAACCTCTTCGCTGACTGCCTGGGAAAGCGGCTTGTCGCCCGCCACCCTGCCGCCGTAGAGACCCTCGGCTGGCTTGTAGAGCATGTTGGTCAGGTCGCCCATGCCCGACTGGAAGCCCAGCTGGAGGTCCAGGTTGGGATTGAAGCTGGTGTCCGGCTGGACCGGCTTCGGTTGCGCTGGTTGCACCGGCGCAGGGGGCTGCCACTTGTGCGCGGCCTCCGGGTCGATAGCGAGCGGCACGTCGGGGTTCCAGTCGCTCGCGGCGTTGGGGTTGACGTGGAGACTGGCGAGTGTCCGGCGGCGCAACCCCTGGGTAAAGGGGTCGTCGGGAAACATCCTACACTCCCTCGGGCGGCAGCGGCGGCGCTTCGTTGGGCGCGGGAGCCGTCTCCGGCCCCTCGCTCGGCAGGTTGCGCAGGACGGAATCGATCCCGGCCTGATCCGCGTTGCGCTGGTGCTTCTCGCGCTCGACGCGCTGGGTCATGATATGCCGCAGGGTGTCGGCGTGCTCGCTCGCGTGGTGGCGGTGACTGTCGGCGATCTCGCTTGCGTGGTGGCGGGTGTTTTCGGCGGTGACCTTGAGCATGGTCTGCCGCTCCTGGCTCTCGATCTTGGCGGCTTCGAGCTGGCCCTTCTGGGTGACGGCCTGCTGCTCGACCTGGAGCTTCGCCGTGTCGATCTGGTGCTTCGACTGCTGCGCCTGCTGTTTCAGTTGCAGCTCGGCCTTCTGCTGCTCGAGGATCGGGTCCTGCTGTTGCTGCTGTTGTTGCTGCTGCTGGTCCTCGGCCTGATTCTGCTGGAGCAGCTTGCTGCTCGCCTCCTGCACGAGGCCCGATAGCTCGTTCTCCGCATCCGCCGGTAGGCGCGCGCCCAAAGGCGGCAGCTGCGTGCCCAGCTTCTGCTGGATCTGGCTTCTGTACTCGTAGGCCATGTGCTCGTTGAGGTGCGCCCACATGGCCTGGGTGATGGACGGCCCGAGCGGGTTCTGGCCGAGCGCGGATTTGGTCGAGGGGTCGTTGAGGAAATTCTGATGCACCTGGATGTGCGCCATGTGGTTCTGCCACTCGAAGGCCTTGACCGGCTTCGAAGTGACCAGCGCCATGTTCTCGGCCACCGGGTCCATCGGCTCGGCGGCGGTCTTGTCGGGCACGATCTGCGCCGAGTTGTCGATGCCAAGGACCTCGAGGCAGCTGCGGTGCAGGAGCGGCAGGTCGTAGAGCTGCGGGGCTTGCGAGCTGAGCTGGATCGCGGCCTGATACTGCATGACTCTTTGGGCCATGGTCGAGGCTGCCGGATCAGAGACCGGCGTGACCGTGATCAGCTCGTTGTAGTCGGCCACCTTGATGTCGCGGCCCAGGCCGCCCGGCGGGTCGTACTCGTACTCGGGCGGGGTGTGGTCGCGGATGATCTCGGCGATCAGGCTCAGCTCCCGGGCGAGCGCGATATGCATGCGGGCCTGCACCGCCGTGATCACTTCGGTGGCGCGCTCGATGAGCGCGAGGATGGTGCCGACGGGCGCGTTCTGCGCGCTGGTGGTGATGTCCAGCTCGGCAATCGAGGCGAAGCTCTTGCCCTCTTCCACCAGCATCTGGAGCAGCTGGAACAAAACCGCCGACGGCTCCTTGTAGGGCAGGAATGCAATCGAGTCGAGGATCTTTCCGGCGGGCACGTCGACGTCCCGAAATTCTCCGGGCTGGATCGGGTCGTTGTCGCCCTTGATGCGCAGCTGGCGCGACTTGAGGCCGCCCGGCAGGTTGCTCAACGTGCCCGCGTCTACCAGCTGCCGCAGAATGCTGGTCGTGGAGTGGCCGATGCCGCCGATCAAATGGATTAAGCCCAAGCCGTAGGCCCCCTTCCAGGGGACGTAGCGGTAATGCACCCAGCTCAGCACCTTGGCGTGGCTCTCGTCGCCTTCGCGCCAGTTGCGGTAGATCGAGAGCACCGCGCTACTGGCCTCGTCGATGGTGACGACGTAGGGCTTCGAGCTGCCGTCGATGGCGAGGTTGGTGGTGCATTCCCACAGGGTCAGCAGCTCGTTGCGCGAGTAGCTCGGGCCGATGCCGCTCAGCCGCTGGACCTTCTCCTCGATGCGGTCGGTGGTGAGGGTTGCGTTGCGGAACAGGGTCACGTCGCGGTAGAAGCCGATCTGCTGCAGCTCGATGATGTCGCCGTAGGCCTTCTTCATGACGTGCGTGTAGCGCGGGCACGTCTCGAGGTTGGGGAAGCCGTAGGGCATCAGGAAATCGTTGGCGGGCACGTACTGCGCGACAGGCCGCTTCAAGAGCGGATCGTAGTAGACCTTCTTGAAGGCCGAGCCGTCCACCGGGATGGCGAACAGGAGCTGCTCGGTCTCGTCGCGATACTCCAGCATCTTTTCGGTGAGCCAGAAGTTGATGTCGTCGCTGACCCTTTTGGCTTGCGCGATTTTGGCCTGATTGGATTCGCCGACCACCTTGGCGGTGGCGGGGCCGGTGGGCGGAAACAGGCGCGTGATGCATTTGCTCTGAAACCGGACGCTGGCTTCCATGATCATCGGATGCACGACGCCGCAGGCCCCGGGCCAGGGCGTGGTGCGCAGCTCGTCCTTGATGCCGAGCAGGTCCATGCCCTTGGTGAGCGCGTCTTCCCAGTCGCGGCGGCCCTGCTTGTCCTCGTCGATGGCGTAGCGGATGTCGCTTGAGATCTGCGCGAGCAGGTTATCGGGGATCACCTCGGCGAGGTTCGTATCGAAAGGCGCACTGGCGACGGATTCTTCCACCGACGGCGGTTCGCCTGCACCTTCGAGGTAGACGTCCACACTGCCATCGGAATTTTCGATAGAGAAGGCGTTGGGATCAACCGGCACTGAGGCCTGGGCAAGGCCGGTCGATCCCAGGCCATTGGAAAGTGGCGAAACCAATGGCCGGTCAATCATGGGTCAATCATACCCCTCAAAAAAAGGCGGCGGAAGCACAATAGGCTCCGCCGCCTGCTAAAACAGTGTCATCGCACTTACAGGTTCGATTCTACACCAAACCTGCAATCGGACTGCGTAAATTGGCTTGCATTGCCAACAGGCCAGATCTAGACTTCCGATAGTCGGCATATGGGACTAACCAGCCAGAAAGTTCAAGCCCACGTGATTACGGAAGACGTCAAGTACGCGCCTTCCAAGAAATGTGTCGTCTGCGGCCTGCCGACTCGCATGGCCGCGCTGAAGTGTCTCCACTGCATCGAGGCGGCCTATCTGGCCGAGGAACGGGCCTATACGCGCCAGTGGCTTCTCGAGCATCCGGCGCTAGAGGTGGAGGTGGGGCACGACAAGCACGGGCTGCTGCATCTGTCGTTCCTGCGGGAGCGCCTGCGCAATGTGGGCTGGTGCGGAGAGCGGGTGACCCAGAAGCGGGACAAGCGCAAGCTGGTGGCGCGCCATGCGTTTCCGGCGACGGTGCCGGAGAAGATCTGCGTGCCGTGTCTGGCGGCCTGGGATGAGATGGGGCTGGGGTCATGAAGAAGACCAGCGTCGACGAGCTAGCGAGTTACCTCACCAAGCTGATCCTGGGAGGCGCGACCGAGGTGGGCCTCGAATTCATGGCTGGCTTCACGGTCCTTCGTTGGAAGTTTCCCGACCAGCCGGGCGGCGTCCTGCCGCTCGAGATGGATATGGAGGAGAGCATATGACGCTTGCCGTATGGTTTTGGATCTTGATGGTCATCTGGCTGGTGTTTGGCTTTTGGAGCGGGTATACGCCCGGCCAGCCTTATCCGGTTCGCAGCTGGGGCGGAAACATTCTGCTGTTCGTATTATTCGCGCTGCTGGGGCTGGCGGCGTTCGGCGGCCCCATCAAGTAAGGCGCACGTGATTCTGCTTCCCCCAGAACCGAACTTGGCTCGCGAGCTGGAGCTGGAGTACGGCTGCGAGCGCTGCCACAAAGTACCGGCGACGGAGATGTTCGACTCCCAGTTCGTCTGCTCTCCCTGCCGCCGGGAGCTAGAGGAGAAGTTGACCAAAAATGGATGAACAGAGCGAGTTTAATTTCACGCAGCGTGACGAGATTCCGCTGGCGCGCAAGGGCGACCCGGTCACCTCCCACATCGCCGCCGAGAAACTGGTCGAGAGCGGCAAGTGGCGCGGCCAGAAGGGCGTCGTATTGACCTGGATGCGGGAGCACAAGATCGACAAGGACCACAGTCTGACGGCGAGCGAGATGGCGCGGGAGAGTAACATCCGCCATCCGGTCTGTCACAAGCGGCTGCCCGATCTGGAGGCGGCGGGCTGGGTGCGGAAGTGCGTCAAGCGCATTTGCAAAGTCACCGGCGAGCTGTGTTGGACATGGTGTCTGACCACCGCCGAGGAGCGCGCGGCGCTATCGAGGGTGGCATGAAGAATTGGGATCGCAACGAATACGTAAAGCAGTGCAACCTGCTCGGGAGCGCGCTGCGCCAGCTGGCCGACGTCCACAACCAGTGGGCCGAGGAGTGCCGCGAGCGGTACGGTGAGGGACCTGAGGAAGTGCTTTTGACGGGGTACGAGGAATGATATGGGGGCCGTGAAGCAGTACGAGCTTGAGGAATTCTTCAAGGAAGAGGAGCGGCTGGATCGGGAGTGGGCGGAGGCAAACCCGGATCTGGTCCGGCAGGGCTTCGACCGCGAACTGGATGAAGCGTGGGAAGAAGCGCTCGAAAAGGATTGACTGAATGACACCAACGCCAACAACTATGCGGCCCGAGCTGACTCCGCTGCCGCCGCGCATGCTGCACCTGAAGGTGGACGCGAGAGGCTACGTCGTGCCCTGGTTCGTCGCCTGGGTGGACGGGGTGCCGGAGTTCCGCGCGATGGACGGGCGCAAATGGGTGGAGGCCGTGCGCTACAAGCTCTGCTGGGTGTGCGGCACGCGCCTGGGCGCGCACTTCGCCTTCGTGGTCGGGCCGATGTGTCTGGTCAGCCTGACGGCGAGCGAGCCGCCGAGCCACCTGCAGTGCGCCACCTGGAGCGCGATCAACTGCCCGTTCCTGAGCCGCCCGCGCATGGTGCGCCGCGAGAACGACCTGCCCCAGGGCATGGTTGATCCGGCGGGCCTGCCGATCCTGCGCAACCCCGGGGTCACGGCGGTCTATGTGACCAAGGGCTTCCGCACGTTCAAGGACGACGCGGGCAAGCCGCTCATCAAAATGCCGGAGGAGCACACCGAGATCCACTGGTACGCCGAGGGCCGCAGGGCCACGCGCGATGAGATTCAGGAGTCCATCGACACCGGCCTGCCGATCCTGATGGAGATGGCGGAGAGGGAGGGGCTGGAAGCGGTGAAGGAGCTGAATGGGATGGTGCGGAGGCTGGACCGATGGCTGGAATGACCTTCCCGCCGATGCGCCCGCAGCTCGAGATCCAGCTCAAGCACGACATGCTGATGTGCCTGATGGGCGACTCGAGGCTGCTCCAGGCCATCGTTCCCCGGCAGTATCACGCGGCGCTCGCCATGGCGACGGACGCATTGTGCTGGGTGCTCCATCACGACGTGGAGAGCCACCCGCACTCGCATGCCGGGGATTTCGCGCAGTGCCTGAAAGATATTCAGGAAGGGCTGGAAAGCATCGGTGGTCCGTTTGAGCCGCCGCCCGATACCGAGTACGTCGTGGAGGAATGATGCCCCGCTACCCCAAGCAGCCGCTCGAGGACAAGCTCGCCTGGATGCGCGACCGGCAGAACCAGAAGAAGGCCGAGGAGGATCTGCGCGCCAGGGAGGAGACCCGGCGCGCGCAGGTAGCCAGCGGGGCATCCTCCCCGGCGGAGGCCATACTGCGCGATCTGCTCCAGACCCTGGCGGCGCAGCGCCAGCCGGTGCGACCGGCACCGGCGGTGACGCGGCAGATGCTGCGCGTCGGTCAGGTGGCGGAGATCCTGTCGGTCTCGGCCCGGACGGTGCAGCGCTGGTTCGCCGACCGGGCCGTCATCGTCCAAGGGCCTACCAAGACCACCATGCTGATCCCCCAGCAGGCCCTGGACGACTGGTTGCGCGAGCATGCGCCGAAGGTCAGTTGACGCTCGCGGCTTCCGCCGAGGCGCAGGCTTCGGCGAAGTTCGCGGCCTGCTTGGCGGCGGCCTGCCGGTTCTCGACGGCTTCCTGCATGCCGAGCACGTAGGGCGCGTAATACTTCTGGGTGGTGGCGATGGTGCGGTGGCCGAGCATGCGCCGCACGTCCTCGAGCGAGAGGCCCAGGTTGAGCATGTTGACCGCGAAGGAGTCGCGGAAGCGGTGCGGGCGCAGCGAGCCCTCGATCCCGAGCAGCACGCCCAGCTCGCGCAGCGGCGTGTCGAGCGCGATCTTCAGGTAGTTGTTGTGATCCTTGCGGGAGCCGTCGAAGAACGGATACATGCCCGCGCCGGGCTGGCTCGGATCGCCGCGCCACTTGAGGCAAGGCAGGGCGCGCAGCCGGTCAACCAGCGCCTGGGGCAGGAAGCAGACCACCTCATCGCTGGTCTTGACCTGCGCGGTGATGTATCTGCCGCCATGCCGCGTGTTCACGATCCAGTCGGGGCGGAAGATGAGGGCGTCACTGCGGCGCAGCCCGGTCTCGTACATCAGCCACAGCATGGTGAGGAAGGTGTCGGGGTGGCGGAGGAGCGGGTTCCCCCGGCGGATCTTCTGGCGGGGCAGCTGGCCGCGCACGAAGGCCGGAACGGCTTCCTGAATGCGCAGCCAGTTGGCGTTGCCCTTGCGGTCGAGCGGCAGGGTGGCAATGCCTTTGTCCTGCTTCTTGCCCGCCATGATGTCTTCCTTGGTCAATTTCTTTTCGGTGATCGCCTCGACCGGCTTCCAGGGGTTCTTGACGAGGTCGTGAAAATTCACGCAGTAGTTGAAGAGGCACGAGGTGTACTTGCGCCAGTTATGGATCGTGTTCAGGCTCTTCTTCCGCCAGCCCTCCTGCAGCTCGTTGAGGTGCTGGCTGGTGACGTCCTTGACGAAGACCACGCCCTTGGCGGTGAGCGGTTCGATCAGCACGTGCTTGACCGAGGAGTAGGCCTGCCATGTGGGCGAGTCCTCGACATACCTCCCTTGCCCCAGCCAGAGGTTGTAGGCGTCGATCAGCTTCAGAGCCTCGGGCTCCTCGGGGGCCTCCTTCCTGGGCGGCCACTCGGTGACCTTCTCGAGTTCGATTACCCTGGCTTCGGCGGCCTGCCGGGTGAGCTTGTCGACCTTACCATAGCGGTCGTAGACGGCGATGTTGATCGTGTGGCGCTTGATCTTCACGCCCATGTTATTCTTTCCCTCGACGTGATACCAGGGGCCTCGGATCTTCAGTTTCAGCATCAAAATCTCCCTTGCTTGCCGGACGTTTCTCGTCCAACGAGCCAATCCTACCAGGATCTGATGCTGAAAACAAGCTACTTATTGCTAGCAAGCAAGAACGTCTTGTTCTGGAACCTGCAATTAAGCGCCTATGCCTTATTGATTCTACGGCTTAAGGCGTATCTTACATCACACGCAAAAACTACAAGAGTGACTGGTTCTTCAAACTTGCTGGACAAATTTTAGCCAAAAGGGAGAGACGTGTCTTATTTGGGTAGGGCTGGGTCTAGTCGAAGTCCTTCGACTCCTGGCGCGCGATCCCGGCGTTGGCCCACATCACGCACTCCTCGAGCTTGGTCAAAGCGAGCGACCGCTCGCGCCGGTCGGGGCACAGCTCGACGATGAGGAGGGCGAGCGCCTTCGCCTGATCGCGGAGCTTCTGATAGCGCGCAGGCTGATCGCCCTTCGGTGCGTGGAACGTGAAGTCGCCCTCGATCCGCTCCACGAGCATCTTGTCGGTGGCGCTGAGTGGCATGCTAGCTCCACTTCTGGGGCAGCCGGAAATAGAACAGCACGATGAGGCCCTGGCCTGCCGTTCCGCCCGCCATCCCGGCTACGTTGAGCCAGCCCTGAAACGGGACGACGGGAGCGACCGCGTTCCAGAGCGGCAAGCTGGTCGTGATGTTCTGATCGAGTTCGCCCCCTGCGGCTCCGAAGCTGCCGTTGGCAAAAATGTCCGTCAGGCCCGACTGCGATCCCATGGTGAACGCCACCGGGCCGGGCGAGGCGTTGAACGGCGTGAAGCAAACCGACATCCACGAATAGAGGAAGCTGGCGGCTGGGAACGGAATCGCCAGCGAGAAGTTTCCCATCGTGTAGTCGAGCATCATCGCGAGCGCCAGCGGGGTGACACCGGCAACTTGCGGCCCGCCGGTCGGCCCGCTTACCACCGGACCCGCGAATTGCGTGGCCATTCCCCCGGGCAGGTTGGACATCATCTGCCGGTAGCTGGTGGGCGTGCGCCCGAGCAGGGGCGGCAGGCTGGCAGACAGCGTTACCGACGGGGATTCCGGCGGTCGCTGGATGGGCAGCTGCGGCTGGTTGGGGTCAATGATGGTCGGTTCAATGGTGATGTCAGGTGCCATGTCGAGGATTATACTTGATTGCAGGTTTCGAGGAATGGTCAAAGTCGAAATGCTTCCGGTCCCCCCGGAGTACGTGGATAAGTTCATGAAAGGGGTCTATCTGACCACGCTCCGCAAGATCCCCGGCTACGACCTGAAGCGCACGCACCAGCGCCTGCTGGTCGGACTCGACCAGCTCTGGGTCGCCTGCTCGCCGCAGGCCTGCTCGAGCATCTGGGGCGTTGTCATCACCACGATCAGCGACCGGCCACCGAGCAAACGGAAATGCTTCGAGCGCCAGGACCCCGCGCTGATGCGCTCTCTCACCGTCCACATCGCCGGTGAGTATTACCTGGGCACGTGGCTGGAGAGCGCGATAGAGCGCATCATCCACTACGCGCGCCAGCAGGGCTGCCGCCAGCTGTTCCTCCTGTTCCGCAAGAACTGGCAGAGGCGCATCCTCAGGCCTTTCTTTTCGGCTGGGTGGGAGGCCGTCGCCATCAGCCGCGACCGGCCCACCAAGTCCACCTGCAAGGTGTACCGCCACCGCAACACGCCCGGCCATTTTCGAATCGTCATCCCGATCCCGGCCAAACGTTTTACCCGGCACATGTATCACATGACGGGCCGGTTCTACCTGAAGGAGGAGGAGGCAGCAGCATGACCCCAACGCCTCGCAAAGTGCGCTCCGGGCGCAGGCAGTTCGGCCCGAGCCCCGGCACCGACCAGGAATGGGCGAAGGTGATGGCGAGCCCGCACGTGCAGCGCGCCTTCAGCGATCCAGCGATCCAGCAGGCCCTCATGCAGCACATGCAGCAGCAGGCCGCCGCCGCGCCTCCAGCCGCGCCAGCGCCGGGCATGGCGCAAGGCGGCGCGCTCCACTTCGACACCGGCGGCGCGAACAACGCCACCGAGATCCACGACCTCGAGCGGCAGATCGCCGATCTACCCGAGGGGGAGAAGAAGAACAGCCTGCGCATGCGCCTCGCCACGCTCCAGTCGCAGCAGTCGGCGAGCCCGTTCTCAATACCCGGCGGGGGCACCGTCTCCGGCAGCACCATGAGCGGCATCAACCAGATGGTCAAGCCGCCCACCATGGGGAATACCGCCCTCGCAGCGGGCATGGGCGCGCTGATGGGTGCGGGAACCACCAGCCACCAGGGCCTGAGTGCGCTCGTGGGCGCGGGCCTCTCGGGCGCGCTCAGCTACCTGATCCGCAAATACGGCAAGAACGCGCAGGCCCAGAAAGACCAGCAGCAGAGCGGCGGCGGTGGCGGCTACACTGGCGGCTACACCCCGATGCAAGCACCGCAGGGCGGCGCAACGGGCAGCAGCACACCGGCGCAGCCTTCGGTGACGCTCCCGACCTCCGGCCCCACCGGCGGGCCGCAGAGCGTGCCGGGCCTGGACAACGTCGGCGCGCTTCCCTCCGCGCCTCCCGGCGAGGGCCGCCTGATGATGGGCACGGCCAACTCGGATTCCGGCAACGTGATCTCCCGCGACGGCGGCAAGACCTGGGTGGACAGTCAAACCCAGAAGCCGTACCACGACGTGGTCGTCAACCAGACGCAGATCGATCCGGGGAGCAGCCTGACCAGCGCCGCCCCGGCCACCACGCCACCGGCGCAGACCGGCCTGGGCTCGGCGCTCGCAGGCAGCGCCGACACGAACACGACCACGCCGAATTTGATGGGGCCGACCTTCGCCGCAGGCCAGGAGAAGCGCCTCCAGCAGGGCCTGATCCCCCGGGGACCGGCGGGCGCGTTTGCGCCGGGCTGGGACGAGAAGCTCGGAAAGAACACCTTGCAGGGCACCACACCAACCGCCGCGCCAACCGACTCCTGGTTCGCGGGAGCCCCCGGCGACTTCGGCGGCGAGTTTGGTGAGGCCACCACGCCGTTTCAGAAGGGCGGCCCGGTCGCGAGCCCTGAGCCGCTGGCGCACAAGATGCCGATCCCGGTCCTGCACACCACCATCGTGATCGCGGGCAAGCCCAAGCAGGACGACAAGAAGCCCACCAAGAAGGCGGGCGGCGGGGTCTATCCCAAGACGCAGCTGCTTCCGCCCAAACGCGGCCCCCAGGACCACGAGGACCGGCCTCGCGCCCATGGCCGAGTGCAGGTTCCGCGCGGCAGCGGAGTCGCAATTAAAGGCAAACGATTCGGCGGCATCTACTGATAAACTGTAGTGCGATGGATCGTTTCGTTTCCGTTGTCGTTGTCAGTAACCCGGTTTGATAGGGTGAGCGCCGGGCTCGTTCTCCCTTGCTCGGGTCCGGCGCGTTTTCTTTGAGGGCGCGTTAGATGGGCTTCTTCTCTCCGTCTCCGGCGACCAGCACCAGCACCTCCAGCAGTACGACCAACTACACCCCTTCACCGGCGATCCAGGGCCAGTGGAACGATATCACCGGCACCGCCTCGGGCCTCGTCACCGGCCCCGGCGGCATCGTCAACAACTACCAATACCCGGGCCAGATGGTCGCCAACCCGAGCGACCTGATGAATCAGTACTGGAATCAGGCGGGCTCGATGGGAGCCAACGCTCCCAACATGCAGCCGTACCAGCAGCAGATGACCGGGTACGGCTCGCAGCTCGCGGGCACGCAGGTCGATCCCAATTCGATCAACCTGCCCGGCTATAACCCGCAATCGTTCCAGCCCGGCCAGCTGAACCTGCCGCAGTTCGGCGCTACGCCCAACGTCACCGGCACCACCGGGCCGAGCGGCCTCGCCTCTTCCTATCTGGTCAACCCGGGGCAGGTGCAGGCACCGGCGGCCTATACGCCGCAACAGGTGCAGGCCATGAATGTCTCGGCACCCGGCTCGGTCAATCCGATCACCGGCGTGCCCAATGTCAGTGCGCCCCAGCTCCAGCAGTATCAGATGAACCCGAACGCGTACCAGCCGGTGAGCGCGCAGGGCCTGCAGAACTTCACCATGCAGGCGGCGGGCAACGTGGCACCGACGGGCCTTGCGAGCACGCAGAGCTTTACCGACCCGGGCGTGGCGCAGCAGTACATGAGCCCGTACACGCAGCAGGTCGTCAACAGCCAGCTCGCCCAGGCTCAGGTGCAGGAGCAGCAGCAGCTCCAGCAGCAGGGCGCGCAGGCGGCGCAGGCCGGGGCCTTCGGCGGATCGCGCTCGGCGGTGGAAGCCGCCAACACGTCCATCGGGTATCAGCAGCTGGCCTCGCAGATCCAGGCGCAGGGTCTGCAGAGCGCGTATCAGCAGGCCCAGCAGCAGTTCAACACGCAACAGCAGGCGGGCCTGCAGGCGCAGCAGTTCAACATCGGCACCGGCCTCCAGGCGCAACTCGCGAACCAGCAGGCGCAGCAGCAGGCCAACGTGCAGAACCTGTCGGCCTATCTGCAAACGCAGGGCCTCGGCGCGCAGACCGGCCTCCAGGCCCAGCTCGCCAATCAGCAAGCCGGTCTCTCGGTCGGACAGCAGAACCTGCAGGCCAACCTCGCCACGCAGCAGCTGGGCGCAACCACCGGCCTGCAGGCGGCGCTCGCCAACCAGTCGATGTCGTACCAGCAGCAGCTGGCCAACCAGCAGGCGCAGGAGTTCGGCTACGGCCAGCAGCTGCAGGCGGGCCTCGCCAATCAGCAGGCGGGCCTGCAGGCGCAGGGCATGAATCAGTCGGCGGGCCTGCAGAGCGCGCTCGCCAGCATGGGCTATCAGTACGGCGCTTCGCAGGCCAACGCGGCCAACCAGCTGCAGGCCGGGCTTGCCGCGCAGCAGCTCGGCTACCAGGGCTCGCAGTTTAATGCCCAGCAGATGCAGCAGGCGGCGCTGGCCAATCAGGCCGCGCAGATGCAGGCGCAGGGCATGACCTACCAGGGCGGCCTCTCGGGCGCATTGCAGACCCAGAACCTGGGCATGCAGGGCCAGATCCAGGGCGGCCAGATGGGCCTGCAGAGCGCGGCCCAGCAGAACCAGCTCCGGCAGTCGCAGCAAAACCTGAACATGGGCGCGATCCAGGGCGCGGCGGGCCTCCAGCAGCAGGCGGGAATGCTCGGCATGCAGGGCTACCAGACCGGCCTGCAGGGCCTCAATGCGCTGCAGCAGGGCGCGACCTCGAACCAGGGCTACAACCAGCAGGTGGCCGACGCGGGCTATCAGCAGTGGATGAATTCCCTGACACTGCCGCTGCAGGGCCTGGGCGCGCTCGCGCAGCTGACCGCCATGCAGCCGCTCCCCTACACCATGAACCAGAGCGGCACCTCGACCGGCACGCAGATGCCCGCCCAGGCCTCGCCCTTCAGTCAGATCCTGGGCGGCGCGTTCGGCGGCCTGGGCGCGGTGGGCAGCCTGTTCGGACGCGAGGGCGGCCTCGCCGAGAACCTGCCCGAGCTGAAGGCGAAGAAGCCCCGGAGCAAGCGCACCGGCCTCGCCGCCGTCGTCGCCATGCCCCAGGCTCCGGCCTTCCAGCGGCACGGCCTCGAGCGGGCGGCCTGATATGCCGGACATCAGCCAGATGACGAGCGACCTGCGCGGTCTGCCCGATCAGGTCCTGCAGCACGAGCTGATGCAGCCGAGCGGCGTCGTGCCCAGCTACCTCGTGCTCGCCGAGGCGCAGCGCCGCCAGCTCATGCGGCAGGCCGCGCAGAAGCAGCAGAGCCAGGGCCAGAGCGGCACGGTGATGGACGACGTGGTGCGCAACATGATGGCGGGCCAGCCGTCGCAGGACGGGCCGCCGCCACCGGCGGGCATGACGCCGCCCAAAGCAGGGCAAGGTCCTCCGCAGCAAGGTCCTCCCGGCATGCCGGGCGCGGCACCGCCGCAGCAGATGGGCTTCGCGCGCGGCGGCGTGATCCAGATGGCGGATGGCGACCTCTACGAGGATGACGGTGAGGGTGAGGATCAACCTGATCAGCCGCAGGTGCAGGCGCAGGGCTCCGCCGACCGCGCCATGCAGCCGGTGAACGTCGACGATCTGGCCGAGGCCATGATCCAGTTCGAAGGCTCGCGCAAGCCCGACTCTCCCGGCTACCACGCCAATAACCCGGGCCACCTGAAGTACGTCGGGCAGAAGGGTTCCATCGGCAAGGACGCGCTCGGCTTTGCGCGCTTCAACGACTGGAACACCGGCCTCACGGCGATGAAGGATCAGATCCGCACCAACCTCAAACGCGGCCTGACCTTGAGCGAAATGATCGGCGGCAAAGAAGGCGTGTATCCGGGCTGGGCTCCGGCGAGCGACAACAACAACCCGGCGAACTACATCAACTACCTCAAAAAGCAGACCGGCTACGATCCCGACGCGCTCATGCAAGAGGGCGGCGCGCAGGCCGCGCCGAAGCCGCCGGTGCTCGCGGCCTCGCAGGCAGACCAGGGACCGGCCACCGGGCCGGTGCAGGGCTCCGCCGACACGCCGACCGAGAAGCCGGTGCCTAAGCTGCCGCCTGCGGTGGAAGAAGAAACCGACGGAGAAGACGGAGATGGAGAGGCAGCGGCTCCGCCCGCGCCGCCCGCCAAGCCAGCGGCCCCGTCCTATGTCATGCCGTCGGCCCGGGAATTCGATCCCTACAATCCCGCCAACATCGACAAGCAGCGCCAGCTGTACTACACCATCTTCGGCGGCTCGCCCGAGCGCCAGCAGCAGCTCGAGGCGCAGCGCGCGGCCACCGTCGCGCAGCTCCAGGGCCTGCAGCAGGACACCATCAACCGCTACCGCAACCCGAGCCCTTGGGAGTTCCTGGCCAACATCGGCGCAGGCATGGGAGCCTCGCATCAACTGTCCCTGCCGCTCATGTTCGCGCAAGGCGTCGGGCAGGCGTGGCAGGCGCGCGATCAGCAGCAGGACCGGGCGCTGACGCAGGCAGAGGCGCTGCAGCAGCACATCGATGCGATCCAGAACATCGGCGGGACGGAGCGCGAGCGCATGGGCCGCGATCTGGTTACGCTGCTCGGGCAGCAGAGCAAGACTCCTGGTGGCGCGGCCAAGTTCGAAGACTTCGTGAAGATGCCCGGTGCCACCTACGGATCAATCGACCCGAGTCAGGCTCCGGGGCCGGGCATGATCGGCGTGCCCGATCCGGGCCACCCCGGCTTCGGCGTATGGATCAGCCAGAATCAGGCTACCCAGGCCCCCAAGGGGCAGCAGCTGACCGGGATGTTCGAGAAAGACTTCCTGCCCGGCTGGGCGGAGGAGAACGGCACCTCCGTCGATAAAATGACCGGCACGCAGCGTCAGCAGGCCTTCAAGGATTACCGCGCCTCGCTGGTCGATCCCAGCATCAAGGAGGCCGCGCAGGAAATCGCCAAGGGCATCATGGAGGGCACCTCGCCGCCCGACATGAAGGGCCTGTACCGCTACGGCGGTCAGGTGCGCGCCATCCTGAACAAGAACGGCTACGACCTCACGACTGCGATGCGCGACTGGCAGAACCTGCAGAAGTATTACACCACGCTCAACGGTGCAAAACAGATCCAGATGCGTCAGTCCACTCAGTTTGTCGCCGAGAGCATCCCTTACATGCGCCAGCTGTACAAGGACTGGCAGGCCACCGGACTGCCGACGGGATTCAAAGAGTACAACAAAGCGGCTCTGGTGGCTGCTACCAACCTGCCCGGCGAACAAGGGGTCAAGGCGCGGCTGTTGCTCTCGCAGCTTTCCCACATGACTTCCGAGGTTGGCACGATGTACAAGGGCGGCAACAACTCCACCGACGATAGCCTGCGGCTGGCGGGAGAGAGCCTGCAGGCCGACTGGAACCCGGAGCAGTTCATGGGTGCCCTCGGCCAGCTTGAAAAAAACGTCCAGCTCCGCAGAAACTCGTGGAACTCCATCGCGCCTGCGGGCGTCAGCCCCGACTCGCAGTATCTGGTGAAGCCGGGCGGAGGAGCAGGGGGCGCGGGACCAACCGCCGGTAATGCGCCGCCGCGACCTGCCGGGATTCCGGCGGGTGCCGCCGCGCAGTGGAACCCAACGCGGCAGCAATGGCGCTATAAGAAGCCGGGAAGCGACACATGGCAGATCCTGCAGTAACCGATCCGAACGAGGGCTGGATCGACGTCCCTGCGACCGCGCCAGCGGCGGCAGCTCCGGCGGCAGCTCCAGCGAGTGCGGACACCGGCTGGGTCGATGTGCCGGAGGACAAACCCCAGGGACCTCCGCCGCCATCGGCCACCGACTTCCTGCTCAATCAGGCACCGCACTCGATCTACCGCGCGGCTTCGAGTCTCACGCACGCGGTGATCCATCCCATCGACACCGCCTGGAACGCGGGCAAGCTGGTCGCGGGCACGCTCCGGGCGGCGGCGCGCGGCGCAGGCATGGACATGCCGGACAACGAGGCGGATCAGGTTGCGCGCCACTTCGTGGACTACGCGAAGAACCGCTGGGGCGGCGTGGATGAAATCAAGAACGCGCTGTATCACGATCCGGCGGGGATGCTGATGGACTTCTCGGCGGCCTTGAGCGGCGCGGGCGGCGTACTGCGCGGCGCGGGCGCGCTCTCCGGTGTCGAAGCAGCCAGCACGCTGGGCCGGGAACTGACTACGGCAGGCGAGGTAACCAACCCGCTGTACGTTCCGAGCAGGATCGCCTCGGGTACGATCAACCGCCTGATCACCAAACCCCCTCCGGCTCCGCCTGAGCCGCCAGCTTTCGATCCCAAGACGGTCACCTTCGCGAATGAGGAGGTCCCCTTCGATCCATCGACGGGGACGTTCCACGAGCAGCCGGGCGGCTACAAGTCGCCGCAGCCGCCGCAGGCCAAAACGGCGGCGCAGCAGCTGCGGGAGGAGTGGGGGGTCAAGGAGCCAGGGGTTGAGGCGTCTACCCCACCGCCGCCGCCCAAGCCCAAGCCGCAGCCCAAGCCCGCAGCAGCGCCACCGCCGCCACCCGCACCGCCTGCTGCAGCACCGCCGCCAGCTGGCAGCAAGCTCGCGCAGAACATTCGCACGGTCCTACAGAACCCGCTTAGCGGTGGTGCACTCACTTATGAAGCGATCAATCTGTTGACTCACCACCTTGCGGGAAGCATAGGCGGGGGACTGGTGGCTACTGCCGCCATCAAATATCTCCCACAGCTCTTGAAAAGCGAGGCGGGTCAGCAGATGCTCGCCAGGATCGGCCCGGAGAGTAACGCGGCTGCGGTGGCTGGTGTCGCCAGGGACCTCGTACCCGCGCTGAACACGCTGTATCAGTCGCAGCTCAAGCAGCAGTCGATGGGGGAGCGCTCGGCTTTCGACCGGGCCAAGGGCGGCATGGTGAATCCCGAGCTGGCGCGCATCCAGCGCGAGCGCCTACACCTGCCCGGCATCCTTGGAATGCTTGAGCACAAATAGCACGATGGCCACAAAGAAGAGCAGCCAGCCCAGGAAGCCGAAATAATGCCCGACAATCGCCGAGCCCACCACCCCGACGATGATGCCCAGCCAGCTGTTACTGAAATCCTTCATACCGTCAACAGACGGTCTTACCCTGGCCCCGGATGCCCGCCTGGGGTGAAACCGGAAGTGTTTCACGTGAAACAGCAGGTTTCACGAAAAACACAAACCTGCAATGGAAATGCGCTACCATGAACCGCGAAAGGCCGTGCACCCCTGATGGGATACGCGCAACCTGAAACATTAGAAAGGATTTACGTAAAATGAACGGACAACTTTGCTACATCACGCCGGTTGGTTCCGGCCACCCGGATCAGGGTCTGCCGCCGGGTGTCCCCGGTGCGCCCGACCAGGGCTTGCCCACGCCCCCTGGCATCTGGCCGCCAGACTCGCTGCCGCCGCTGCCGCCTGGATTTGAGCCCCCGGTAGGCACTTGGCCACCGCAACGGCCCACCGTCCCCTCACATCCCATCGTGATTCATCCGCCGCATCCCGGCCATCGCCCGCCCCTGTCGCCGGGCGGAGGACATCCCAGCCAGGGGCTTCCGGGTGCGCCTGGACACCCCAGCCAGGGCCTGCCGGTAGCGCCTGGGCTGCCCAGCCAGGGCCTGCCTGGGACGCCGCCTGCGCCCGATCAGGGGCTGCCGGGTGCGCCGCCGGAAGTGGACAACACATTGCCCATGCCGCCAGCCACCGTCTGGCCGCCCTTGCCCCCGGGCACCGGAATCGCGGGCAAGTGCCTCATCCTGGTTTGGATCGTGGGCGTGGGCTATCGCTGGCTGGTGGTTCAGGGCACGGATACGTGGCCTCCGCAGCTTCCGCCGGGACGCCCCGACCAGGGCCTGCCGCCGGTCCCTCAACCCAAGTAAAAAAAAAATAGGGGGTGGCTCACCCGGTGAGCTACCCCCTGACAAGGAGAACGAACAATGCCTCCTCTGGGCAATTACGCACAGCAACAACAACAGCCCGGCCAGCAGACGCAAGGTGCCCCCAGCGCACCGCCTCCGCAGCCGCTTCCACAGAATGGCCCCGTCCCGCGCGGTCCCCAGCCGCGCTAGGCGGCCTGCCCCTTCTGCTTGTCGAGTTCATGGGCGAGGCGCACCGCCGAACGCGCAATGGCGTGCAGCCGCCGGATGCGGTCCTGCATGGGGCTGAGCTTGCGCACGGGCTTCAGGTCTTCCTCCTGATCGAGGCGCTGCCGGATGAAGGCGCGCAACAGATCGCCGTAAGAGTAGCCGGGACGTTCCACTCGCGCCCTCTCGAGAAGCACGGTCAATGCCCGATAATCGTCCCCCGACACCAGCACACTGATCTGCTTGGAGGAACGGAACAGCTGTGGACGTCCCTGCATGATGGCTTTCATTTTATATTTGTTTTCCCGCTGGGAAAAGACTTTTCTTCCAGGTACTGTATTTTGCGATAACCTGCATGCATGGCGAAGCAACAGGACATCACCGTCTTCCAGGGCGACAACTGGGCCGCCATGGTCACGGTCTCTAACCCCGACCGCACCCCAGCCGATTTGACCGGCTACACGGCCAAGGCGCAGATGCGCGAGGGGATCGCGGACCAGTCGTGGTTCGTCGCGGCGGAGTTCACCTGCGCCGTCGTCCTGCCCAACCTGATCTCGCTCTCGCTCACCAGCGACCAGACCACGCTCCTGAGGCAGAGCGCCTACCTGTGGGACTTGCAGGTCGTCTCACCCGCTGGCATCGTCAGCACGCTGCTCGGCGGTGCGGTGCAGATCCTCTTCGAGGTGACGCGCATCGTGCAAACCCCCATATCGCCGGTCGATGCGCGGCAGCTGGCCGAGGCCGACGCGCTGAGGAGGAATCGATGAGCCAAGCGAGCTTCACCGCCAGCCTGCCGGGCGTCTCCGGCTTTACCGCCGCGCTCGCGCCGGGCATCCCGATCCCCGGCCCCGTAGGGCCACAGGGACCGCAGGGCGTCCCCGGGCCGACCGGGCCGATAGGACCGCTGGGCGTCGGCCCGATGGGGCCTGCCGGGCCGCAGGGCATCCCCGGCAATCAGGGCGTCCCCGGCCCGCAAGGGCCGCCCGGACCACCCGGGCCGAGCTACCTCGCGGTGCTCCAGCAGCTCGAGCAGCGCATCGCGGCCCTCGAGAGCAAGATGGGCTAGCCCCATGGCCGCGCCCGACCTCGATTACTTCGAAAAGAATTTCGCGTTCCTCCCGGCGAACGTGCAGAACGCCGTGCGCGAGCAGCTGGTGCGGCTGCGGGGCGGCGATCCGGTGGTCGAGTCGCGCGAGAACTTCCTCTCCTTCGTGCGCCGCGTCTGGCCGCAGTACGTCCATGGCCGCCACCACGACGTCATGGCGGAGGCCTTCGAGCGCATCGAGCGCGGCGAGCTGAAGCGCTGCATCATCAACATGCCGCCGCGCTCGACCAAGAGCCGCTTCACGAGCATCCTGTTTCCGGCATGGTATCTGGGCCGCCACCCGGAACGGAAGATCTTCGAGGCCTCTCACTCGGCCTCGCTCAGTGGCGACTTCGGGCGCGACCTGCGCAACCTCGTGCGCACCGAGGAGTACCAGGAGATCTTCCCCGGCGTGATCCTGCGCCAGGACTCGCGCGCGGCCCACCGCTGGAGCACCAAGCAGGGCGGCGAGTACTTCGCGATTGGGAAGACCGGCGGCGCTGCCGGTAAGGGCGGCGATCTGGTCGTGATCGACGATCCCCATTCGGAGCAGGACGTCCTCAAGAACGCGCGCCATGAGTTCGCCAAGACCTGGAGCTGGTATCTGGCCGGGCCGCGCCAGCGCCTCCAGCCGGGCGCGGCAATTCTGGTCGTGATGACGCGCTGGGGGCCGGAGGATCTCACCGGCCAGCTGATCCGGCAGTACACCGAGACCGACGAGGAG
>DATMND010000411.1:0-8956 GCA_035569235.1 Acetobacteraceae bacterium | reverse complement strand
CGGATCGTTGACGGCGGTTATCACGTCACTTCCAGCGCGCCAGCGTCACCGTGGTGCCATGGCCAGGCGTGGATGTGATCGCAAATTCGTTCGACAGACGCTTGGCGCCGCTCAGGCCCAGCCCGAGGCCGCCGCCGGACGTGTAACCATCCTTCAACGCCAGGGCGATGTCGGGAATGCCGGGACCCTGGTCGGTGAACGTAAGACGCACGCCCTGCCGCCGTCCGTCGCGCAGCACCTCGATCCGCAGCACACCGCCACCGCCGTAATCGACCGTGTTGCGGGCGATCTCGCTGGCTGCGGTGACGATCTTGGTCTGATCCACCAGACTGAAGCCGGCCGCAACGGCGCGCGCCCTGACCGCCTGGCGCGCCCTGACGACATCGTCCGAGGTGCGCAGCGGCATCGTGTCACCTGTCTCGATGTGCATCCGCGTGCTCGGCATTGTCGATGATGTTGCGGATCATCGCGAGACCCTTGTCGACATTCAGGGCGGTCCGCACGCCGGTGAGTGCCAGGCCAAGCTCCACGAGTGTGATCGCGACCGCCGGGCGCATGCCGACGACGACGGTGACGGCATCCAGCACGCGCGACATGGCCGCGATGTTGTTCAGCATGCGGCCGATGAAGGAGTCGACGATTTCCAGCGCGGATATGTCGATCATGACGCCGCGCGCGCGATCGGCGACGATGCGCTGCGTCAGGTCGTCCTGCAGCGCCATGGCAAGCCGGTCGTGCATGTCCACCTGGATCGAGACCAGCAGGCAATCGCCGATCTTCAGGATCGGTATTTCGCTCATCGGGCCTAGTCCCCGGCCCCATGCACCTTGGCCCGATCGACGATGACCTTCTCGGTGCGGCGCAGCGCCAGCCCCAGCGCGTCCGCCATGGTCGCCTTGGAAATCACGTTGAGCTCCAGGCCGAGATGGACAATGGTCTGGGCGATCTGTGGCCGGATGCCGCTGAGGATGCAGTCGGCGCCCATCAGCCGTGCGGCCGAGATCGTCTTGATCAGATGCTGTGCGACCAGGGTATCGACGGTCGGCACGCCGGTGATGTCGATGATGGCGATTTCCGCACCCGACTCGACAATGCGTTCGAGCAAATTCTCCATGACGATCTGCGTCCGCGCACTGTCGAGCGTTCCGATCAGTGGCAGCGCCAGGATACCGTCCCAGAGTTGCACCACCGGCGTCGAGAGCTCGAGCAGCTCCTGCTGCTGGCGCCCGATCACGTCCTCGCGCGTCCGTGCGTAGCATTCGATGGTGTAGAGGCCCAACCCGTCGAGCAGGCGCATGACGGCCCAGGTGTGGCGGGCAAGTTGCTCGGCATCCGCGCCGAGTTCGCGGCGCAGCATATCGAACAGCGGCTCCTTGAGCGAGAAGACGAAGATGGCGGTCTCGGTCGGGCTGAACCCCTGGGTGGCGCGGGCGCGGGAGAAATCCTCCAGCACCTCACGCATCGGAGCCCAGTCCGGGGCGGTGATGTCGTCGAACCGCCCGCCCGCGGCTCCGTTGCGCAGTTGATCGAGGAACTGTCTTGCGAGGTCGGCAGAGGCAGCGTCGGCGATGGGATCACGCGCCGTGCCATCGCGCTTCTGAGCGGCAAGCCAGTCCTTCAGCAGGGTCTTCTGGTGCTTTTCGACCAGCGTGGCGAACGCGGTGTCAGCCATTCAATTCTCACTTTGCTGCGGCAGGGGGCATCGGGTGCAAAACGGTGGCGTCAGAATTGTGGCGATACCGCGAATTCGGGCTGCCCACGTTATAGAAGTGCGCGAGGACTGCCAATCGCGGAGCCATCACGCAATTCATCACGCGATCTTGCGCGTCACTTCGCACGGCCATAGTCTTGCTTCCGAGACAGTCGTGGGGAACCGCTCGTGAGCGACGAATCCCGGCTCCAACCCGGCACGGCATCCGGCAAGGGCCACATTCTCTTCGTCGAGGACGACAAAGGGTTCGCCGAGGCGCTTGGCAAGGTCCTGCGCAATGCCGGCTTCGAGGTCTCGGTGGCAACCGACTTCCGAACCGCGCTCGAGGTTCTTGAAGCAGAACGCCCGGTGGACCTGCTGCTCACTGACATCGTGATGCCGGGGAGTGTCAACGGCATTGCACTGTCGCGCATGGCCCGCCTGCGTCGGCGCGACCTGAAAGTGGTTTACCTGACCGGCTATAACGTCCCGGGCGTCGAAGAGGAGGCCTCCGGTCCGATCCTGAGGAAGCCGATCGACGATGCATTCCTGGTCAGTGAAATCGAACGGATACTTGCGACGACTTAGGGCTGAGAACGCGCTTCCCCTCATCGCCGCCCCTTTTCCTCGCTATCCTCGGCCTTCTTTTGTCATCCCCGCTCTTCTTTTGTCATCCCCGCGAAAGCGGGGACCCAGGCCGCAGGTGGGTCCCCGCTTTCGCGGGGATGACGGGAAAGAGGACCGGGATGACAATAAGCAGGGCGGGGATGACGAGCCGGCCGTTACCCCAGGCCGTCAGAACAGCCCCTCGATCTCGCCGTCCTCCCGCAGATGGATCGCCTCGGCGGACGGAACGCGCGGCAGGCCGGGCATCGTCATGATGTCGCCGCAGATCGCCACCACGAAGCCGGCACCGGCGGACAGACGGACCTCGCGCACCGGCAGGACAAAGCCCTCCGGCGCTCCCATCACCGTCGGGTCCGAGGTGAAGCTGAACTGCGTCTTGGCGATGCAGACCGGCACGTGGCCGAACCCCGCCTTCTCGAACCCTTCGAGCCTCCGCGCCACGGCATCGGTCATCGAAATGTCCGCCGCACGGTAGATCTGGCGCGCAATGGTGCGGATCTTCTCGGCGAGCTTCATCCCATCGGGATACAGCGGAGCGGCATGGGCCTCACCCAGCGTGATCTTCTGCTGCACCGCGCGCGCCAACGCCTCAGCGCCGGCGCTGCCATCGCCCCAATGGGTGCAGCGGATCGCCTCGACGCCCTGCCGCGCCATCGCCTCGCGGATGACGCCGAACTCGGCCTCCGTATCCGAGGTGAAGTGGTTCACGCCGACCACCACGGGCAGGCCGAATTTCCCAAGGTTGTCGACATGTCGGGCCAGATTCGCGACGCCGCGCTGCACCGCCTCGACGTTCTCCGTCCCCAGCGCGTTGCGCGCCACGCCGCCGTGCATCTTCAATGCGCGCACGGTCGCCACCACCACGGCGCACGAAGGTTTCAGCCCCGCCTGACGGCATTTGATGTCGATGAACTTCTCCGCCCCGAGGTCGGCGCCGAAGCCGGCCTCGGTCACCACGACATCCGCCAGCTTCAGGCCGAGCCGCGTGGCCATCACCGAATTGCAGCCGTGGGCGATGTTGGCGAACGGTCCGCCGTGCACGAACGCAGGCGAGCCCTCCAGCGTCTGCACCAGGTTCGGCGCCAGCGCGTCCTTCAGCAGCACCGCCATCGCGCCATCGGCCTTCAGGTCCTTCGCCGTCACCGCCGACCCGTCGCGCTTCTGCGCCACGATCATTCGGCCGAGCCGGTCTTGCAGTTCGTCGAGATTGCGCGACAGGCAGAACACCGCCATGACCTCGGATGCGACGGTGATGTCGAACCCGTCCTCGCGCGGGAACCCGTTCGCCACGCCACCCAGGCTGCCAACGATGGAGCGCAGCGCGCGGTCGTTCATATCGAGGCAACGCCGCCAGGAAATGCGCCGCGCATCGATGCCGAGCGCATTCCCCCAGTAGATGTGGTTGTCGATCATCGCGGCGAGCAGGTTGTTGGCCGATGTGATGGCGTGGAAGTCGCCGGTGAAGTGCAGGTTGATCTGGTCCATCGGCACGACCTGCGAAAAGCCGCCGCCCGCCGCGCCGCCCTTCATGCCGAAGCTCGGCCCCAGGCTTGGCTCGCGCAGACAGATCACCGCGCGCAGTCCGATGCGGTTCAGCGCATCGCCGAGGCCAACGGTAGTGGTTGTCTTGCCTTCACCCGCCGGGGTCGGGCTGATCCCGGTGACCAGCACCAGCGCGCCATCGGAACGGTCTTCCAGGGGCCTGATGAAGTCGAAGCCCACCTTGGCCTTGTAGCGGCCGTACGGCTCCAGCGCGTCTGCCGGAATATCGAGCTTCTCGGCGATCTCCGCGATGGGGCGGAGCTTGGTGGAACGGGCAATCTCCAGGTCGCTTTGCATTCTTATATCCCTTGGCTTCTATCGCTGAGCCTAGCCGAGCCGACGCATCACGGTATGCGAACGGTTTGTCGTATGGGGCCGGACCTTCGGCGCCCAGTCGCCCTTCTCCGAGGCTGCCAGCCACGCTGGGCTCTTCATCACATCGGCCGAATCCAGCTCATACACCGCGAGATAGCGCGGCATCCCGTCGCGGTTCGTCGTCTCGACGACATAGCGCGCGCATCCACGCACCCCGGGCACCTTCAGGATCTCCGGCACATGTTCGGTATCGTAGATGCGATTGAATGCCGCCTCGTGCTCGGCGGGGATGTCCATCTGCACCAGGTAGATAAATGGCGCGCGCGTGCCTTCCGGCATCTGTCTTGCCTCCTCCGTTGAGTTATGCGGCCATCAGGCCGCCTTGCGTTGTGCGATGCCAAGCTCGCCCAATGCCTCGCCCATCGCAACCACGGCCCTCGCCATATCCGACGGCGTGATCGCTCCGATGCATCCCACGCGGAAGCTTGGCTGCTCGGTGTTGTAGAAATTGCTGATCAGCACGCCGCGCGCCTTCAGCGCATCGACGAAGCATTGCAGGTTCCAGGCCGGATCGGCGGGTGCATGCACATTGACGATGATCGGCCCCTGAACGTCGGTACCAAGGCAGGGTGTCAGCCCGAGGCCGCGCACGCCATCATACAGGGTCCGCATGTTCGCGGTGTAGCGCGCAAGGCGCGCCGGCTGTCCGCCCTCGGCGTCAAAGAAATCGAGCGCAACGTTGAATGCATTCAGCACCTGCGCCGGCGGCGTGAACCGGAAGCTGCCCCAGCCGTGGCGCAATGCATGGGCATAGATGCTGGACAGATCGAGCGACCAGCTTCCCGCGCTGCCGGCGCACGCCTCCACGCGATCGATCCGCGCGACGGCGAATGCCATTCCGGGCACGGCTTCGAGGCATTTGTTGGATGTGAAGACCGCCACGTCGATCTCGGGCTGCGTCGAAAGGTCGAGCGGCAGTGCGCCGAATGCCGACACCGCATCGACAATCAACCGCCGGCCGAGCCCTCGCGCCGCCGCACCAATGGCCGCCACGTCATGCACGGTGCCACTGCCAGTTTCACTATAGACGATGCCGACATGGCTGATGTCGCGGTCGGCCTGGAGCGCCGTCGCCACGGTGCCCGGATCGGTGGTCGCGTCCGGCGATACCGCGAGAGGCACCGGGACGCGGCCGGCTTCGCGTGTGAGGCGTGTCATGCGGTCGGCGTAGGAGCCGGTGCCCGGGATCAGCAGTTTTCGCCCGAGCGGGACGAACGTGCGGATCGCTGCCTCGGTGATGAAATGCCCACAGCCTTGCAACGGCAGCGCCGCATGCTCGCCGGGAACTCCACGCGCGATCCGCAGCACGCGCTCGCGGACGCCGGCGTAGAGTGGACGGAAATCGTTGTCCCATGGCGCGAAGTCGTAACGCAGGGCCTCGCGCACCTCGGAGCGTGTGGTGACGGGGCCGGGGGTCAGCAGCAGCATTGAATACACCTGGTCGAGCGAGTGCGCAGGCTTTGCCATGGCGGACGGAGGAAATCCACCCGTCCTGTCGCGAAGGCAGGTCGGTCAGAAAGCAAGCAAGCGAAGGGTCCACACGGGGATCGCCGAGGAAGGCACACCGAGGGCCACTGAGAAGGCAAATGAATGCGCTTCGCGCGACGCGCCATTTTCACTGTCTCCGTGGCTCTTCGCGGGTCCCTCGGTGAACTCCGTGTGGACCCTTACTTGCCTGCCGCAGCCATGGATTGCCCGTGGCGTGAGGTGCTAGGCTCGCTGCATGACCCTCCCATTCACCCTGCCGGATTGGCTGCCCTGGTGGGTGCCGATCGTGCTGCTCGTGCCGGCACTGTTGTATGTGCTGGCGTTCCTGTTCATGCCGTTCAGCGTGATCGGCGTGAAGAGCCGGTTGGAGGTGATCGAAGCGCGTCTGGACGAAATTCAAGGCGAAATACGGCATCTGGCGCTGCGGCTGCCCGAGATGGGCCGGGCAACCGACTACGACGAGATCTACGCTCCGGAACCTACGGACTCGCAGCGGCGCACGTCGCCATCGATCACCCGTCCGCCGATCCCGCCAGCCTCGCACGAACTGGATGACGAGCAGCCGCGCGAGGCGCGCCTTCGTTCAGGCCGCCGCGATGCGGATCGGGACGCGCCCGGGGACCGACCCGGCGGTGGCCGCTCCGAACCCCGGCTGGATTGGCCACGGTGAGCGCAAGACCCGTCAGCAAGGGGTGGGCGTGGCAATGAACTACGAAACACATGTCTGGATCAACGAAGGGAATGCGTATCAGCAATTGGCTGCGACACAGGTCGCTTTGATGGCAACGCTCAATCTGCTCGGGCGGGTGCTTTACGAGTCGGCGAGAAACAACGGCGCCCTTCCCGCCGGGATTGCTTGGAGTTTGATGGAACAAACGTATGAAATATTTGACAAATTGAACCTGGAGATAAAAGCGCCTGCGGAATGAGCGACGTTGAACGCAACTCCTGCGGGTAGTCGCCGAGAACAAGGGGCTACGCGAGAGCCAACGCACCTTGGATGTTGCAGCGGCCGGAGGCGGTCCCCATGATCCTGGCATGGAAGCCCGCCTCGCCGCCGTGGAAGCCCGCATGAACGGCCTGGAAACCCGTATGGATCGCTTGGAGGGCCGTATGGACGGGCTCGACGGCCGGCTCCGGGCCGTGGAACAAGGCATCGCCGCCATAAGCACGAAGCTAGACGTCCTCGTTTCCCAGGTGGTGAGCAAGCTGCCGAGCTGGTGGCAGATGCCCGCCGTGATTGCGAGTACGGTGGCCCTCCTGACCGCATTGTACGCGGGCGCTCAGTATCTGCACTCTCGGGGCTTACTTTGAGGCTGTGGTTGCCAGCTGACGGCCCCTGGGTTCTTCTGACCATCGATCACAGACCACCGGAGCCACGCCATGCGCGTCAGCGTCGTCCAGATGAACCCGGGCAGCGACAAGGCGGAAAACATCGCCCAGGCCCGCCGGCTGATCGAGGAGGCGGTGGAAGCCGACCGGCCGAACATCGTCAGCCTGCCGGAAGTCTGGAACAGCCTCGGCGGCGACCGCACCGTCCGCAACGCCAACGCCGAACTGCTGCCGGCCAAGGGCTCCAACGAACCAGGCGGCCCAGCCTACGAGTTCCTGCGCGAGACGGCGCGTGCCGCCAACGTCCACGTGCACGGCGGCTCGATCATCGAGAAGGGACCGGAGAAGCTGTTCAACACCACCGTGGTGTTCGACCCCGACGGCCAGGAACTTGCCCGCTATCGCAAGATGCACCTGTTCGACATCGTCGCCCCCGACGGCACCGGCTACCGGGAAAGCAACACCTACGGCGCCGGTGACGAGGTCGTCACCTACGAGGCGGACGGGGTGAAGGTCGGCTGCGCCATCTGCTACGACCTGCGCTTCCCCGACCTGTTCTGGAAGCTGCGCGAACTGGGCGCCGATGTGATCTTCCTGCCGTCCGCCTTCACGTTGGCCACCGGCAAGGACCATTGGGAGGTGATGATCCGCTCGCGCGCCATCGAGACTCAGTGCTGGTTCGCCGCCCCCGCCACCTGGGGCAAGCATCTGGAAGGCAAGGGCGAGCCCCGCTTCACCTACGGCCACTCGATGATCTGCGACCCGTGGGGCCACACGGTGGCGAAGGTCTCCGACGGCACCGGATGGGCCACCGCGCGTATCGACCCGAAGGTCACGGCGCGGGTGCGCCGCGACATGCCGGTGCTGGAACACCGGAAGCGCGTTTGAACATCCCCGAAACCGGCTTCCCGGTCATCCGCCAGCGCAACTTCGCACCTGGCCGGATCGCGTTCGCCGCGTCGCCCACGGTCCTGGCGACGGAAGCCCGCGCGCGGCTGTTGGTGCGTTACGGCGATTGTTCGCTCGACGATGCCACGGTGGTGGTGGCGCTCGGCGGCGACGGCTTCATGCTCGAGACGCTGCATCGCGTGCTGGCGCGCGACATCCCCGTCTATGGCATGAACTGCGGCTCGGTCGGCTTCCTGATGAATACATACAGCGAAGACGATCTGCCCGGACGGCTCGCACGCGCGCAGGAGACGATGCTGTATCCGCTGCGCATGCAAGCCGTGACGGCGACGGGCGCGGTGGAGGAGGCACTGGCCTTCAACGAGGTATCCCTGCTGCGCCAGCTTCGTCAGACTTCGAAGATTCGTGTCACGGTGGACGGTCGGGTGCGGCTTGCCGAACTCATGTGCGACGGCATCCTGATCAGCACCCCGGCCGGCTCGACCGCCTATAATCTGTCGGCGCACGGGCCGATCGTGCCGCTATCGGCGAACCTGTTCCCGTTGACGCCGATCTCCGCGTTCCGCCCGAGGCGATGGCGTGGCGCGTTGCTGCCGAGCACCGCCGAGGTGCTGTTCGAGGTGCTGGAAGCGGACAAGCGCCCCACCGCCGCGGTCGCCGACTTCACCGAAGTACGCAACGTGATCTCCGTCGAGGTTTGCGAGGACCGCTCGGTCAGCATCACGGTGCTGTTCGACCCGGATCGCGGCCTCTCCGAGCGGATCATCGCGGAGCAGTTCACCGTGTAGAGTTTCGGCGACGCCTATAGGTCACCATTCCTGACCTTTTGATCCAGATCAAGGCGACCACGCATCAAACGTGACACTCTCTCTCACGAATTACTCGAGCACGGGGGAGATCACCGGAAATGAGCGCCACACATCCGTCTTACGCCCCGCCTCGCGGCCATCGCGAGTTCCTGTCCGAACAAGGGCAGATAAGGCTGTTCATCCT
>DATMND010000410.1:0-4735 GCA_035569235.1 Acetobacteraceae bacterium | reverse complement strand
GGGGGACGGCGGTGGCGGTGACTGCGATCTGCGTCAGCCATCGGAAACTGCTCGGCCGCGGTGAACGATGAGCACGGCAACGCGGCTTTGAGGCCGTCGATCAGAACGCCCTGGCCGGCGGAACGACCACTTACGACCCATGCAGACGTTGGCCATTGTTGGTTGCGTCAGCGGAAATATGCCGTGAGCGGCCTTAAGGCCCGTTTCCTGCGCGGAAAGGTACGCGGCGATGGCAACGGCCTGGCACCTGTGGTAATCGCCTTATGAATTAGGAATTAGGTCGGCGACTTGGTTGGGACAGGCGATGAGATATGTGCTGGGTGCCATTATTGGCGGAATAGTTGGCGATGTCATGGCCATTTTCCTCGGGATCCCAGACGGCCTCGCTGGAGGCTTTTGGCTGGGCGTTTTTGCCGGAGTGGCTGTTGTGTGGATGGCCGGGACTGCTAGGTCGTCGGACGAAAGTGGCGGTTCTGTGCCTGCTGCGCGGGAAATGGCCGATACGGTAGATCGGATCGCCATTGTAGCCGGCGAGACGGTTGCTGAAGTACCAAATAGCGAAGAAAAGCAACAAATTGCCGGCCGAACCGTACAGCAGATCCTTACAATCGCCGGACAGGGGAATGCCGAAGCGCAGACGATGCTCGGTCTTATGTACAGTCGCGGTGATGGTGTTCGTCAGAATCACCGTGAGGCAATGAAGTGGTGTCGAAAGGCTGCGGACCAAGGACATGCGGAAGCACAGGTGCAAGTTGCACGCATGTATGATCGCGGTGAAGGGGCACCGAAAAGCGCTATCGATTCTGCGAATTGGTTCCGAAGGGCCGCCGAACAGGGCCACACAATGGCTCAGACGCTCATCAGCATGATGTATATAGCTGGGCACGGCGTTCCTCAGGATCCTGAACAAGCGTTCAAGTGGATGCATGAGGCCGCAAACCGAGGCTTCCCGCCTGCGCAACACAACGTCAGTGGCATGTATGCTGAAGGCCAGGGAGTACCACAGGATTATGTGCAAGCTTATAAATGGGCGATCCTTGCTGGTCCGGGCCAAAGGGCCGAGGCAAATGCGCAGGCGATCAATTATCTCACTCCTAAGATGACGTCATCAGAGATCGCGGAAGCCAGGCGGCTCGCTAACGAGTGGAAACCAAATTGACTCACAATACCCATGAATATGGTCAGTGTTTATTCGGTCTTGCCGGCGAGTACCTAGAAGCGGCCGAGGTATTACACGATTGTAGAAATGCGAAATGGCTTCCGATGTATTACTTGATCTGCCATTCCCTGGAGTTGTCTCTTAAGTCGTTTCTTTCAGAACGAGGATATGATGAAAAACGACTAAAGGGAATTGGGCATAGTATCAAAAAGTGTCTAGTCGAAGCTGAAGGGAGCGGGTTGCGGTTTTCTATACCGCCGCCAGAAGCAAACGAATTACTGGAACTAGATGAGCATTATACTGTGAAAAGTTTGGAATATTTCTATGACAAGTCGAAGATCTTTCCCAACGCCAAAGATCTAATAACGTTTACCAAACATTTGCGCAGCGTTGTATTTAATGAAATTACACTCGCAGAGTTCCACGAAATGCGATAACGCGGCGCACTAAAGGGGGCGGTGTCCCCGAACGTCCGTTCCCAACCCAAGGCGACCGTTGCGGTGATATATCTCATTTTGTATCCGTTTACAGGCAGGCTGTTATTCAGCAGTCGGTAACATAGGCGACGCTCGGCGCCATGAACAAAGATCGAACCATCTGTGGCAAGGTCCATATCTAGGCCAACTGCGACTTGATCTTGTCCGCTCGGCGAAGGTCGCTCGGGAGCGTCCCTGCGTTAGCATCCGGCCTGTTACGCCGGGCATAGTACATACGAAAATATTCCTTGACACGGACCGCCGTCCTATGCCCTTGTCCCCCTCATGACCACCGCGGCCACCGCCCCAACCCCCACCACCGAGCCCAGCCGCGCCGGGCGCCTGCTCGACCTCGTCCGCAAACTCATCGACTACGGCAAGGAACTCGCCGCCACGCTCCGGCAGCACAGTGCCACCATCGATCTCGCCGCCGCCACGCGCCCGTTCGGCACGCGCGACATCGCGCTGATCCTCGCGCGCATCACGTGTGGCCTGCATCGTGCCAACGCACTCGAAGCGCGATTGGTCCGCAACGCTGCCCGCCTGGACGCCGCACCCCGCCCGCGCGCCAAGCCCTCCGTCGCCAGGCCCGCTGCGGCCACGCGCCCGCCGGCCGCGCCGCCGACCGATGCCCGTCTCGCCCACCTACCCACGCCAGAGCAGATCGCGGCCGAGGTCCGCCGGCGCCCGATCGGTGCCGTCATCGCCGATATTTGCCGCGACCTCGGCATCATGCCGAGCCATCCGCTGTGGCGGGAGGTGCAGATGGCCATGATCCGGCACGGCGGCAGCCTCGCCAACCTGGTCCGCGACCTCATCCAGCAGTCGTTTCAGTCGCTCGTGCCGGGCGCCGAGTCTGCGGCATTGCCCGCACCGTCCCCGCTTCCGTCACCCGCCGGCACCGGCCCGCCCTGACCCCGGGGAGCGGAGCGGGTCGATCCCCACCTCACCTGACCTCTCCGCCCCAGGGCGGAGAGGAAAACGAAAAGCGCGTCCTTACTCGGCGGCCATCGCCCGCTCCGCACTCCCCGCCACGCGCGCCATCATCGCGGCCGCGTTCCGGTGCAGGATCTGCTCGCGCGCGTCCTCGCCGATCTGCGCGTCCGCCAGCGCCTTCCGCGTCCAGTCCACGCCGAACGCGCTGCCGTCGGTGCCGCACACGATGCGCTCGGCGCCGTACAGGCTCACCGCCGCCTCGATCGCGCGCGGGCCGAACGAGTTGCAATCGACGTACACCTTCGCCCGCCGGAAGCGCGACGACGGCAGCTCCTCGTCCGGCGTGTCGAGCAGGCTGCGATGATCCATGCGCTCGACCTCGTAGGGGATGTTGCCGCCCAGATTGTGCACCACGACCGTCACGTCGGGGTACCCCGCAAGCAGGTCCGTCAGACACAGCGTCACCATCACCGCGGAGAGGCTCGCCTGCATATCCAGCGTGCCGTTGCGCCGGCGCGCATTGTCGGTGTCGCCGCCGACCTTGGGGAACGCATCGCCCGGCCGCGGGCCGTGATGGATCAAGAGCACCGCGCGGTGGCGGTTGGCGACCTCCAGCAGCGGACGCGCCGCTTCGGCATCGGCGCGCGTGAGGAAGTAGTTGCCCGGAAGCTGCGCGCCGACCACGCCAGGCAGCCCGAGCGCCCGCTCGAGTTCGGCGGCGGCGGCGGTGACGTCCGTCAGCGGCAGCGCGGCGAACGCGGCGAAGCGACCGGGATGTTTCTGGCAGATCGCCGAGAACCCGTCGTTGACGCTCCGGCACAGCGGCAGGGCCACCTCGACCGGCTGCGATTCGATCCAGCAGAACGTACCGAGCAGTGACAGCACGCTCGTCTCGACCCCCTGGCGATCCATCCGGCCGAGATGGAACTCGACGTCATCGAACGCCTTCGCGAGCGGCTCTTCGCCCATCCGCGACTTCAGCACCTCGGTGCCGTCCCGATCGCGCACGATGCGCGGTTCCTTGCCGCGGGCGCGCAGGGCGTCGGCGACCTCGGCGGGCCTCCAATGGGTATGCATGTCGATCATGGCGGTCATGGCTGTTTCCTCTGCGGGTTGTCCGACAGCTTAGCCCCACAGCCGAGGACCGCAACCTGGCGCCAGCGGACTCAGCCTTGGTGTTGGCGGGCCGACGCGGTGGGCGCAGCCGCCATGGCTGCCTTGACTTTGTCGGGACGGGTAAAGGCCAGGTATTCCCGCGCATATTCGGGAGGCAGGACCTCGACCATTGTCTCGTTCTCGACCCAGACCTCGATCACATGGAATGGCCCGCGGTTGCAGTCGAAGCACTGCCATCCCGCGCGCTCGGCGATCGTCTTCACGGAGGCTGCATCGGTCCCGACGCTGACTGCGAAATGCGTCGATCCATAGCCACGCGCGTCCTGCTTCACGAAGCTGCCGCCAGTGACGCCGCCGGGCTGAAGCGCCGTTCCCGCGGGATACACCTCCACGCCAGACCCGTGCTCATCGAGTTGCAGCGCGAAGAAGCTTCCGGGGTTGGGCGGGAACGGTACCGCGGTTCCGCCCATGAGTTCGGCGAGCACCCCGGCGGCCTGCTTCGGGTCTCGCGCGGCGATCGACAGATGATGGATCATGGTTGTTTCCTTGCGGTTGATGATCTGGTGCCATGCTACGCTGGCCGAACATTCCACGGATACGGTGAGACCCCCTGCAGCACGCCCGTGATGCCGCGGCGGAACGCCGTCTTCCCGTACCACTGCCCAACCGGCACCGTCGCCACATCGGTCATAGCCACATGCGACAGTTCCATGGCCGCCTTCTCCTGTCCGGCGGCGTCCGGCGCGGTCAGCCATTGCGTCGTCAGCGCGCGCGCGTCGGCGTTGTCCCACCATCCGAACCAGCCCTTCGCGCCGCGTCCGGTGGTCAGCGGATGCGTCGCGGGACTGCTCGCCGTAGCCGATGAGGCGAAGGTGTGGAACGCGCTCCATCCGCCCTTTTCCACCGGCTCCGTGCTTGCGCGTCGCTGCACCACGGTGCCCCAATCGGTTTCCTGCAGTTCGACGTTCATGCCGATCTGCTTCAGAATATCGGCGGTGACCAGGCCGAGCGGATGGATCGCGGCGAAATCGGTCGGGTTGATGACCAC
>DATMND010000409.1:0-11830 GCA_035569235.1 Acetobacteraceae bacterium | reverse complement strand
GTAGTCGGACGGGTTGTAGCGGCGGATGGCCGTGAAGTTGGCATAGACCAGGAAGGCGTCACCGCCGGCGCCGCCCGGCAGAATGACGGCCGCCTGAACATCGGCCCGCGCCAGCGGACGACCATCCAGCGAACGGACACCCTGGCGCGCCCATTCGCCGACCGGTCGCCGGTCGTCGCGTCCAGCCGAGGACGTATTGAAATTACTCGGCAGCGTCACCGACTGCCCCCAGGATTCGCCGCTGCGCCAGCCGGAGCGCGCGAGGTAGTTCGCGATGGAGCCAAGCACATCGGGCTTGCTGTTCCAGATGTCGCGGCGTCCGTGGCCTTCGAAATCCACCGCATAGCGCAGGTAAGACGACGGCATGAACTGCGGCTGGCCCATCGCGCCGGCATAGGACCCGGTCATCCGCGCCGGGGTCACATCGCCGTTCTCCAGAATGCGCAGCGCGGCGATAAGTTCGCCACGGAAGAAACCGGCCCGCCGTCCCTCCCAGGCCAACGTCGCCAGCGCCTCGACCACGTGGAAGTCGCCCATCCCGGCGCCGAAGCTCGACTCCAGGCCCCAGATGCCGACGATGACACCGGGCTCCACGCCGAACCGGTCCTGCACCCGGCCAAGCAGTGAGCGGTTCTGCTGCCATGCCGCGCGGCCGTTCGTGATCCGCTGGTCGGTGATCAGCAGGGCACGGTACTGCGCCCATGTCATGGTGAATTCGGGTTGGTGGCGGTCCCGCTCCAACACCTTCTGGTTGGGCTGCACGCCGGCAAACGCCCGGTCCAGAGTGGCGACGGAGATCCCGTTGCGCCGCGCCTCGGCACGCAGTCCGGCGAGGAAGCCCTGGAAGCTGTCCGTCGCGGCGTGGGCCTGCACCGCAAGAGCGGCGGGAAATGAGGCGGCCAACAGAGAACGACGGCTCAACATGCGAGGCTGTCTGCCACGCGCGCACGCGTCGGGGCAACGGTCTAAGCGAATGGATCGGATCGATGAGCAGGGGGGGACAAAACTAACATTGACAGATAATGACACTAACCAAATATCGTCCGCCATGGACACGCCGCCCCAGTCGCCCGACCCCACCCTCCTGCTCCCCAGGGACTCCTATTACCAGCTCATCCACACCCTGCGCGCCGCGCTCCCTCCTCCCGTCATCGACTCACCCGAGGACCTCGCCCGCCGCGACAACGCCGCAATCGCCCATGTCGCCTCGCTGCTACCCGCCACTGCCGACGAGGCCAGCGTTGCCGCGCAGTTGGTCGCTGCCAACGCAGCCGCGATGGACTGCCTGCGGCTGGCCCAGGAGCACCGGGGAGATCCCAAATTGTTTCTTAAAAGCAATGCTATGGCCATCAGCATGATGCGCCAGGCGCAAACCGCAAGGACGTTGCTCCAGCGCGTCCAGGCGGAGCGGCAGAGGCTCGCCGCGGACGGCGCCGCCACCGACAAAGCCACCTGGACAGAATACTGTGCCATCTGGCTGATGACAGACGCGCTGGGTGGCGCCCGGCCGGCTGCGGTCGCGGAACCGCCGCCGCCTGCCGCGCAACCGCAGGCTGAGGAGCCCGTGGCGGACCCGAACGCGGAGGCGGAGCAATATGCAATCCTCCATCCGCAGCTGGCCGCGCACATCTATGCGCTGGGGGGACTGCCTGAGACCGTCATGCCCGGGCTCGACCCGACCATAAACCCACCCGCGCCCGAACTAGTGCAGGCCATCATCACTGGCAACAGCCCTGCCTTGCGCGCGCTCGATACCAGCGCCCGCCAGCAGTCCGGATGAATCCCTGCGTCGAGATCAGCGTGCCCATGACGACACAACATCGAAAGTCGCCAACGCCGATTGAAGTGACGCATTCGCCCAGGCCCCGCTGCGGCGATGCGGCAGGACCCGCGTCCGGCGCCGGCATGTGCTGCGCATCCTTACAGGCGGCCAGTCTCCGCCCCAGAGATTTGAGACGCCCGCGAGACACCTGCTCGGCCGACTGCCAAATGCGTTCGCACCGCGCGTCCGACACCAGATCCGGCCTCACATTGGTGGAGGATCAACCCAAGGGTTGAGCACAGGCACCTGCGCGCGTTCGAAATCGCTAACGTCGCGGGTCACGACAACAAGACCATGGTGCAGCGCCGTCGCGGCGATGATCAGATCGGGTTGCGAGAATGTATGCCCGGCTTTGCGGCCATCCTCGACCAAGAGCCGCCACTTGAACATGACATCCTCGGTGATTGCCATGACACGCTGCTCGAACATCGGCCGCACCTTGTGCGCAAGCCAGTCGTTCAGCCGGGCGCGGCGAGCCGGGTCAGCGACAAGCTCGATGCCGAAGCGGATTTCCGCGAAGGTCACCGAACTCACATACAGCCGGTCGAGCGGTTGCTCGGCGACGAACGTGACGACCTTTTGCTCTGGTTTGGGACGGCGCAGTTCGGACAGGATGTTGGTATCGAGAAGCCAACCTGTCACAGAGCCACGTCACGCACAGGAAACGGCGTGCGCCTCGGCTCAATGTCGATATCCCGATCCGGCGAGGCCTGCATGGCGGCGACCAGAGCTTTGCCGGTTTGGTTCCCCTTGAGGCGGCGAAAATCTTCGGCCGCAATGATGACGACTTCCTCGCGGCCGTGCACGGTGACATGTTGTGGGCCGTCGCTGCGGGCGCGCCGCACCAACTCGCTGAATCGGGCCTTGGCGTCCTGCAACAGCCAGTGGCCCGGTTGGCGGGTGCGCGTCCCCCGAGGGGGCCTCGTCGGTTTGGGCGTGGGATTATCCATTCTGGTCATGTTGACTAGATTAGCGCGATTAGTAAGACACATTCAAGCAGGAGCTCTGCCGCCGAGCCGCCAGGCCATCTCGCTGTCCCTTCCAACGCATCGCCGACCGCGGCGGATCACCCCGGCGGCGCGACCGAGAGCCGACCGACCACCTTGTGCTTCTCGATCAGGCGCGCGACCAGCCCGGACGCCTTCGCGTCCTCAACGAAGTCGTGGAGGAAAGCAGCGCTGGCGGCCTTGGTCCGTGCGGTGCCGACCGCCTGTTGCACGGCCGAGAACTGGCCGTCGAGAATCCGCGCCCCAGGCAGCTTCTCGATGTCCTTCAACAGCCCGGGGCGCAGCCCGGCCAGGGCATCGAGCTTGTCGCGGATGAACTTCTCGGTGGCGGTGGTGGTCGCATCCGAACGCACCAGCTCCGCATGCTTGATGTTGCGCTCCAGCCAGAGGTCGTAGGCGCTGCGCGCGGTCACAGCGATGCGCACGCCGGGGCGATCCACGTCCGCGATCGTCTTCAGCGGCGAGCCGGCGGGAACCAGATACGTGGCCTCGATCTCCACATAGGCGGCGGTGAAGGCGATCTTCTCGGCGCGCGCCGGTTCGGCGCCGATCAGCCCGATGTCCCAGACATCGCCGCCCGCCGCATCGGCCAGTTCGCCCGGCTTGGCATACGGCACGTATTTGACCGGCACGCCGAGACGGTCGGCGATCGCGCGCGCCATGTCAGGCGAGACGCCCTCGGGATCGCCCGACGGGGTCTTGCCGGTGACCAGCAGGAAGTTGCTCATGTTGATCCCGGCGCGCAGGACGCCGTGCGGTGCAAGCTCTGCGATGACCGATTGGGACATGGGGCTGGGTCCAGAAGCAGTGAGGGAGCCATAGTATTTGCAGGCTTCGGTCCCCCGCAACCGTGCGGCAATGGCGGTGCCAGTGTGTGCGGCGAGGCCTGATATTTCTACGCGGAGGGCAGCGGAGAGCCGCGAAGGGCCGCGGAGAAGCATTCTGTCGCGAGCGGTGCACCAGTCCAAATCTCCGCGGCTCTCCGCTGCCCTCCGCGTAAATGCTGCAATGAACTCCCGCCCGCGCCGACGCCCCGTCGTCCGAACCGCCGGATTGGATTACGCTCCCGGACGCGGCCAACCCGACCGCGCACACTCGCCTCGCACCATGCTGGAGGAAACGCCATGAGCCGTCTGTTCGGATCGCTGCGCCAGATGGGCTACGTCGTGCTCGACGTCGAAGCGGCCATGAAGCACTGGGTCGAGGTCTGCGGCGTCGGCCCGTGGTTCTACGCCGAGCGCCTGCCGCTGACCGCGTTCACCTACGCGGGGAAACGCTACGACGACATCCATGTCTCGATCGGTCTGGCCAATTCCGGCGACATGCAGATCGAACTGATCCAGCAGCGCTCCGACCATCCCAGCATGTATCGCGACTTCCTCGCGGCCAACCCGCGCGGTGGACTGCAGCACTGGTCGAGCTGGCCGGAGAACTACGACGAACTCTACGACCGCGCGCTTGCCAACGGATACGTGGTCGGCCAGGAAGGCGCCGCGCCGCGCGGCCGCTTCGTCTATTTCCGCAACGAGGGCCACCCGGGCACGATCATCGAGATGTCGCACGCCACGCCGACCCGCAAGCGCATCTTCGACGCCGTGCGCGACGCCGCCGTCGGGTGGGACGGCAAGGATCCGGTGCGCACCGGTTGGCCGACATGAGCGCCGCCGCAAGCGCGGTGCTGGACGCGATCCGGTTCGACGCCGCCGGCCTCGTCCCCGCCATCGCGCAGCAGCACGACACCGGCGAGGTGCTGATGCTCGCCTGGATGAACCGCGACGCGGTGGCGGAAACCCTGGCCACCAACCGCGTCTGCTACTTCAGCCGCAGCCGAGGCGCGCTATGGCGCAAGGGCGAAACCTCGGGCCAGGCGCAACATCTGAAGGAGCTGCGCGTTGACTGCGACGGCGACACGCTGCTGCTGCTGGTCGATCAGGAGGGCGTTGCCTGCCACACCGGCCGCCGCAACTGCTTCTTCCGCGCAGCACGGGACGGCGAGTTGGCGGAGATCGCGACGCCACTGGTTTCACCCGAAACCTTATATGGCGCGCACAAGCATGGCTGACACTGTGCCAACCTTGGAGACATTGCCGCGTGTCGCCACCGCTGCACACCTGACCGAAGTTCTGCGCCGCGCGGGCGTACTTGGCAATGCGGCCGTGGACGAGGTCGTCGTGGACAGCGCGCGCCTCACCCTCCTGTCCCGCATCATCCGCCTGCGTCTAAGCTACGACAGCGCCACTGAAGGTGCGCCGCAAACCCTGATCCTGAAGACTGCCAAGCCTGGACGCGGAGAAAGCCGCTGGGTGGGAGGCCAACAGGAGGTCGCATTCTACACGCATGTCGTGCCACAGATGAAATCATGCCTCGTGCCGCGCTGCTTCGATGCAGCCTGGGACGCGGCGACCAAGGACTGGCACGTGCTGCTTGAAGACCTCACCGGGACGCACGCGATTCCCACAGTCTGGCCGCTGCCGCCGACGCTCGCGCAGTGCGAGCACATCGTCGATGCACAGGCACGCTTTCATGCCGCCTGGTGGGGCGACCCGCGTCTCGGCGTCTCGGTGGGAACGCTGCGCGATGCCGCCGGCCGGGATCGCATGATGCGGGAACTGACGCAGCACTTCGGGCGTTTCGCCGACGCGTTGCCACAGGAACGGCGCATGCTGTTTGAACGGCTGTTCGAAGCGGCGCCGCGCCTGTTCGAACGCTATCGCGCGCGTCACAACCTTACGATCGTGCACGGCGATGCACATGTGTGGAACTGCTTCCTTCCGCGTGACGGAGGCAGCGATGTCCGCCTTTTCGACTGGGATGGCTGGCGCATCGGCGTCGTGGCGACCGACCTCGCTTATATGATGGCAATGCACTGGTATCCCGACCGCAGGCGGCGGATCGAGCGATTACTGCTCGATCGTTATCATGCAACGCTGCTGGCCGAGGGCGTGAATGGCTATGATCGGCAGGCGTTGACCGACGATTATCGCTGGGCGGTCCTGTGGCTGATCACCACGCCGGTCTGGCAGGCAGCCTACGACATCCCGCCGGTCGTCTGGTGGAACAATCTCGAGCGCATCCTGCTGGCGGTCGATGACCTCGGCTGCCGTGACCTGCTGACATGAACCGACGCTATGATGCCGTGCTGTTCGATCTGCTGACCGCGCTGCTCGATAGCTGGTCGCTGTGGAACGCGGTCGCCGGCAACGCGGAATCCGGACGCCGCTGGCGCACGGAATACCTGCGCATCACCTACGCCGCGGGGCGCTACCTGCCATACGAGCAATTGGTCGGAGATGCCGCGCAGGCGATCGGCCTGCCGCGCCGCCTCGCCGATGAACTGGCGGCACGGTACAGCGACATCGAACCCTGGCCGGAGGCCGGCGGCGTGCTCGGCGAACTGCATGACGCCGGCGTTGCTCTCGGCGTGGTGACGAACTGCTCCGAGACACTGGGGCGCCTCGCCGCGTCCCGCGTACCGGTGCCATTCCGTGTGGTGGTCACCGCCGAACGCGCCGGCCATTACAAACCCGATCCGATACCGTATCGGCTTGCCCTCGGCGAGCTGGGCGTCGACGCAGAGCGATGCCTGTTTGTAGCGGGGTCCGCCTATGATCTGTTCGGCACCGCGCGTGTCGGGATGCCGACATGGTGGCACGACAGGATCGGCATGACCCCGCCGCCCGACGCACCGGCTCCGCTGGCACATCACCGCACACTCACCCCGCTCGTCGCGCACGTGCTGGCGTAGGTGCCGCTGATCTACCTGATCGCCGGTGAGTCGAGCGGCGACGTGCTTGGCGCCCGACTTATAACGGCACTTCGCGCGCGCCGGCCGGAACTCGGCTTTGCCGGCATCGGCGGCGAGGCAATGGCGGCGCAGGGGGTCGCAAGCCTGTTCCCGATGCAGGACCTCGCCCTGATGGGCTTGGTGGAGGTGGTGCCGCGACTAACCCATCTGCGACGCAGGCTGCGCCAGACAATCGTCGATATCGAAACGCGCCGGCCAGATGTGGTGGTAACGATCGACAGCCCCGGTTTCACCTTGCGCGTGCTGAGGGCGATCAGGCCGCTCGGCGTCAAGCGCATCCACTACGTGGCGCCCCAGGTCTGGGCCTGGCGCGAAAGCCGGGTGCGGTATTATCCCGGGCTATGGGACCAGTTGCTCTGCCTGCTGCCGTTCGAGCCGGCGTTCTTCGCCCGCCACGGCCTGCCGGCGACATTCGTCGGCCATCCGGTGCTTGAGAGCGGTGCGGATCGCGGCGACGCGGCTCGGTTCCGCGCACGATACAATATCGATCCGACCGCGCGTGTTGTGACGCTGATGCCCGGCAGCCGCCGCACCGAAGTGACGCGACTGCTGACGGTCATCGGCGGCACGCTGGAGCGATTGGGGAACGTGCTCCCCATCGTGCCCGTGGCTGCTCCGGTGGCGGCGGCAGTGCGCCAGGCAACGCGGAGCTGGACCCCTCGGCCCGTGCTGGTGACCGAACCGCAAGACAAGTACGACGCTTTCGCGGCTTCATCCGCGGCGTTGACCAAGTCCGGCACTTCCACGCTCGAACTGGCGATGGCCGGCGTGCCGATGGTCGTGGCCTATCGGCTCAATCCGCTCAGCGCGGCGATTGCGCGACGGATTGTTACCGTGAAGTACGCCTCGGTCATCAACTTGCTGGCAGAGCGCGAGGTAGTGCCGGAACTGATGCAGGAGGCGTGCACGCCGGACCGCCTCGCGACGGAAATGCTGACCTTGCTGAACGATCCCGCGACGGCGGCAGCGCAGCTTGCCGCTTGCCGCGCAGCGCTGGCATTGCTGCGCCCGCCTGCGGGATTGCCGTCAGAGGCCGCCGCTGCCGCTATCCTGCGCCTGCTCGATCAGCCCTGACGCCACCATCCGCTCGTGCGAGGCGGCCATGCTGTCGGTCACCGCCAGCGCCGCCGCCAGCGCCCGCCGGCCGGCCGCGGCGTCCACCAGCACCGGCGCGCCATCGAGCACCGCGGATGCGAAGGCCGCATGTTCCGCGGCGAGCGCATCGTGCTCCTGCCAGGACACCTCCTCGATGCCGAAGCCGGCAACGCCGGGCACCGGCTTCCCGTGATCGCGGGCGATCACGGTGAGGCTTCGGTTGGCAAAGTCCGCTGCCATGTAGCCGTCCTGTGCGAAGACGCGCATCCGCCGCTCGGTGCGGGCGGCGACGCGGGAGGCGGTGATGGTCGCCACCGCGCCGGTGTGGAAACGGATGCGCGCATTGGCGATATCTACGTGCTCGCTCGCCACCGCCGCGCCGACCGCGTCCACGCTCTCGATCGGACTGGCCACCAGCGACAGGATCATGTCGAGGTCGTGGATCATCAGATCGAGGATCACCGATACGTCCGTCCCGCGCAGCTTGAACGGCGCGATCCGGGTAGCCTCGATGTAGAGCGGCGGCCCAAGCCTTCCCTCCAGGGCACTAAACGCCGCGGAGAACCGCTCCTGATGGCCGACCTGCAGGACGAGCCGCCGTTCGGCGGCGAGCGCGGCCAGTTCATCCGCCTGCGCCAGGGTGGCGGCGATCGGCTTCTCGACCAGCACGTGCTTGCCGGCCCGCAGCGCATCGGCTGCGAGCGCGTGGTGCGCAGCGGCCGGGGCGGCAACAATCAGCGCATCGCACGCGGCGAGCAGATCGGCGAGGCCCATATCCGGGGCGCCGGCCTCCCAGCCGATGGTCTTCGCGCGCTCCGCGTGGGTGTCGTAGACGCCCACCAGCCTGGCGCGATCCGAGGCAGCGACCTTCAGTGCGTGATAGCGGCCGAAATGGCCGGCGCCGGCGATGCCGACGCGGATGGGTACCGAAAGTGCCAGGAGTTGTTCTCCTCTGTCGATAGACGATCGAGCTACGCCGCCAATTCCCGCATGACCGCGTACAGATCGGACTTCGCCTCAAATCCGATCCCTGGCAGCTCCGGCAGCGTCACGACGCCGCACTCCACGCGCGTGCCATCGGGAAATCCGCCATACGGCTGAAATACGTCCGGGTAGCTTTCATTGCCGCCTAATCCCAGTCCGGCCGCGATGGCGAGCGACATCTGATGCCCGCCGTGCGGAATGCAGCGCCGCCACGACCAGCCGGCGTCCTTCAGCATCGCAAGAGTGCGCTGGTATTCACACAGGCCGTACGACAGCGCGCAATCAAATTGCAGCCAGTCGCGATCGGGCCGCATGCCGCCGTGGCGGATCAGGTTGCGCGCGTCCTGGTGGCTGAACAGGTTTTCCCCGGTCGCCATCGGCCCCGGGTAGAATTCCGCGAGCGCCGCCTGCAACTGGTAGTCCAGTGGATCGCCCGCCTCCTCGTACCAGAACAGGTCGTATGGACGCAGCATCCGCGCGTAGTCGATGGCGGTGGCGAGATCGAAACGCCCGTTCGCGTCCACGGCCAGCCGGGCGTCGCTGCCGATCTCCCGCAGCACCGCCTCGATCCGGCGGCGATCATCGTCAGGCGTTTCGCCGCCGATCTTCATCTTCACCACGGTGTAGCCGCGGTCGAGGTAGCTGCGCATCTCGGCGCAGAGTGCCGCCGTGTCCTTGCCGGGGTAGTAATACCCACCCGCCGCGTAAACGAACACGCGCGGATCGGCTTCGATGCCATGCCGTTCGGCGAGCAGACGGAATAGGGGCCTGCCGGCGATCTTCGCCACCGCATCCCAGACCGCCATGTCGATCGTGCCGACCGCAACCGAGCGATCGCCGTGCCCACCCGGCTTCTCGTTCGTCATCATGCAGGCCCAGATGCGATCCGGGTCGAGATTCTCCCCCGTCGCGTCCAGCAGCGATCGCGGATCAGCCTCCAGGATACGAGGCACGAAGCGCTCGCGGATCAGCCCGCCTTGGCCATAGCGGCCATTGGAATTGAACCCATAGCCGACGACCGGCCGTCCGTCGCGCTCGACGTTGGTCACCACGGCGACCAGACTCGTCGTCATCCTGGAGAAATCGATATAGGCGTTGCGGATCGGCGAGCTGATCGGCTGCGTGATCTCGCGCACATCGGTGATGCGTATTGGCATGGCGGCCTTTCAGCGCATTCGCTGTGTATTTGCAACTGCGGATTGCATGCGGAGCGCCGTGGGGCCCTATGCCCGCCGACCTCTCCCGAAATGCGGAAGAGGTGCGCTCCTGCTGCGCGACATCGCCCGGCCAAGCAGCCGTTCGGCCACGTCGCGCCACGCCAAGGAAATATCCACCGGCGCCATGTCGCGCTCCGAGGGCGGTGGCGCATGCAGCACACCGCGCAGCGCGGCGGCGAGACTGGCGGCGTCAGGTTCGCACAGCGTCGCCAACGACTCGCCGTCCAGCTGCTCAACAAGTCCGCCCACGCGCGTCGATACGACCGAGCGCCGGGCTGCGATCACGGCCGGAGCGACGCCGCTCTGGCTCGCCTCCCGATACGGCAGCACCAGTGCGTCGCACCAGGCGATCAGGGCTCCGATCTCTTCCTCCGGCACCCAGCGGTTCTCGACGGTCACCGACGGCAGCGCGCGCAGGGCCGCCAGTTCCGCGCTCTCTGGCCCACTGCCCACCACCCGAAGTTCCCATCCCGGCTGCGCCTCAAGCTGACGCACCGCGCCGACCAGCAGATCGAGGCCCTTGTAGGGCAGCAGCCGGCCGAAGCAGAGCAGCCGCAATGGACCGCCATGCACTCGCGGCGGCTGTGGCGGCGGTCCGAACACGAATGGCGGATGCGAGACGACGAACAACCTGTTCGGATCCACCACGCGCTGCTGCCTGAGCCGCTCTGCAACATGCTGGCTCAAAACCGCAACCGCATCGGCGCGCCGGATCAAGCGCCGCTGCAGGAACATCAGGAACGGCGTCATATCGCCGGGATGCGGATCGGCGTCATGCACAATCACGACCGACGGTGTGCCGGTCCACCGCAGTGCGGCAAGGACCATCAGGTCGAGCGGCCCGGGCATCGCGCAGATCGCCAGGTCAGGATCCAGCGCTGCAAGGCGCCTGGCGAGCCGCGCGACAATGAATGGAGCCCGCAGCCACTGACAGGTCAGCCCGCTGACACTCGAATAGGTTGCCACCGGGAACTGGCAATCGGGCGGATCAGGCCCGCGCAGGATTTCGGCGCCGGTGGAGAGGGACAACACGACCTCGGTGCCGGGTATCAGTCGCATTCCATCCGCCAGCGCCGCCGCGAAGCGCGGGCCTGCTCCACGACGGCCCCACTGCCAGACGATTGCCCTTATGCCGCGATGGGGGACCTCCAAAGCGAGGTCGATGTCACGCACCGCGTCGGCCAGGTGACCAGTATCCATCTGCGCGATCACCATGCTCCTGCCACCAGTGCCGTGTGCGGCACGCTCTGAAAGATCATCGCCCAGGTGGCGCGACTGCGCCACAGCTTCCTGCCCTTGTGGCCCCGCCCGTACCGCACTCGACGCGGCAATACCACGAGAAGCGCGGACGGTGCCGCGCATTCATTAACGGATGTTAAACCTCCTGCGGTTTTCTTCCAGCCCGCAGCGTCAGGTTGTGAATGGGAAGACCCGGTCAAAACCGGGTCGATTATGGCGGAACCGGCATGAATAACGTGGACCAGACGCACCCTGCTATGCTGCTTCACTATCGCATTTACAAGAATGCGGGAACGAGCATCGACAGGATGCTCCGCCAATCCCTTGGCACCCGATGGGGCACCTGCGAATGCGCGCCCGAGGCGCACACGCTTTCGCCGGACGAGATTGCAGCCTTCCTCATGGAAAGACCCGATCTGACCGCGGCGTCCTCGCACAGCGCGCGTCCGCCGCTCCCGGGCCAACACGTTCACCCGATCGTGTTGCTGCGCCACCCGATCGATCGTGCGCGCTCGGTTTATCATTTCGCTCGGCGCGACCCGACAAAACCTGACCATCATGCCGCACGCGAGGGCAGCTGTCTGGATTACGTCCGATGGTCGCTCGGAACACCCGGGGTCGGCGTTGTCATACGCAACTACCAGGTGATCCACCTGTCCGC
>DATMND010000408.1:0-8109 GCA_035569235.1 Acetobacteraceae bacterium | reverse complement strand
CTGCATGCTCTACGATCTGATCCCCATGATGCCGGAAGGCAGGCTGCGTCCGCTGATGCAGCGCTTTTCACTCATGCTGCAAGACCAGCCGCTCTTCGCTGACGTTTTCGGACCGATCTGATAAATGAGGGGAGTCGTGAGCTCCCGGATGGCGGTAGCATTAGTTTGTTTGTTACTGTACCGCCGCAATCGCCGGACCCGCTTGGCGGCCTCAAGTGGGCCAGCAACATGATAACATGGAGCTTTGCCGCAGCGGATCTACCGGGCCAGCAAGCGGCGTTTTCAGACCCGGTGACAATCGGTGCCGAGGCGGCTCTGTTCGAGAAAGCTGCCGCGATGTGGCAGTCAGTGTCCGGCATCGATCTCGTGCTGGTGCCCGACAGCGCGAGCGTTGATATCCGCGTCGGATTTGAGGCACTCAATCCAGCCAGCGGCGGACTTATAGGGCTTACCAACTGGAGTTCTACGGGCGTCAACTTCCTGCCGGATGTTACGATCGGTGTCGAGGACCCTGCACAGAACGGCATAACGCCACTGCCCGATGGGGACTTTGTATACAATGGATTCGAAACCAGACTCTTTCAGGCAGTTGCTCATGAATTCGGCCATGCGCTTGGACTTACCCACAACACAACCGACGATCAGGCGTTGATGTGGCCGACCGGGCTGGCGACAAATCGCAGCATCGATCCCAATGATGTGGCGGCTATCCAGCAGCTCTATGGGCCTGATCCGGCAGGAAACCCGACGGTCAACATCACGGACAGCGGACCCGCGGTGCTCACCGTCGGTGCGAATGCAACGGTAAACCCATTTGCGAACCTGGTGGTCGCAGATGGACCGGGATTGCATGAGACAGTGGCTGTCACCCTCACGGGAGGCGGCACGCTGAACGATCCTGTCGCCGGCACGGACGCTGAATTTTCGAACGGCGTATTCACGGAGTCGGGCGACAACCTGATGTCGGAGAACCTGGCCCAGCAAATTCTCAATCGCCTGGTATTCACGCCCAGCGAGACCGGTGGCCAGACCAGCTTCAACGTCGAGGTCGATAATTCCCTGTTGGGTACGGCCACCGATGGGAGCACCGCAGTTGACGCTCCGGTCCTGACGCAAGGTGCGGACATCGCGGTGCTTGACACAACGACAGGGCAGCCGGTGGCAGCGGCAGCCCAGCCATACACCGGCCCGGTGATCGGCTTGCAGGAGCAGTACATCAACATCGCTGCCGATAATCTGAACATCAGCGTCGGCACACCGAATTGGTTCATTCATAGTGGCAGCGGCACTGATGCAATCTCGGTCAGCAGCGGGGTCAATGTTCTCGACGGAGGAACCGGCTCGAACTTTCTGACCGGCGGAAATGGTGCGGACACCTTCTTCGTCGACGATCGTGGACCCGCATCCGACATCTGGAGCACGGTCAACAATTTCCATGCAGGTGACGCGGCAACGATCTGGGGCATCACGCCGAGCGATTTCAGCTTCACGTTTGCTGACGGGCAGGGAGCTGCGGGCTTCACCGGGCTCACATTGCATGCCGCGGCAACCGGCCGGTCGACGGCATCGTTGACGCTGGCCGGCTACAGTCAGGCTGACTTGTCCAACGGTCGTCTTTCCGCCCTTTTCGGGGTCGATTCGGCCAGCGGCAGCCCCTATTTGTTTATCCATGGAAACAGTTGAACCGGACCGCAGCCGGTTCAACCGACGAAAGTACGCCGCTCACGCCCCTCGTCCCAAATCGATTGACCGCAGGCGCCGCCAGCCGTCCAGGGCTTCCATTCGGGAGGGGAGCTACATTCCGGCCCCCGACTGTTTTCCATGGGACTTGCGAGGCGGTAGGGGTGCTGGCCGTGCCGCATCATTGATAGCTATCAATGCAGCCAATAGCTCGGCTGCGGCTTCTCTCGTGCACAACCGCGTCCTACGGAGGCGGGAGCAGTAACGAAAAATCCTAGCCTCGATAGCAAACTGGTCGCTCGCGCTACCGGCTGCCAGCGTCGCGTAGATCGCTTCCGGCGGCCCCAAGTGAGGTATCTTGGCCATCGGCATAGACCACCTTAGCAACGTCCTGCCGGAATCAACGGATGGCGCTTGCGTCATGTGCTTGTCCCGGCAACAGCGGAGTCGGCGGCGTCAACGGCAGTGGGCGTGTCCGTTCCGCCCGTTCCGTCAACACGCGCCCCGCGACAGCCCCGCCTCTTGCGGGGCCAAATCACGAAAAGCCGAGGGATAGGAGTAACCCCCGGCTTGTCGCGACCACCCAATCGCCGGCTAGGAGAACCGACAACGAGTCTGCGTAGCACAAGGCCGTAGCGGCACGCCATTAATTCGCCGTTACGATGAATTTTTATGGGATGGCCAGTAGGGCGGCCGACTAGGGCGGCACGGTCGGCCCGGCTAGCGCCACAGACGAACACTCCATATTCACAACGACGTGTGCGCCGCGCTATCTAGCCGACATGTTCCGGTCATTCCTTGTTGCCATAGCTAAACGTCTTCACCCACGTGAGGGTTTGCTAGAGACATGGTGGGAACGTGTGCTGGCGGCCGTGGCCGTCGCTATGCTGTTAGCGTTCGTGGCGAGCTTCATTGCGGATTTCTGCTAGAGTAGCCTGCGGACGGCAACGTTACCGATTCTAGCCGCGCACACGTTGCCCCTCTGATGCGCGCAGTCTCTGTATCCGCTGGCATGGACGATGCGCCGAAAGCGACCATAAGCGGATCGATTACCTGCCAATGAGTCCGCAGCGAGTCCGCAATTCCTGAGGGGCTGTCAGGGGTATGCGCGGCGGTCCGCTAAGTGATTGAAAAGAAAGGTGCCCAGGGGCGGAATTGAACCACCGACACTGCGATTTTCAGTCGCATGCTCTACCAACTGAGCTACCTGGGCATCCGGGCCGGACAGCCGGCCTCCGAACAGGCCGACGAAGGCGGCAGCCAATACAATATGCCACCAGACCGATCAAGCAGCGTCCGGTGGCGATGGGTGGCGATGCCGGCGGGTCCTCATCCGGCTCGGCGTCCGGGCCGGGGATACGATATTGGCCAGTCAGCCAGCGCCCGAGATCGACATCGGCACAGCGCCGGCTGCAGAAGGGCCGGGTGGCCTCTGCCGAGGGCTTGCCGCAGACCGGACAGGTCGAAGAACGCCTGGCCTTATTCATGTCCGTCCTCGATGACCCATTCCGTCGCACGCAGCGTGGGGTCGGCATGCAGGATCAAGGGATGCCCTGCCCGCCGCGCAAGGTCCGGCAATGCATCGGCGTCCGCCTGAAGCGCCGCGACGACCGCAGGCGAGGCGCGCAGCGCGGGCAGCCGATGCGGGGCGACGGCGTGCTCGGCCGCGATGTGCCGCAGAGCAGCCAACCCGGCGGCATGCGGACCCGCCAGCAGTTCGTGCAGCGGCGGACGAACCCGCGGCCTGACGATCTCGGCAAACCCAAGCGCGGTGAAACCGAGCAGACGCGCGCCCAGGGGGTCGTCGGCCAGCGCGGCGGCCAGCGCCGGTCCGAGCGCCGTGCGGCGGCGGGCCGGCAGTCCGGCAAAATCGACCAGGATCGCACCCGACAGGTTGCGCAGCCTGATCTGCCGCGCGAGCGCCGGAATCACCGAACGGTTGACCGCCAGATGCGCAGCCGTCCTGGCACGGCCCGCGCCTATCGCTCCCCCGGCATCCACATCGATCGCCACCAGCGCCGGTGTCGGATGGATGTGCAGGCGGGCGCCTCCCGGCAGATCAACGGCCGGTCGTGCCAATGCTTCGATCTGATCCGCGGCATCGTCGTCTATCATGTTGACACATAACGATAAACGCCCACCCAGCCGCGACCGAAACCGGACCAGCAACGCAGCGTCGTCCACCAGCATGGCAGCGTCCGGATGGTGCTCCGCAAACTCGATCAATGGGCCGTCGCCGCGCGCAATCAAACCGACCGGCCCGGTGTTCTCCCGCGATCCCACCTCCGGCGACAGCCGGGCGGTCAGCCGTGGACCCTTGCCGCCCTGGGCGGAGCGAGTCACGCGGACGACCAGCACATCGCCCTCGGTAAGTCCCGCCGCACCTTCGCTGTCCGGCAGGAAGCCCTCGGCTCCGTCGAGCGCCAGGAACGCGCCAGCCATGGCCGGCACCCGCGCCGTCACCCTGCCACGGTACAGGTCGCCAACGCCATCCGGAGCCCCCGCTCGCCAGATCGCATATTCGAGCAGGGACCGGTCCCGGACGACGGCAATGCGCACCTCGCCGGGGCTGGCAGAGGCCAGGATCCGGGTCGTCACGGCATCGGCCAGCCAAGGCCGCGCAGCAACTGTGCCGTCTCGAACAGCGGGAGCCCGACCACATTGGAGTAGCTTCCCGACAGGAACCGTATGAACGCCGCGGCACGGCCCTGGACGGCATAGCCGCCGGCCTTTCCCCGCCACTCGCCGCTTGCCAGATAGGCTGCGATCTGCCCCTCGGTCAGGCGGGCGAACCCCACCACGCTCTGCACCAGGCGTTCGCCGCGCCGCTCGTCCGGGTCCACCAGGACGACCGCGGTCGCCACGCGGTGACGCCGGCCGGACAGCAGCACCAGGCAGCGTCGCGCCTGTTCCTCGGTCTCGGCCTTCGGCAGGATGCGCCGGCCCACGGCAACGACCGTATCGGCGGCCAGCACGTAGCTTGCCGGCGCGGCCACGGCCGCCGCCTTCGCGCGCGCAAGCCGCACCGCATAGGAACGCGGCGGTTCGTCGCGAAGCGAGCTTTCATCGATGTCCGCCGAAACAACACGGTCCGGCACGATGCCGATCTGCGCCAGAAGCGCCAGACGTCGCGGGCTGGCCGAGGCCAAGACCAGCGCGGGGGCAGTCACTTGAAGCGGAAGGTGATCCGACCCTTGCTCAAATCGTAAGGCGTCATCTCCACGTTCACGCGGTCGCCGGCGAGCACGCGGATGCGGTTCTTGCGCATCTTGCCGGAGGTGTGCGCGAGGATGCTGTGCTCGTTGTCGAGCTTGACGCGGAACATGGCGTTGGGCAGCAGCTCCATCACCGTACCGCTGAATTCGATCATGTCTTCTTTTGACATCAGGCCTCGTTAAAGGGTTTGATATTGCGGCGGAACATGAGCGCGAGGCGGCGGAAGGTCAAGCCGGCGCGCCTATGGTGGCGTGTTCTGCCGCAGGCGCAGCGCGATACTGCGAGCGTGCGCTTGCAGCCCTTCCGCTTCGGCAAGCGCAATCGCCGCGGGCCCGACGGCGGCCAGTCCGGCAGCATCGGCGGCGACCCACGTGGTCCGCTTGAGGAAGTCGTGGACCGAAAGCCCCGACGCGAACCGCGCCGTCCGCCCAGTCGGCAGCACGTGGTTGGGGCCGGCGATATAGTCGCCCACCGCCTCGGGGCACCAGGCGCCGAGGAAGACCGCCCCGGCATGGCGGATGCGGGCGAACACCGCCTCCGGGTCGGGCAGCATGATCTGCAAGTGCTCGGGGGCAAGCCGGTTCACCAGAACGGTCGCCTCATCCCAGTCGCGCACCAGGACGATGGCGCCATGCACCTGCCAGCTCGCCCCCGCAATGGCGGCACGCGATAACGCGGGGAGTTCGGCTGCCACCGCCGTGGCCACCGCATCGGCAAACGCAGGATCGTTCGTGATCAGGATGGCCTGCGCCGCCGCGTCATGCTCGGCCTGGGCCAGCAGGTCCACGGCCACGCGGCGCGGATCGTTGGACGCGTCCGCGAGGATGACGACCTCGGAGGGCCCCGCGATGGCATCGATCCCCACGCGCCCGAACACCTGCCGCTTGGCCTCGGCGACGTAGGCGTTGCCAGGGCCGACGATGCGATCCACCGGTGCAATGGTTGCGGTGCCGTAAGCCAGCGCGGCAATCGCCTGGGCGCCGCCGATCCGGTAGATCTCGGACACGCCGGCACGCCGTGCCGCCGCCAGAACCAGCGGATTGAGCGTCCCATCGGGACTGGGGACGCACATCGCCGCACGCGGGACCTGGGCAACCCGCGCCGGAATGGCATTCATCAGCACCGAGGACGGATAGGCCGCCGTTCCGCCCGGCACGTAGAGGCCGACGGCATCGAGCGGGCCCCAGCGCATGCCAAGCGTCAGACCCACTTCATCAACGGCACGAATATCGTGCGGCATCTGTCTGCGATGAAACGATTCGATGCGCGTCGCCGCGATATCGAGCGCCGCCATCAAGCCGGGTGCAATTCCCGCCACGGCCGCGTCGATCTCCGCCTTGGTGATGCGAAGCCGATCCGCCGTCAGCGTCACCCGGTCGAAGCGGGCGGTGTAGTCGAGCAGCGCCGCATCGCCGCGAGCCCGCACATCGGCGATGATCGCCGACACGGCCTGATCGACGTTCTCGGTGGTTTCGCGCGCCTCGCCGAGCAGGGCGGTGAACGCGGCCTCGAAGCCTGGGTCAGCGGTGCTGAGCCGCCTCATGCCTGGCCGAGGGCGGCGCGGAAGCGGGCGATCCAGGCGCCGATCGCTTCGGGCTGGGTCTTCAGTGCCGTACGGTTGACGATGAGCCGCGAGGTGATCGGGGCGATCACCTCGGTCTCCACCAGGCCGTTCGCCCGCAGGGTGGAGCCGGTCTGCACCAGATCGACGATCAGCCGGGACAGCCCAAGACAGGGCGCCAGTTCCATCGCGCCGTTCAGGTGCACCACATCGGCGTGCACGCCGCGCGAGGCGAAGTGGCGTCGTGCGATGTTGGGATACTTCGTCGCCACGCGGACCCGCGACCAGCGGGAAGGATCGTCGGTGCCCGCGGTTTCAGCCGGCTCGGCGACGGAGACGCGGCAGACGCCGATGCCCAGGTCGAGTGGGGCATAGATTTCCGGATAGTCGAACTCCATCAGCACGTCCGCGCCGCAGATGCCAAGCTGGGCGGCGCCGAACGCGACGAACGTGGCGACGTCGAACGGCCGGACTCGCACCACATCCAGTGCCGGATCGTCGGTCGGAAAGCGCAGCCGGCGACTCTCCTCGTCAACGTAGTCGGAGGCCGGGGCCACGCCGGCGCGGGCCAGGAGGGCACCGCACTCGGCGAGGATCCTTCCCTTGGGCAACGCCAGGATCAGCGGTGAGGTGACCTCCGGTTCGAGGGCGATCGCGGGATAAGGGGCGGTCATGCTGCGCGGCGTCTACACCAGAGGGTGGCAGACTGGAAGTGTGGGACTGCGAACTGGACTGGCATGGTGCGCGCGGCCGCACATGCGTGCGGCCGCTACACTGCAACCGGCGTCGGCGTCATTTCGATCAGCTATCATTGCCGCTGAGAGTTCCGATGCCAATGACGACCCATAGCGGATCGCCTTGCCGCGGCGTCGAGGCCTGGCGGGTGACGTTGGAGAACCCGGCTGCACGCATATAGGCTCCTACCAAACGCTGCTGGTCCGGCCCCGAGAGCGACTGCCAGATTGCGACTGCCTTGGTCGGAAAGCATCGGTTGGAGAACGACACCACAAACGGCGCGTCGGGTCGCAGCACGCGCCAAATCTCCCGAAACACTTCCACCGGCCGCTGCAGGTACTGCACCGATACGCACAGGCAGACGCCGTCGAATACGCCGTCGCCGAACGGGAGTGCCGGTTCGATGTTCAGATCCTGAACGAACCAGCGTGAAAGCCGCGGGTTCGCGGCGAGTTCCTCCTCGTTCATGCCGTGGCCAATGACGGCAGCGTAGGCAATGTCCTCCGGCAAATGGCTCACCCAACTGCTCATGAGGTCCAGCATCGTTCCGCCGGGTGGCAATCGCTCGCGATATACCCGCGTCACAGTCGCGATCGCCGCATCATCGATATGGGTAACAAGCCGTGGGTATGCGTAGAACTCAGCGTCCGGCGACGGGTCCGCTTTATCAAATGCCGCCACCGGCAATCCAGGTAACTGCTCCATGTGCCAGCGATCGTCGCCGGGTTCAGCCTACGCACGCACGTAGTTTCGGCACACAAGACGCAACCGGTTGTTGATCTGGTCTCGAACGCGCTGGGGCATCGGGGTCGAGCCGCTGGCGTCCTTCCATTCCGGTGTGTCCACCACGCCCGGGGATGCGAGATGATAGAGCGCGATGTATTTCGTGCCGCCGCCACTCGTCCGGAAGCGGCGCG
>DATMND010000407.1:0-7437 GCA_035569235.1 Acetobacteraceae bacterium | reverse complement strand
TCCTGCGAACTGCGGCGGTTGGACACCGCCATGGCAAACTGGCCGTCCGCACTCACCGATGCGGCCATCAGCTTCAGCCCCTCGGGGATGTCGCGGTAGTAGCTGAACGAGCCGACGGTCTTGCCGATCGGGCCGTTGTTGACCAACTCATGATGGAACAGGCCGCCCTTGATGCCGGCGGTGAACATGTAGGTCGTCGCGGTGGCCGCAGTGGTTGCCTGGGGCACGCCACCGTTGTTGAAGGCGGCGATCGCGCAGCCGAGCTGGTTGGCGTAGGTGTTGGCCGGGTTGGGCGTCGTCGCGGCGCTCAGTTTGGTCGGATCGCAGACCGGGGTGACGGCCGCACCCTGGAACGGGATGTCGCCGAGGTTGGTGACGGCGCCGTTTTTGATGATCGGCAGGACGATGCAATCCTGCGAGGTGGACGGCGGCAGGATCCACGCGGTGCTCCCGGCTGCGCTACCGGCATCACCCAGCTTGCAGAGCGTCGAGCCCTGGTCGAAGGCCCAGTTGTGCCCGCCGCCGGTGGGTGCGCCGGTGACCTGATCGGTCGTCGAGTTGTCCGGGATGAAGACGGAGCCTGCCGCCGCGGTGAAGACGTTGGGCGACCAGTTGGCCGCAACCTGCACCGGCGCGCGGCCGATCTGGTAGCCGCCGGCGGGGAACGTGGTGCCGTCCAGGCAGACCGCCCAGGCGGCGTTCTGACCGAGCGAGAGTGCAGCGGTGGTGGCCAGTAGCGCACGCTTCCAGCGGAGGCGTGAGGTTTGCTGAGTGTTCATGCTTGGAGTCCTTATAGTGAAAGTGGTGGCGTCGGCTGTGAACGTGGCCGTAATGTTCCAGGTCAGCACTGGATACACAAGAGGAATTTCCGCCAAAATCGTAATGTTGGCTGAATATCTTTTTACACGTATGCGGAATAATAAACTCAGTGCTCGTCACGCCGAGTTCTGGTTTGATCGCTTATTGCTGAACCGCAATTTTATAAATCCAAATTATTGCGGTATAGCAAATCGACGGATCGTTGTTCCCAGATAGGGACTCGATACACAAGAGGAATCTTCGCCAAACTCGTAATGTTGGCTGAATATCTTTTTACACGTGTGCGGAATGATAAACTCAGTGCTGGTCACGCCGGGTTCTGGTTTCTATCGTCTCTTGTGAAACCGCAATTTTAGAAGTCTACATTTTTGCGGCATAGCAATTCGCTGGACCGCGGTTGTGTCAGACACATGTGTCGCATCGCGTCGGTTGAATCTGACTCGGATTACCGTGCCTATCGGTGCAGGCGCGTCGGTCAGGTTGACCTGCTTGTAGAAATCGGTCAGTAGAACGCCGCCAATCGAAGCCGACCCCTCTATCGGAAAAGCGGCCATAATCTCCTTCTCACGAAATACTTGGCAGAGGCTATGGCGAAGTCGTAGCGTTGCCGGTCGTGTCATGACTCTAAACTTTGGCACTATGCTGGCCAACGAATCCACGCCGCGTAGTCAAGACGATAAATCAGGCTGCCCACGACAATGGGCGTGACGGGACGAAGCCTGCGGCGCTCACGGGCCACGCGGTACGGGATGCCGTCGATTGAAGCGATGCTTTGGGGAGTGGCCTGCTTTGGCAAGCTAGGAAGCCCGGTGCTGGAGCATGTCGCCTCGACCGGCGAAATTGTCGAGGCGCCTCAGCAGAGATAGGGGACTATACCAAGCGTCCTAAAGGTTGACTCTCCGGGCAGACGCGGCGTCACCACAAAACCGTCATGGCCGGGCGTGACCCGGCCATCTGTGCAGCCGCAGTGTCGGAACAGATGGCCGGGTCAAGCCCGGCCATGACGTGTGTGGCGCAAGGGCCGTACGTCAACATTTAGGGCGCTCGGTATAAAATCAACTGCCAATACTGTTGCTGATCGCAGCAAGAAGAAACGTGGATGGCCGGCCCCCGGCCTTCGCCGGGGCATGCTTTGCCGGCCATGACGACGGAGGTTTGCCCGCTGCACCACTTGGCGCTCTAGTTCCGCAGCGGATCCTTGGCGAGCCCGAGCTTCGGCCGCACCCATTCCGCCAGTTCCCCGATCGCCGTATCCGCCTCGGGCGCAATGCCAGCCAGGAAATGAAAGACGTGCTGCATCTCGGGATACACGTCGAGCTTCACATCCACGTCAGCCCGCCGCAGCGCTTCCGCCAGCGCGCGACTGTCGTCCAGCAACGTCTCGTAGCCGCCGACCTGGATATAGACCGGCGGGAGTCCGGACAAATCACCGTGCAGCGGATTGACCAGCGGGTCGTGCCGGTCGCCGTACTCGCCGAGGAACGTCGCGGCCATGTTTTGGATCATCTCGCGCGCGACAAGCACGTCACGCTCCTTGTTGCTCTCGAACGTGGCGCCGGCCCCGTCCATGTCGAGCCACGGCGACAGCGGCATGGACGCCGCCGGCGTCGGCAGGGCGAGTTGGCGCGCCCGCAACAGTGTAGTGATCGCCAGCCCGCCGCCGGCGGAATCCCCGGTCAGCGCGACATGATTTGGCGCGATCTTCTCGGCCAGCAGCCAGCGGTATGCCTTCGCCATGTCGTTCACCGGCCCCGGATGCACGTTCTCCGGCGCCAGTCCGTAATGCACGATCAGCGCGCGACAGCCCACCGCCTTCGCGAGGTGCCCATACAGTTTGCGGTGCGTAAACATCGAACCGACCACGTAGCCGCCGCCATGCGAGCACAGGAGCACGCGATCTTCGGCGCAGCGCTTCGGCGCCGCCCAGAGTGCGGGCACACCGTCAGCCTCGGTCTCGATGTAATCGACCCCGCCTGGCTCACCGGTCACGTCGCCCATGTGCCCGAGCAGCGCCCGCAGCTCATCGAGCGGCATTTCGGGGTTTGCCTCCAGGGCGGCGACAAATCCCTTGTAGAGCGTGATCAGTTGCTCGCTCTGTTTGCTGGCCATTACATTCCCTCCTTGTCGCAATGAAATGTGCAGTCAGGCCACGTAATTGATGCCGCGCTCCGGCAGTTCCACCTTGCCGCCGCACTCGCGCGCGATCACCGGCATCACCTCCTCGGCAAAGAGCTGCATCTGATCCTCGATCTCGCGGCCTTCGAAGCCACCGAGCTCGAACCAGCCCATGAAGTTGAAATCGTCGTAACCGATTTCTGTCTTCATCTGCATGATCTTGTCGATGACGAACTGCTTCGATCCCTGGATCGCGATCCCGCGCTCGCGCAGCATCTCCGCCGTGACCCGCTTGTTGAGATCGAACATCGGCTCGTCCAGACGCGCCACGACCGCGCCGAAACCGAACGGTCCGTAGTAATCGAACTGCAACTCCATCGCACGCGCCGCGCGCTCCAATGCCTGCTTTTCCTTGCCCGGTGTCGTGACGTGGATGTAGCGGCTGGTCATGATGCCGCGGCGCTTCGCGGCGTCCCAGCCATACTTGAACCTGCCGCGGTTCAGCATGTCGGGCCAGCCGGCCTTCTCCGCCGCCTCGTAGTAAATGTCGATATTCTGCTTCAGCCGATCGTTGGGCTCGACGATCATCACGCCGTTTATGCCATGCTCCGCGGCCCATTTGAGCGAGCGCGAACTGGTCACCGGTTCCCAGATCTGCGGATGCGGCTTCTGCACGGGCTGCGGGAAAACCTGCAGCTCCTTCAACGTCGTCGTTGTCGCCTGTACCGGATTGCCGGCGGAATACATATCTGGCGCGCCGATCGCGATCACGTCCTCCAAACGGCGCTCCACCTTGTCCATCTGGAAATAGGCGATCGTCTGCTTGTGGTTCCACTTCGTGTACGACGGCGGAATGGAGAAATTCTCGCCGCGATGCACGAAGGACGGCTCCGTCCAGCACTTGAGGATGATCTCCACCACCTCCTCGAACGCCTTGCGGTTACGCTCCTGGTCCTGGATCGTCGAACCGTACGGCCGGCCCAGAGTCTCGTTCTCGCGTGGCTGATAACCGCGGCCCATGCCGCATTCAACCCGCCCGCCGCTGATCACGTCCAGCTGGGCGATCTGTTCGGCGATGCGCACCGGATGATGCCAGACGACGATGTTGGCGCACTGGCCGAGCCGAATCTTCCTGGTCTGTGCGGCGATCGCCATCTGGGTGAACAGCGGGTTCGGGCTCATCTCCGCGCCTTCCGGCTGGAAATGATGCTCGGTCAGCCAGAACGACTGGTATCCCAGCTTCTCGGCCAGGATGCCCTGGCGAACCTGGTTCACCAGCACCTCCTGCGCGGCGACGTGCACCTCGGCGAGCGAGCCGTCATTCACCGCGACCCCGTCCTTGGTGACGACCACCGGAAGACTTGACGCGCCATTGTGGAAAACACCGATCTCGAACATTCGAAGTCCTCCCCGAGGTTGTGTGCGAGCGCTGTGGTATTCAGTATCCTCGCTGCCAGTCGATCACGTTCTCCAGCGGTGCGCCATCGAGCCACGCGCGCAGGTTGGCGCAGAACAGGTCGATCGCACCATGCCGATTCTCGTCACTGGCGCCGGAGACATGCGGCGTGATCAGCACCCTTGGATCGCGCCACAACCTTTCCGGCGGCAAATGTTCAAACTCGCCGTTGTAAACGTCGAGCACCACGCCGCGCAGGTGCCCACGTTCCAGCGCATCGGCGAGCGCCACTTCGTCCACGATCTCGCCGCGCGCGACGTTGACCAGCACGCTGCCGGGCCGCATCGCGGCAAGGCGGTCGGCGTTGATCAGGTTGGTGGTCTCCGGCGTCCACTGACAGCAGATCGCCACAAAATCGCTCTCGGCCAGGAACCCATCGAGGTCGCCGGCGCTGCCAAGGCGCTCGAACCCCGTGGGAAGCGGCGCCCCCGCCTCCGGCTGGCGTCTGGTGCCGATGACGCGCATGCCGAGCGCGGCGGCAAGCCGCCCGACCTCGCGCCCGATTCCACCGGCGCCGATGACGCACGTCGTCTTGCCCTCCACCAGCAGCGGCCGGTATGCGCGATGATCGAACGCACCCGACATGCGATCGAGCATCGCGCGGTCGAGACCCTTGGCGAAGTGCAGGATGCCGGCAATCGCGTATTCCGCCATGGCGAGAATGCTGCCAACGCCGCGCGACGTCGTCACGGTGACGTCGCTGCCCCACAGATCGCCCAGGCGCAGGTTGCTGGCGCCCGCCGGGCGCTGGTGGAACCACTTCAGCCGCGGCGACCTGGCGCGCAGATCGAGCGGGAACGGCCAGCCGCCAAGGATCACCTCTGCATCGGCCAGCAGCCGGTCGCGTTCCTCCCGCGTGCCCGCACCCGCGGCGCCCTGCGCCAGGTAGCGCGACGACGCGTAGGCGGACCAGGTTTCGCGTATTTCACCGTCGAACCAGCCGGCGGCATTGACCAGCCGCACCGCCGGATCGACCGCCGCGATTCTGGAAAGATCGTTTGCGCTGATGCGCTGGATATTGAGGACGTTGATCGTTCGCATCGATTGTCCTGTCCGTTCACATGCCAACCGACGAGCACCTCTCGCACGGCGGCACGGCGGAGTCGATGATCTGCGGGCCGAGGACGATGACGACGCAAATCGTCATTCCCGCGCAAGCGGGAATCCAGAGCCTGCCCCGAGCGAAAGCCGGGGGGCCGCAGTCGCGGTGCTGCGGGCCTGGGTTCCCGCTTGCGCGAGAATGACGACTGCAGATGCGGCCGCCGCCTTCCCTGCCCTCGCCTGTCATGCCAACGTGGGTCCAACCGCGACAACACAAGCAGGAGGGACGGATGATCGAGCTCTACGGCATGGGCAGCCCCAACGTCGTCAAGATCTACATTGCATTGGAAGAACTTGGCCTGCCTTACACCGTGCATCCGGTGGACGTAATGACCGGCAAACAGTTCGACCCGGCGTTCCTGAAGCTGAACCCGATGGCCAAGGTGCCCGTCATCACCGACAGCGAAGGCCCAGGGGGAAAACCCTGCACGCTGTTCGAGTCAGGCGCCATCCTGCTCTACCTCGCCGAAAAGGCGGGCAAACTGCTGCCCAAGGACATGGCAGCGAAGTACGAAGCGATCGAGTGGATGATGGTGCAGATGACCACCGTCGGCCCGATGTTCGGCCAGGCGGTGCATTTCATCCGCTTCGCCCCGCCCGGCAACGACTACTCCAAGAGCCGCTACGCCACCCAGGTGCATCGCGTGTTCGAGGCGATCGACAAGCGCCTGGTCGAGAAGGCGTGGCTCGGCGGCGCCGAGTACGGCATCGCCGACATTGCCACCTACCCGTGGGCCCGCGCCATCCCGGTGCTGCTCGGCGCCGAGACCGCGAAGCAGTACCCGAACGTCCAGCGCTGGGTCGGGATCATCGACGAACGTCCGGCGGTGCAGCGGGCGATTGCCGCGGTGGACGACGTGCGGGGCAAGACGACTGGGTTCGACAAGGCGCAGCCCGAGATGCTCGACAAGGTGTTCGGCCGCGGCCAATTCGCCGCCGCCTGAACCGCGGCGGATGGCGGAGACATCCTGGCAGGCGCGGGTCTATGCCGCGCTGAAGGCCGCACGCATCGCGCAGGTCGGCTACGTGCCGGACGCCGGCCACGCCCACCTGATCGAGGCCGCGCACGCCGACCCGGATATTCGCGCTGTTGTGCTCACCACCGAGGAGGAGGGCATCGCGCTCGCCGCCGGCGCCTGGCTGGGCGGACAGCGCGCGGTGCTGCTGATGCAGTCCTCCGGCGTCGGCAACTGCATCAACATGCTGTCGCTGCCGGTGAACTGCCGAATGCCGTTCTTCACGCTGGTGACGATGCGTGGCGAGTGGGCCGAGTTCAACCCATGGCAGGTGCCGATGGGCGCCGCCACGCAGGCCGTGCTGACTGCCGCCGGCGTGCATGTCCGTCGTGCCGAGCATCCCGATGACGCGGCGGAGATCGTGGCTGCATCGGCGGCGCTCGCGTTCGACAGCGCCGTGCCGGTCGCGGTGCTGCTGTCCCAGCGGCTGATCGGCGCCAAGGACTTCGCAAAGTGAGGAACGACGGAACGCTGAACCGGCGGGCCGTCGCCGCGACGCTGCTGCGGAACCCGGGCGAGATGCTGGTCGTCACTGGCCTGGGCGCTCCCACCTACGATGCCGCCGCCGCCGACGATCGCGCGCTGAATTTCTACCTGTGGGGGGCGATGGGCGGGGCGGCGATGGTCGGCCTCGGCCTGGCGCTCGCCGAGCCTTCCCGCCGGGTACTGGTGCTCACGGGCGACGGCGAGATGCTGATGGGCATGGGCTCGCTCGCCACCATCGCCGCAGCCGCGCCCGCCAACCTCGCCATCGCGGTGCTGGACAACGCGCGCTACGGCGAGACCGGCTCCCAGCGCAGCCATACCGGGCTGACCACCGACCTCGCCGCGGTGGCCGCAGCGTGCGGCTGGACCGCCACGGCCACGGCGCGCGACATGGCCGAGGTCGAGGCGCTCACCCCCCGGCTCCGGCACGAGGCGCTGTTCGCG
>DATMND010000406.1:0-21524 GCA_035569235.1 Acetobacteraceae bacterium | reverse complement strand
CGGGCGTGGTCGGCATCGTCGCCGGCCGGATCAAGGAGCGCTTCAACCGGCCGACCTGCGTGGCCGGCATCGCAGACGATCTGGCCAAGGGATCAGGCCGGTCGGTCGCGGGCCATGATCTGGGTGCGGCCGTGATCGCCGCGCGTCAGATGGGCATACTGAAGAGCGGCGGCGGCCACCCGATGGCGGCGGGCTTTTCCCTGTTGCCCGCCCGCCTGTCGGACTTCCACGCGTTCCTGGATGAGCACCTGGCTGCGGCCGCATTTATGCCAACCGCCGCCGATCTTGCGGTGGAGGGCACGCTGGCGGTGCTCGGCGCCACGACCGAGTTGGCCCGCCACCTCGCCCGGTTGGCGCCGTTTGGAGCGGGCAACGAGGAGCCGATCCTGGTGCTCCAACGTGCCCGTGTGCTGCGGGCCGACCGGGTCGGCCGCGAGGGCACCGCGATCCGTGCGTTCGTCGAAGGCGAGGGCGGCGGCCCGCGTCTGAAGGCAATGCTGTTCCGTGCGCGGGACGGTGCGCTGGCCGAGGCATTGCTTGGCGGCGGCGGGATGCCGCTGCATCTGGCCGGCCACTTGCGTGCGGAGGTATGGAATGGGGCGGTGAACCCCGGCTTCATCATCGCGGACTTGGCGCCAGCTTGACCCTGAGGTGCCCCTCCGCTACCCACCGCCGCGCTCCCCGCCGTCCCGTTCGTCTAGAGGCCCAGGACACTAGCCTTTCACGTTGGTAACACGGGTTCGAATCCCGTACGGGACGCCACTTCGGTACAGAACTGGGTACGCTAAAACCCGCCGTTTTTGCGCTTGAAGCGGCGACGAGCGTGCGCAGCAATTCGCCTTTCGACCCCATGATGCGAAGTTCTTGCGCGATCGACTTGACGCCCAGTGCCCCCGAGTCACCGTCGCCCTCGCGTGCCAGGCGGAAGATGAGCCGCACGATCTCCGCCTGGAAGGGGTCGACCTCCAAGGTTTTCTTGGTCTTCTGGCCGCGCTGTTCGCCGGCGACGATGCGGTAGCCGATCGGCGGCAAAGAGCCGTTCCAGAAGCCCTGCCGGGCGTTCTCCTTCATTGCTCGCAAGGTGTGCTTGGCGTTCTCCTTGGACTGGTACTCGTCGAACAGCGCCATGATCTGGCGGATCATGTTGCTCATGGGGTCGTCGCCGAGCTCCTGGGTGATCGAGACGAGCCGGACACCGTACTTGGCGAGCCTGCGGACGTAGAACTCTAGCTGGAACTGGTCGCGAAAGAAGCGGCTGAAGCTGTGGACCACGATCGTGTCGAACGCAGGCGGCTTGGTGGTGGCGGCGTCGATCATGCGCTGGAACTCAGGCCGCCGATCGTCGGTGGCCGACGCGTCGAACTCGACATAGTCGGCGACGATCTCCCAGCCGCGCGACGTGCAGTAGTCCTTCGCCTGGCGGCGTTGGTCGGGGATGGAGAGGTCGTTATCGGCCTGCCGTCCGGCCGAGACCCGCAGGTAGAGGGCAGCACGAACCGGCGCGGTCACGGCGATCTCCCAGGTCAATGGCGGGTCGAGAACAACTCGTCGAACAGGTCGCCGAATCAGGCCTCGAAGACCTCGATCTCGGCCTCGGCCACCGGCACGGCCGCGGGCCAATCATCCTTCACGGTCCACGTTGCTTGACCTTCCGGCGTCGGCCGACCTGCGCGACGGGTCGGCGGGCGCGCGTAGTCGTACAGATCGTCAGGGACCGCGATGCACGGCGGTCGGGATTCGCGAGGGCGAGCCATGACCGCAGTATCGCATGGGACTCTGGCCAAAAGAATGGCCGATGTGCACGCGGCGCTTCGCTGTGACTTCCATCTGGCCCGCAACGGGAGCGATCTCGTTCACGCGAAGCCATGATCGCGTGGACGGCGCATCCACGACACTACCGCGGCGCCAACAAGCACGTCGGACAATCATCGGCGCGGCTGGTCGGGCGCACTCTCCGCAGCGACACCGCGACAGTTGGATCGCCCGTCGACGACGCTTCAACGAGCGAAGCGCGTGCAGGAGATTTGTGGAGGTCTGACGCGCGAAGCGCACACCCGCCGACCGAAGCACCGCAAGCCGATGGTCTGTTTATCGCCAGATCATGCGAGCGGCGAATTTCGTAGTCTGGCGGGCTTTGGCGCGCGCGTGAGTATCGGACAGAGGGTGCGAGGAAATCCAAACCTCGGCCGGCAAGGTAAAAGCGCCGCCTTCGGTCGGGCGCATGTGGTTGGATGGGTTGAGCTATTTTGCCTCGCGTTCCACCTCTCTGATGGCGCTTCCGGCGGAAACGCCAAGATTTTCAACAAGCTCAGCGCCATCGCCGTTGCGACACGCCGTGAAGCAGACCCGTCGCCGACATCGTCGATCCGTCGCAAACAGCCCAGCCGCGGGTGCGTCGACGTCCGGCCAGCGGGTCCGCTCATTGAGGTGCCGCGGACTCGCCTGGCGCGTAGCCGAACCGACGCGATTGACCCAAGCGGTCCTCGCGGGTCACGGACAGGAACGCCGCGTAGGGTGGGAAGCCGACCTTGCGCCGTCACATCCGGATCGACACCGGTGCCGAAGAACTGAACGCGCTGTCGCGTGATCGTGATGCGGGCCGCCCTGTATTGCTAACCTGGCAAATCACTGCAGCCCGCGGTTATTTTCCGATGCACTGCCCGTAACGCACTGTTTCGCCTGAAACCTTTTCCCGCAAGGGTCATGGCGCGTGGGCTATCGCATCGAAGCAAGGAAAGGGAACCGCAAATAACGCAAAAAACGCAAACGCAGGTTGCAGCGACATCGCCTCAAGTCTGGCGCCCTGGCCATGCACGCGCGTGATTTGCGTTGTTTGCGGTTCGCCTTACTGTTGGCTGATCCAACCCGATACCGACGGCGAGAGACACCAGCGCGATCCTTGCTTTGGTTTGATTGCGGCCGATCGGCCGCGCTAGGTGTTCTGCCGACTCCTGAGTCTGGGATCGCGCAGCTCCATTCAGAGGAGGCGAGCACTCCCGGCAGGGAAACGCATCCGATTGACTAGGTCGGCGAACCGCGCATTACCCTGCAGCATTCTCCAGCGGGGATCGAGGCGCTGCCACACCAGCCAGTGGGACCTTTCGGCGAATGCTTGCTCGAGCCATGACAACGCCTGTTCGTAGCGGCCGAGTCCGGCCTGGACCAACGCAACGCCGTACGGGGTTACGAATTTCTGCGTGCTCAGGCGCTCCAAATGGGCGAGGGTGGCGCTAGCTTCGGCGAGATGTCCGCAAATCCCTTCGACACATCCGCGCGCCGCGATCGCCACAGGCCAATTGCTGACGAGTTCCTCGACCCGGCGAAACTCCGATATTGCGCCATCGTATTGGCGCTGCTCTTGATAGGCGCGTCCCAGCCACAGATGCGCCGGCGCGAAAGTATCGTTCATTGCGAGAACGGATTTCAGCTGCCTGACCGCTTCCTCGTACTGGCCGGTGTAGTAATAGTGGAAACCCAGATCGGTATTGACCGGCAGAGAGAGTGGGTCCCGGTCCCGCGCTGCCGTGATCTCGCGCAGCGCGTCCACCGGACGGCCTGCGACGAGCAGATAGATGCTATACCATTCGTGCGCCGCGGCCCAATTTGGGTCACGCGAAATTGCTAAACGGAACTCATCTTCGGCACCGACCCAATCCCAATCGAAGTAGAATTTTACGTAGGCAAGCGAAGCATGCGGCTCAGCCAAGCCTGCGTCGCGCTCCAATGCCATCGTCGCGTAGCCGCGCGCTGCTGGAAACGCCTGAGCCGGCGGCAGATGGCTCAAATAACCCAATGTCGCGAAACAATCGGCCAAGCCCGCATAGGCCAGCGCGAAATCCGGGTCGAGCGAGACGGTCCGCTGGAAACTCGCGATAGCTTTGGTTAGCCCATCCTCGGATCGACGGTTCCAATGGTATCGGCCTTCGAGATAGGCGCGCCGCGCATCGGGATTTTCGCTCGGAGCGCGCCACAATGCCACGTGGTGTCCCGGGATTGGCACATATTCCACAGCGCTTGACGATCGCATCCGCACCGGCGCTACAAAGCGATAACCGGCCTTCGGCACCGTCTGGATCAAGTCTTTGCCGCTACCGTCGGGCGCTAGCCTCTTGCGCAACGCCGATATCGTCACGCTTAGATTGACCTCCTCGACGATCGTCCCGGCCCACACTTCGCTCAGCAATTCGTCCTTAGTCGCTAGCCGGCCATGACGCCGCAACAAGGCGGTGAGGAGGTCGAATGCCTTAGCGGTCAGCGACACCGGCTCCGCGCCATGCAGGAGCAGACGTTCGCTCGGAACGAGCGTAAAGCCGGCAAACTCCAAAATCTCGACCCCGGGATCGCTCATTTGCGCCGCTTAGGGATTTTCCAAGAAAAATTTAGCCCTTTCGCAAAGACACGGTGTTGCACGAGCCCCATTCTGCCGTAGCGCGACTGTCCAGTCCATCGACCAAAGAGCAAGGGGAGATGAGCCATGAAAAACGTAAGGCGCACTGGCGATCGGGGCGCAATCTGCGCCGCGCTGTTATTGTCGGCCGCGCTGGTCCGGCCCGCGGCGGCCGGCGCGCAGGACGAAGTCCGCGTCGTCTTCGACCGTTTTGTCGCGGCCCAGAACGCTCACGATCTCAAAGCTGTCGAAGGGCTATTGTTGGCCTCGCCCGAATTCCTCTGGATAACCCGCGGAACGCCGATCTGGGGGACCGGCGCGGCGCTCAAGCGATTTGCCGCCCTGTATGAAGGTACCTGGAATCTCGACCCGGAAATGGCGGCCCTCAAAATAGTCGCGATCGGGGATGGCGTCGTCCAGCTTTATGTTCCTATTACCTTTACGATCGGAGCGTCGGGCCAACCCGTGCAAGCGACGCGGTTTCTGATGAACCAGATTTTGGTGAAGGGCGCAACTGGTTGGCAAGTCTCCAGCATTCTGCCCATCCCGGCACCGGGGCAGTAGCCAGTACCATTGCAGATTGCGGCTGACGAGACGCGCGGCTTTGTCGTAGCGGAAGGGTGCAATGCCGGGTGTCACACCCAGCGCAGCGGCGAGCACGGGTCACCGCGGATCGCATCCTCGATCAGCGCCTCAAGCGCGGCCGGTAAACCCGGCTGATGCACCACAGCCGCCTTGCGACCACCCCCCGGGCCTGGCGGGTTGCCGTGCCGATCGCGTTGCCCCCGGCCCGCAGCTCAGCAATTCCGTGGGTGATTGTGCTGCGAGCGAGTCCGGTTGCCTGAGCCGTTGCGCTCACGCCCCCATAGCCTTGCGCCAGCGCTTCATTCGCCGCGAACAGCCGTCGCCCGCTTTCGCCGAGGAGATCTTCCAGCAGCTGATATCGCGAGCGGATGTCGTCAATGTCGATCACACGCCCCTCAGATCCTAACCCTCGCACTCCGCCGCTAGCCTGCTCACCGGAGACGGGGTCGCGTAAGCGGCCCCGCTTCTGAAAAGCTGCATCTTTCCACCGATCGCGGCGAGAGCAATTTCCGCTACCGCGCCGCCCCCAGCGCCCACGCCAGAACGCCCTTTTGAGCGTGCATTCGGTTCTCGGCCTCGTCGAACACCACCGACTGCGGGCCGTCGATCACCTCTGCGGTGACTTCCTCGCCGCGATGCGCCGGCAAGCAGTGCATGAAGATCGCGTCTGCCGCCGCCTTCGCCATCAGCGCACGGGTGACCCGGTACGGCGCCAGCAGATTATGCCGGCTGGTATTCGGATCGTCGGACATCGACACCCAGGTATCGGTCACCACGCAGCGTGCACCCGCTACGGCCTTCTCCGGATCGTCGGTCAGTTCGATCCTGCCACCCTGCGCCCGCGCCCAGTCGATCAGATCCTCGGGGGGCCGCAGCGCGTCCGGCGTGGCCAGCCGCAGCGTGAAGCCGAAGCGCACCGCGGCCTCGATCCAGCTTCGCGCGACGTTGTTGCCGTCGCCGCACCAGGCGACGACCTGGCCCGCAATCGGCCCGCGATGCTCTTCGAACGTCAGCACGTCGGCCATAAGCTGGCACGGATGCGAGGTGTCGGTCAGCCCGTTGATCACCGGCACGGTAGCAAATTTCGCCAGCTCGTGCAGTTTCGCCACATTATCGGTGCGCAACATGATCGCATCGACATAGCGCGACAGAACGCGCGCCGTGTCCGCCGGGGACTCACCGCGGCCGCTCTGCATGTCGCGGGCCGAAAGCACAACCACGTCGCCGCCGAGCTGGCGCATGCCGACCTCGAACGACACGCGCGTGCGCGTGCTCGGCTTTTCGAAGATCAGCGCCAGCGTCTTCCCGGCCAGCGGACGCGAGGACACGCCGCCGCGCTTGTAGTTCGCCGCAACATCCAGCATCTGCCGGAGCGTCGCAGCATCGAAATCGCGCAGATCGAGAAAGTGTCTCGGGCCGGCCACCTGATCGGTGGACCGGCCCTCGACATCACTCGCGCGCCTGAGCGAGGCGCTCATTTCGCCGCAGCTTTGCCGGCGGATGGCAACACACGCCGCGCCGCACGCCGAAGCATCGCCACCGCCTCGTCCAGATCGCTGTCGGTGACAACAAGCGGCGGGGCGAGACGCAACACATTGTCGCCGGCGGTGATCGCCAGCAGCCCTTCGGCGACGCAGGCGGCCTGCACCTCCCCCTGCGGCAGCACGCATTTCAGGCCCTGCAGCAGGCCCATGCCGCGCGCGTCCTCGAACACCTGCGGGAATTCGCGGACGATCTTTTCCAGTTCGGTGCGCAACTTGTTGCCCTTGCGCTGCACGCCTTCCAGGAACCCCGGTGCCAGCATCACGTCGAGCACGCCGTTGCCCGCGGCGCACGCCAGCGGATTGCCGCCGAACGTCGTGCCGTGCGTGCCGGGCTTCAGCGCCTTGGCGAACTGCTCCTTCGCGAGAACGGCACCGAGCGGGAAGCCGCCGCCGATGCCCTTCGCCGCCGACATGACATCCGGTGTGATGCCGGACCATTCATACGCGAACAGCTTGCCGGTGCGGCCCATGCCCGATTGCACCTCGTCGAAGCCCAGAATCAGGCCATACTCGTCGCAAACGGCACGCAGGTCGCGCAGGAACTGCATGTCGGCGGGACGCACGCCGCCCTCGCCCTGGATCGGCTCGACGATGATGCCGGCGGTGGTGGGGCCGACCTTGTCGCGCACCGCGTTCATGTTGTTGAACGGCACCTGATCGAAGCCCTCCACCACCGGGCCGAAGCCTTCCAGGTACTTGGCGTTGCCGGTGGCGGCGAGGGTCGCCAGCGTGCGGCCGTGGAACGCGCCCTCGAACACGATGAAGCGGAAGCGCTCCCCCTTGCCGGCGTCATACATCGCGCGGCGCATCATCTTGATCATTCCCTCGTTCGCTTCCGCGCCCGAGTTGCAGAAGAACACGCTGTCCGCGAACGTGTTGTCCACCAGCCGCTGCGCAAGCTTCTCGGCCTGCGGAATGCGGTACAGGTTGGAAACGTGCATCACCTTGGCAGCCTGCTCGGCGATCGCCTTGGCGAGGTGCGGGTGGCCATGGCCCAGCGAGGCCGTGGCGATGCCCGACCCGAAATCGAGGAATCGTCGCCCGTCCACCGTCCACAACCAAGCGCCTTCGCCCCGCTCGAAAGCGAGGTCGGCACGGGCGTAGTTCGGCAACAGAGCGGAAATCATGGGTATGCAACCCTCTTGTGTTGTTTCCCCAATGGATCACCCACCCGCGACCTTTCGGGGCGGGTCCAATGGGAAGCAGGGATTGTTGGCGGTTGTGCGGACGGGAGTCAAACAAGTGGGGTTGTGTCGGCCGATGATCTTGTATCAGGCCCCGGCCCTGCCATGGTCCGTCTATGACTGCTGCTCCGCGACGCCGTGGCGCTGGGCCGCCGCCCGACGCGGCGAACCTGCATGAAGCGGCGCTCAACTATCTTGCGCGCTACGCCGCGACCGAGGCCGGCCTGCGCCGTTTTCTGGAGCGGCGGGTGGATCGCTGGGCACGTCTAGCCCAGGCCGAAGCTCGCGATGCGGACGGTGTCGGCCATCAGACGAGTGAAGCCAAGCGGGTTGCGCGTGAAGTCGCCGCCCGCCTCGCCGCGGCCGGGGCGGTAAATGACGCGACGTTTGCCGAGAGCAAGGCCCGTACGCTGACCCGAGCGGGACGCTCACGCTTGGCTGTGGCCGCATATCTGGCGGCGAAGGGGGTGGCTGCGGATGTCGCCCGGTCTGTCCTTCCCGAGGACGCGGCCAGCGAACTTGCCGCCGCGCTGACAGTGGCGCGGCGGCGGCGCATCGGCCCATTCCGTGCGGGCGCAGTGCCCGATCCGGCAGGCCGACGCCGTGAGCTGGCCATCCTGGCGCGGGCCGGCTTCCCGCAGTCTATTGCCAGCCAGGCACTTGCGATCGCGACCGACGAGGCCGAGGCGCTGGTGAACCAGTTGCGCCGGTGATCAGGCGGCCTGCCAGCGGGTCGCGCCGGCGCGCCGACTGAGCGCGATGGCAGGGCGATCGATCCAGCGCTCGAATAGCATGGCCGCAAACATGGTGATGCCGATGAACACGACGAACACGATCGCTACTGACGCGGCAAACGGCAGTACTGGCTGCGTGTCGGTCAAGATAAGGCAGGCCACGGTGAACAGGATCGGGAAGTGCAGCAGATAAATGCCGAAGGACAGGCGCCCAAGCTGGCGGCAAGACCATCGCTGGAGCAACGCCTGCGCCGGTGGATGAAGCAACACGCCGACAAAGATCAGCACCGCCGCGAGTTGGCTGGCAAACTGAAACAGATTCGGTGAGGCAGCCAATTCGATAGCGGCCACCCAGAGCCGGCACGTCTCAATGACACGCCAATCCTTGGTGGCGGCGAGCGCAAGTCCGACCGCGAGCAATAGTGTTCCGGCGAGGGGCAGCATGGCGCACAGCCTCTTATGGCCATCGACGGGGAGGGCCATGACCGGGGATAACAAGTGCCCCAGCACGAACAAGAACATTGGATGCGTGCCGAACAGCACCGCCGCCGCGCCGACAAGAACACGGTAGAGCCATGCCGACCGTGCCCGCAGCCACACCAGGACCAGCACCAGCAGTGAGCCATACAGTTCCAGATGCAACGACCAGAACGGCGCGTCGAGCGACTGTTCCATCAGCGGAAGCCGCTCGGCCAGTGGCGCGAACAGGGTCGCCTCACGGTAGCCGAGCAGCAGACTGTCGAGGCTGACCTCGCGCGCCAGATGCGCGAGCGTCGGCGCCCCGCTGGAATCCATCGCGAGCCACGCCGACCCGGTCAACGCTGCGGCCCGCAGATGCGCGTCCGGCCAGGCTGCCAGCAGCAGCGTGGCGATGACGGCGGCGGCGGCCACCGGGATGCCCAGCCGCACCACCCGCTTGACCAGCTTCGCGGCAAAGGGTCCCGGACGGGCAAAGGACGGTGTCAGCACCGCGCCGCTGATCAGAAAGAACACATAGACCGCGGTGTGGCCATCGAACAGCACGCGCAGCGGCGGCCACGCGTGCTGTGCTCTCTCCGGCAGGAAGCCGCTGACGAAATGCAGCAGCACCACCTGCATCGCCGCGATGCCGCGAAGGCCCTCCAGATACTGCACCTTGCCTGGCTGCATCGATCGAGCTTATCGCGCCGGCGCTACGCCCTGGCGAGCATCAACTCGTGCGCGGTCAGCCGCCGGTGCAGAAGATACATCGGGATTGCCAGAGCCGAGACCGCGGCGGCGGCAAGCAGGGCGCCCTCGGGACCTCCGTAGAGATCGGCCGCCCAGCCGCACAGCGCCGGCACGACCGTCCCGCCGACGTAGTACGTCGTGTAGAAGAGGCCCATCCCGACCGCCCGATTCGCGGGACGAGCCGACAGCGTCCCGACGGCCATGATCACGCCGGGATGGAACGAGCCCACGATCCCGATCAGCACCGCCAACGAAATTGGCCAGTCCAGCAGTGCGGTGCCGCTGATGCCGACCACCAGCGCCAGCGTGCCAAGCAGGAAGATGCGGAATCCGCCAAAGCGAGCGGCGAGGCCGGCGCCGACCATGGTCGCCGGAACGTTTCCCCAGGTTGCGATGGTCAATACCAGGCCGGTCAGCACCAGGCTCTCGCCGCGCACCGCCATGAGCGACGGAACGTAGGACGTGTAGCCCGTATAGCCGGCCGTATAGGCGGTCCAGATCAGCCCCGCGATCACCAGCAGCAGGCACTCGCGCCCGCTCGGAAACGAGAATGAGCGCGGAACCGGTGCGGCATGCGGCGCCGGGCGGAAACTTGCCAGGAACAGCCCGGCAGGCACTGCCAGGGCGACGGCGTTGGAGATGAAGGCGGCTTGCAAGCCATACGCGTGCACCAGCGGCGGCAGGATGAGCTGCGCAAGCCCCACGCCGATTGGGTAGGATGCGACCGAGATGCTGATGGCCAGCATGAAGTGCCGGCCATGGAACCAGTCGGCGATGACCTTGTTCTGCAGCACGATCATCGCCACCGCGCCGACCCCGGCGATACTGCGACCGACGCCAATCCCCACCGGCCCGCCGGCAACTGCGCTGACCAGCGGCCCGACCACCATCAGCCCAAGGCCGGCGCCCAATACGAGCCGGTCACCGAACCGGCGGCCGAGCATGCCGAGCGGGATCGCCGAGAAGCTGCCCGGCAGCATGAATGCGCCGATCAGCGTGCCCAGCGTCGTGTAATCGAGGTGGAACAGCCGTACCAGGTCGGGGCCGAGGGTCGGCACAGTCTGGAACTGGTAGCCGAAGCCGACGCGGGCGAGCGCCAGCGCGGCGAGAATGAACCAGGCCCTGGCGGCCATGCGCTAAATCTCCCCCTCCCCTCGCGGAAGGGGGCCCGGGGGAGGGGGCACCAGCCGCTTCTCCATGTTCACGAACGTCGGTTCGGCATAGCCGGGATGCGCATGGCAGGTCGTCTCGACGAAGCCGCACGCGGCGAACAGCCGGCGGTTGTCGCGCAGGACCAGGCGCGTGCTCAGGTGGACGCGTGGCAGCGCCATCCGCCTTGCCGCCGCTTCCGCCGAAGCCACGAGTGCTTTGGCGATGCCGCGACCGCGCCAGGCCGGTTCCACCGCCAGCCGTCCCAGATAGAGCCCGTCATCCTGTTCGTTCCACAGTGCCGAGCCCACCATTCCGCCGCCCGCCTCGGCCACAGCGCCGCCGCCCACCCGCAGATGTGCGGCGATTTCTTCCTCCGTCACCCGCAGAGCCGAGGGCGGAGGGTCGGTGACAACGAATTGGGAGGCGAACGCGGAACGGATCAACGCGGCCACTGTCCGGGCATCCCGCCTCTCCATCATGCGCAACGAAAAGGCCGCTTGCTGGAGCGCCATCGTGAGGACGGTAGCCCAGGCGGCGGACGATGCCTATGTTTGCGCCATGTCCGATACACCTGCCTTCCTGGACGGCGGACGACCGCCGGTGCCCGACATCGTCGTGCCACGCGGCGTCACGCCGTTCTTCCTGCCGCGCCGCCCGGTGCGCGGGCGGCTGGTGCGGCTGGGGCCGCTCGCGCACGCCTTGCTCACGCGCCATCCCAACCACCCTGCGGTCACCAGGCTCGCCGGGCAATCCCTGGCGCTGGCGGCGGCACTCTCCACGGCACTGAAATTCCACGGGTCGTTCAGCGTGCAGGCGAAGGGCGACGGGCCGGTGACGATGCTGCTCGCCGACTGCACGGATACCGGTGGATTGCGCGGCTATGCGCGCGCCGAACCACGCAGGCTCGAGGCGCTGCTGCGGGATATTCCGTCGCCAGGGGCCGATGAACTTCTCGGCGGCGGATACCTGGCGTTCACCGTCGATCAGGGGCCCGATCAGAACCGCCACCAGGGCATCGTGACGATCGAGGGCGGCAATCTGGCCGAAATGGCGCTGCACTACTTCCGCACCAGCGAGCAGCTTCGCTGTTTCGTGCATCTCGCGTGCGACGAAACCCGGGACGGTTGGCGCGCGGGTGCGCTGATCCTGGAGAAGATCGCTGGTGCGGGTGGGATCGATCCCGAGCTGGATGACGACGCCCAGGAGGAGAGTTGGCGTACCGCAACCGCGCTCGCCGCCACCTTGACGGACGCCGAGTTGCTGGACGATGCACTGCCGCCGGAGCGTCTGGTCTATCGCCTGTTCCACAGCGAAGGCGTCGCCACTGATCGCGCCCGCGCGTTGTCGTATGGCTGTCGTTGCTCGCGCGCTCGGTTGGTCGGCATCCTGGAAGGGTTTCCGGCCGACGATCTCGATCACATGGCGGTGGACGGCGACATCGTCATGACCTGCGAGTTCTGCAACTACGACTTCCGGTTTCCCCGCCAGGACGTCCGTGGCCGCAGCGCCGCATCCTGATCGATTGCCCGTTCCCCACTCGGAGTTGTGTATGCCAGGCCGCACGCTGTCCCGCCGCTCGTCATTGCTGCTGCCATTCCTGTTCGCTGCCTGCGGCGGCCGGGAAGAGCGCCTTTACCCACCACTGCACTATGGCCATCTGACCGCGCTTCGACTGAACGTCGCGACGATCCAGATCGAACAGCGTTACGTCCCGTCGAGCGCCCCGCCTGATGTCAGCCAGCTCGACCCCATGCCCCCGGTGCAGGCCCTGCGCAATATGGCCGCCGATCGGTTGCAGGCATTCGGCAGCGCTGGTCAGGCGGTCTTCGTCATCCAGGAGGCATCGCTGATCCGCCAGCGTGACTCCATCCTCGGCAGTTTCGCGGTCGAGCTGGACGTCTATGCATCGCCCGATACCCGCGCCGGCTTTGCGCAGGCGCGGGTTACCCGCACCTACACCGGCGACCTCGATGATCTGCCTTCGACGCTCTATGACATGACAAAGGACATGATGGACACGATGAACGTCGAATTCGAGTACCAGGTCCGTCGCTCGCTGCGCGCGTGGCTGCTTCCCGAAGGCGCTGACCAGGCACCGGTGCAGCAGCAGCCGCTTGTGGCCCCGCCGCCGCGGTAGCCGGCTCACTCCAGCGGCGGAGGATCTTCGGCGATCGCAGTGTCCGCCCGGCTGTTGTTCATCGCCACTTCATGGTTCGTGCCGGGATACACGAAGCCGCCGGAAATCAGGCTTGCGCGGAACCGGTCATAACAGGTGCGGGGCAGAATGTGGATCGCCGCTCCAGATGCCGAGCGATTTATACCGCGTCGCCGGGACGAGGCGAGCTGATGAAGCGCACATCCACACCCTCGGCGGCATAAGCGTCCTTCGCCAGCGCGAGGTAGAACGGGGCATAGAACATACCACGCAACGACCCCTGAAGCGTGATGGCCGTTGTCACCCCCTATTCGCGTTCAAACACCGCGTCGGGAATATCCTGTGGCGGCGGCGCAGCAGAAAGGTCAGGCGGGACCATCAACGGCGACAGTGCGGAGAGCGGGGCAAAATCCGCGAAGCGCGCGGCCCGCATGCCGGCAGCGAAGCCATGGCAGGCCCGGCTCCACACTTCGCCGACAGCAAATTCCGGGCGATAGCTTGCTTCGGGGAGGTTCGTCACTGTGGCGGTTCCGCCGGGTGCCACGAATACGCTGGCCGCGACCGCGCCCGCGGCATCGCGCAGCTTGACCACCGTGGACTGGCTGCCGCGATTGTCGATCCGCAGATGCGACTCACCCGATCCGTGGCGCTCGAGTACCACGCCGTTCTCCGGCGATGGGCCTGCATTGTAGATGCAGTAGGATCGGTGCGCCGCCACCTGATCGCCCAGCGCCAGCCGGCCCGCGTCGACGAAGCCGCTGCCGCCATCGGCCAGGCGGATCTCGACAAGCCCGTGCTGCTGCACAAGGCGCAGCGCCTCCACCGAGGTGAAGTCGGCCAAATGCCCAGCTGGCACGTAACCATCGCGTTGCGCGTCGCGCCGCCAAAGCACCGTTGTGCCCCGCGCGGGGAGAACAAAGTGTGTGGCCTCGCCAGCGGCGGGCATGGCCACCTGTATCTGGGCCATCGGCGGTGCCTGGACCGGCGGCACCGACGGGGCGAACGGCCGGGCTACTGCGGGCAGCGCCGGAGGCGGAGGGCGTGTCAACTCGACGATCGTCATGATCGACGCCAGACAAAGCAGCCCACCAACGCCCGCCCACAGCGCAACCGGCACGTCGTATATACGCAGGCCGCGGTTGGTTGACGGCCTGCCCTGTGTCGCAATCGGTTCAGACAACGCCATGGCTCGGGCAGTGCGGTCATAGGCGGCACGGCGCTCCGCGTGACCCAGCACATCGTACGCCTCTTTCACCCACATGAAGGCTTCGGCATTGCCGGTCTCCACGATATCCGGGTGAAGCACGCGCGCCTTACGGTGGAACGCGGCGGTGATCGCCTCGGGCGACGCCGCCGATTCCACCTCCAATCGCGCATAAAAGCCTGCCGGATCGTCGCTCATCCGACGCATCATAGGGCGGAATGCGTCCGCTGCCTTGTGGCACAGTGGTCGGATGGCTACTGAATCCCCGATGATCGCCGTCGGACAGGAAGGTGCCGTGCCAGCCATATCGACGGCCGTTACCCAGTCCCGCGCCGGACGCTGGCTCGCATTCATCGTATTGCTCGCCGGCGGCCTGTTGCCATCGGTCGACTTCTTCATCGTCAACGTAAGTCTGCCGTCGATCCACGTATCGCTCGGGGCGAGCCCAGCCGAGACGCAACTGGTCGTCTCGGGCTATGCCGCGGGCTACGCGGTGTTCCTGATCACCGGCGGGCGCTTGGGCGACCTGTATGGCCGCCGCCGGCTGTTCCTGATCGGCATGGCGGGCTTCATCGCGACCAACGCATTGTGCGGCCTCGCCGCGACGCCGTTGCAGCTTGTCGTCGGTCGCATCCTGCAGGGGCTCGCGGCGGCAATGCTGGCGCCACAAGTGCTGGGCTCGATCCGAGCGCTGTTCCCGACCGACAGCGAACTCGCCAGGGCGCTGAGCTTCTATGGCGTGATGATGGGCCTGGCCGCGTCCATCGGACAGTTCTCCGGCGGCGCTCTGGTCGAATGGAGCCCGTTCGGGCTCGGCTGGCGGACGGTTTTCCTGGCCAAGCTGCCGATCGGCGTCCCGGTGATGCTTGCCGCCTGGTGGCTCGTCCCGGAGACCAGCACGAGCCAGCGACGGCGGCTGGACCTCGTCGGTGCGGTGCTGGTCTCGCTAACGCTGGCGTGCCTTGTGTTGCCGTTGTCCGAGGGCCGCGACCAGGGCTGGCCGGCGTGGACCTTCGTCATGCTGGCCGCGGTGCCGCTGCTGGCCGCCGCGTTCATCTGGTTCGAGCGTCGGCTGACCGCGCATGGCGGCAGCCCGTTGCTCGATCTCCGGCTGATGGCCATCCCCAGCTTCCGGCGCGGCGTGCTGGTGGGGACGCTGTTCTTCTTCACCACGTCGTTCTACGTGGTGTTCAGCATCTACCAGCAGGAGGGCTACGGTACCGATCCGTTGCACACCGGCCTCGCCATCCTGCCCTACGGGATCGGCCTGTTCGTCGGCCCGCTGGTCACCGCGCCGTTGCCTGCCTGGCTGCGCCCCTGGCTGCTGACGGTCGGCATGGCCATCCAGGTAGCCGGCTACGCCGCCGTCGCCGCGGTGATCGCGCTCGGGATCGATGGCGGGCCGGTCGTGATGGCCGTGTTGCTGGCCGGCTTCGGGCAAGGCATTGCCTTCCCGCGGCTCTACAACACGGTGCTCGGCGACGTGGCCCCGCATCAGGCCGGGGTTGCCGCGGGCGTGCTCAATTCGGCGCTGCAGATCGGTGCGGCGATCAGCGTGGCGGCGATCGGCAGTCTGTTCTTCGCCGTGCTGGGGGCCGGCTCCGGGCGCGACGCCTACGCCCATGCGTTCGGCATCGCCCAGGTGGCAACCACCAGTGTGCTGTTCGTGGCGATGCTGCTCTCGATTCCCCCCAGGCGTCGCGCACCGGCGCTGGACCGCAGGGCGCTGCCGGGCTAAGTGCTCGCGCATGAGCCGCACGGCGAGCCTGACGCGGACAACTTCCGAAACCGACATCACCCTGACCCTGTCGCTGGACGGGTCGGGACGGGCCGACATTGCCACCGGCATCGGCTTCCTCGACCATATGCTGACCGCCCTGACGCGCCACGCGCTGTTCGACCTGAAGGTCAAGGCGAAGGGCGACCTGCACATCGATTTCCACCACACCACCGAGGATGTCGGCATCGTGCTCGGTCAGGCGTTTGCCCAGGCACTGGGCGAAAAGCGCGGCATTCGCCGTTTCGGCAACGCTCTGGTGCCGATGGACGAGGCGCTGGCGGAAGCGGCGGTGGATATTTCCGGCCGGCCGTTCCTGGCCTGGGACGTCGCGTTCGAACGCCCCAAGATCGGCGAGATGGACACGGAGCTGTTCGAGGAGTTCTTCCGCGCCTTCGCGATGAATGCGCTGATCACCCTGCACATCACCCGCCGCGCCGGGCGGAACGCGCACCATGTGGCGGAGGCATGCTTCAAGTCCGCCGCGCGGGCGTTGCGCGTTGCGGCGGAGCTCGATCCGCGTGCCGGCGACGCGATCCCGTCGACCAAGGGGACGCTTTGAAATTCTGGACCGCCCATCTGCGGCAAGGCGCGCCTCCGGTGCTGGTCCGCGAGGGCTTCAGTTGGGGCGCGCTGCTCTTCGGTCCGCTGTGGCTTGCCGCGCACCGGGCGTGGATTCCCGCCGTGCTTACGGTGGTGGCCAGCCTTCTGATCGTCTTGCTCGCGACCGAGGGCATTTCGGTCGTCCTGATGTCGGGGGTTACAGTGCTGCTCGGGCTGTCGGGGCAGGATCTGCGCCGCTGGTCGCTGGATCATCGCGGTTACTTTCTCGCCCAGGTCATCGCGGCACACAACGAACTCGGCGCGCTGGAACGGCTGCTGACACGCCGGCCCGACGTCGCGGGCAGCTTCCTGCCGCCGGAGACGGCCCGATGAAGGTCGCGGTAGTGGATTACGGCAGCGGCAACCTGACATCGGCCTCACGGGCGCTCGCGCTGGCGGCCGAACGCGCCGGGCTGGACGCCGATGTCAGGGTGACAGCCGATCCGGACTATGTCGCCGGTGCCGACCGGATCGTGCTGCCGGGCCAGGGCGCATTCGCCGATTGCTCGCGCGGGCTGGCCGCCGTGACCGGCATGCGCCGGGCAATCGAGACCGCGACCAATTCCGGCACGCCATTCCTCGGCATCTGCGTCGGCATGCAACTGATGGCCGAGTGCGGGCTGGAACACGAGATCACGCCGGGATTCGCCTGGATCGATGGCGAGATCGCGGAGATGACGGTGCCGGGCCTGCGGCTGCCGCAAATGGGCTGGAACGCGCTCGACTTCGTGCCGGGGAGCCATCGTCTGCTCGACGGATTGCAACCGGGCGACCATGTTTATTTCGTGCACAGCTACGCCCTGGTTGGCGGTGATCCGCGGCAGGCGATCGCGATGACCAACTATGGCGGGCCGGTGGTGGCGATGGTGGCCGCCGGGAACCGGGCTGGCACGCAATTCCATGTCGAAAAGAGTCAGGAGATCGGCATCCGCATTCTCAGCAACTTCCTTCGATGGACACCCTGACGCCATGGACGATACCTCCGATCGACCCCAGGCTGACAAAGCACCGCCATTGCCGGCGCAGCTTCTGGTCGAGCGTGTGAAAGAATTCTCCGACGACGATCTGCACACCCTGTGCGAGGCGACATCGGCTGCGATCATCGACGGTGGTGGCTTCGGCTGGTTGAACCCGCCCGGCAGGATGGCGCTGGAGACCTATTTCCGTGGCGTGCTGCTGGTGCCGGAGCGCGAACTGTTCGTCGCCCGGCTGGACGGCTCGGCGGTCGGTTCCGCGCATCTGGTGCGGCCGCCGCGCAACAATGAAGCGCAGGCGCATGCGGCGCATCTGATGCACTCCTACATTGCGCCCTATGCCCGCGGCCACGGCCTGGCGCGGATGCTGACCACCGAGGTCGAGGAGCGCGCTCGCGAACTGGGGTATCACGTGTTGAATCTCGACGTGCGCGAGACCCAGGAAGCGGCGATCCGGCTTTACGAATCGCTTGGCTTCGTGCGCTGGGGCGTGCATCCGGACTATGCGCTGGTGCGGGGCAGGATCGTGCGCGGATTTTTCTATTACAAGCGGCTGCGCAAGCCGAACGCACGGAAGGCCGGGCAGAGGGCCGAATGACGGCGCTGACGCTCTATCCGGCGATCGACCTCAAGGACGGCCAGTGCGTGCGTCTGCGGCGTGGCGCGATGGATCAGGCCACGGTGTATTCGTCCGATCCGGCGGGACAGGCGCGCGCCTGGCAGGATGCGGGCTTCGCCTGGCTGCACGTGGTGGACCTGAACGGCGCGTTTGCCGGACGGCCGGTGAATGCGGAGGCGGTCGGCGCCATCTTGGCCGCCGTGACGATCCCGGTGCAGCTTGGCGGCGGCATCCGCGACATAGCCGGCATCGAGCGCTGGCTGGAAGCAGGCGTGCGGCGGGTGATCCTGGGCAGCGCCGCGGTGAAGAACCCAGCATTGGTGCGGCAGGCCTGCCGCGCTTTTCCGGGCCGTATCGTGGTGGGGATCGACGCGCGTGACGGCGACGTCGCGACCGAGGGTTGGGCGGAGAAATCGTCCGTGCGCGCCCTCGACCTTGCGCTGTCGTATGAGGATGCCGGCGTGGCGGCCATCGTTTACACTGACATCGGCCGCGACGGTATGCTGAGCGGGCTCAATCTGGAGCAGACCGTTGCGCTGGGTGCCTCAGTGGTGATGCCGGTGATCGCCTCGGGCGGCGTAGGCGGCCTGCAGGATCTTGCCGATCTGCGGCTGGCTGCCGTGGGCACGCGGATCGAAGGCGTCATCGTCGGCCGGGCGCTATATGACGGGCGGGTCGATCCCGCATCGGCTCTGGCATTGCTGTCGGCCTGATTCGTTCACATCTGCGGATAAATCCGCCGGCCTCCCGTTGCGCAGGACTGACCCTGTCCAAAAATGCTTGCCATTGCCACGCTCGCCTAGTTTATGAACGCCATAATGTTGAAATTGCGTGTCATTCCCTGTCTGGACGTGAAGGACGGCCGCGTCGTCAAGGGCGTGAACTTCGTCTCGCTGCGTGACGCCGGCGATCCAGTCGAACAGGCTGCGCTGTATGATGCGGCGGGCGCCGACGAACTGTGCTTCCTCGACATCACCGCCAGCCATGAGAACCGCCACACCATCCTGGACGTGGTCTCCCGGACCGCCTCGCGGGTGTTCCTGCCGCTGACCGTGGGCGGCGGCATCCGCTCCACCGAGGACATGCGGCGTCTGCTGCTGGCGGGCACTGACAAGTGCAGCGTCAACTCGGCTGCTGTGGCCCGGCCGGAACTGGTGCGCGAGGCGGCGCAGAAATTCGGCAGCCAGTGCGTGGTCGTGGCGGTGGACGCGAAGCAATCCGCGCCCGGGCGGTGGGAGGTGTTCACCCATGGCGGCCGCAACGGAACTGGCATCGATGCGGTGGCATGGTGCCGGCAGGTTGCGGACCTCGGCGCCGGCGAAATCCTGCTGACCAGCATGGATCGGGACGGCACCGGTGCGGGCTTCGATCTTCCCCTGCTGGAGGCGGTGTGCGCCGCGGTGCGGCTGCCGGTGATCGCATCCGGCGGGGTCGGCACGTTGCAGCACTTCGTCGATGGAGCGCGTGCCGGCGCTACGGGATTGCTGGCGGCCAGCGTGTTCCATTTCGGGACATTCACGATTGACGAGGTGAAAGCGGCCTTGGATGCGGCCGGCCTGCCGGTTCGCCTGCCGCGCCAGGCGGCCTGAGGGTACGCCGCCATGGCCAAGTCCGCCAGCAACAAGAATCCGCCCGGGTCTGGTGCGCTCAGGCTGAAGCGGAAGAAGCAGATCAAGCCAAAGAAGCTGCGCAAGCCCGCCAAGCTGCGCAAACCGGCGAAGCCCGCAGCCGCCAGGGCGGAGGCAGCCGACGTGCCGCGCCCCCTGCCGCCGCTGGCGATCGGTCCCGCGGCCGCGGTGCTCGACCGGCTGTGGTCGGTGGTGACCAGCCGGCGAACGGCGAACCCCGCGGTGAGCCACTCGGCTAGGCTGCTCTCGCGCGGAACGGCGAAGGTGGCGCAGAAGTTCGGCGAGGAATCCGTCGAGTGCCTGATCGAGGCCGTCGCCGGCAATCGTGACGCCGTGGTGGCCGAGAGTGCCGATGTGCTCTACCACCTGATCGTGCTGTGGGTCGCCTGCGGCATCCGCCCCGAGGAGGTTTGGGAGGAGTTGAAACGGCGCGAGGGTATCAGCGGCATCGCCGAGAAGGCCGCTCGGGCGCGCAATCTCCCGATTGCGTTCGGCCTGGATACGACGAAAATCCCCTGACCCCCGGATCAGGTCCGGGGGCAAGCCGGGAGATCTGGGATGGCTGTCAGCGGCCTGCCGCCTTACGACGACACCAACATCTTTGCCCGCATCCTGCGCGGGGAGATCCCGTGTAAGCGGGCCTACGAGGACCAGTGGGCGCTGGCGTTCCACGACATCAACCCGCAGGCGCCGACGCATGTGCTGGTCATTCCCACGGGGAAGTACGTCTCGTTCGCTGATTTCAGCGCGAATGCGAGCGCCGAGGAGATCGTCGGCTTCATGCGCGCAGTGGGCAAGGTGGCGAAGGATCTCGGGCTGGAGGCGCAGGGGTATCGCCTGCTCGCGAACATGGGCGAGCACAGCGGACAGGAAGTGCCGCACTTCCACGTCCACCTGTTCGCCGGCCGACCGCTGGGGCGGATGCTGAGCCAGTAGTTACAACAGCAGGGGCAGTCCGGCGGTGTGGACGGAACCGCCGCCGGTCTCCGCGATCGCTCTTGCCAGCCTGTCCGACACGATTGTGCCGGGCTCGATCTGAAGCCCGGGCGCCAGCGCACGGACAACCGGCACCTCGAACTGTGGCCGAGTGAGGTCGAGCAGGTAGGTGTCGATGCCGTGCTCACCCAGTCGGGCCAGGACGTCATGCAAAGCTGTGGCCGCATCGACTGCGCGAGGCGACGGGGCCAGATCGGAATCACCTAACGGCTGAAGCAGCGGGCAGTGGCGCATGTCGATCAGTTCGCCGTGCCGCAGCCGGCGCCGGTCGCTCTCGTTCAGCGCGGCATCGCCCGATTCATGCCGCTTCGCCGCGACGACGTGGTGCGCGAGCTCGCCCTGGCACATTTCGATGATCGCTGCTCGTGCGGCGTCCGCGGGCGTTATTCTTGCGGCCAGTCCGAACGTAAAGCCGCACCCATCCACACGTGCCGACACAGCGGCGATGACGGGAATACCGAGATCGGTGGTGATATCCAGCAGCCGGGTGAACCGTCCCTGGTTGCCCTGCCGTAGAATTTCGAGCAGTGCCGCGGCGGCTTTCCCGGCCTCGCTTTCCGGCGCGATCGCGCGCCCGCGCCGACCGCCGCGCCACCACAAAGCCGCGGCATCGCGCTCGATCAGTTCGAGAAGCGCCCGCAGGGCAGCGTCATCGCGTGTCGTGCCCGCGGCGCACCCGGTGCTCAGCTTGAGGGGCGCCGTGAAATCGCGCTGCGCCATTGAGCGCCGGAGGCAGATGTCAGCCGGAAACCATTCCTCCGGTCCCGCCGGCA
>DATMND010000405.1:0-7687 GCA_035569235.1 Acetobacteraceae bacterium | reverse complement strand
TGCGGCGGCATTGGAAGAGCATTTCGCCGATCTCGTCGAGCGCCAGCCGGAGTTGCTCGCCCATCACCTGACGGCTGCCGGCAACTCCGAACGCGCCGTCGATCAATGGCTGAAGGCGGGGCGGTACGCGGCGGCAAAATTCACCTACCTGGAAGCGATTGCCCATTTCAAGCGGGGTCTCGGCTTGCTGCATTCGTTACCGGAGGGTCACGTTCGGGATGGCCGCGAAATCGCTCTGCAACTGGCATTGGGGCTCTGCATGCATACTACCAGGGGCGGCGTGGCAGCGAAGCCGCCTTACGCGCGGGCGCATGAGCTTGCCGCAGCCAGCGGCGAGCCGCACCAACGGTTTGAGGCGCTTTATGGGGTGTGGCAGTCAGCCTTTGTATCCGGCGAAATATCTGCCGCCAGCCCGCTCTCGGAGAGATTGATAGGGATGGCCGAACGGGAGGCAGATGATGGATTGCGGCTCCAGGCGCAGCATAGCGGCTGGGCGACGCGGTATTGGGCCGGTGACTCGGCAAAAGCTCGCGAGCACGCCGATGTTGGGTGGCGACTGTACGATCCCAAAAAGCATGCATCCCATCGTCTCGTCTATGGCGGACACGATCCCGGCGTCTGCGCCGGATCCGTTGCCGCTCAGGCCGAATGGATGCTCGGATATCCCGTGCAGGCCCTTGCAAGCATCACTGAGTCTTTGGCGTTGGCGGAGCGGATCGCCCACCCATTCACGCTGTGTCTTGCGCTGATCAATGCCACGGTGTTTTTCCTCAATCGCCGCGAGCCCCAGCGGGCGCTGAGCCACCTCGACGGCGCCGAGGCGCTGGCCGCGGAGCAACGGCTCTCGTTGCTCTACGAACCCGGCATGCTGCGCGGCATAGCTCTGCTCGGACAAGGCGCAGTCGAAGAGGCAATCGCCAGCATTCGCGAAGGCGTAACCCGATGGACCCAGCTCGGACGCACTTGGTATTTGCCTTATGGTTTCGCATTCCTGGCCGAAGGTCTGGCGTCGCACGGCGATAGGGCGGCGGCACTGACCGCGCTGCGGAAGGGCTTGGAGACAGCGTCTGCCACTGGCGAGCATATGTGGGATGCGGAATTGCACCGACTCACCGGGACTGTGCTGCTCGCCGAAAACAGGCTCGAGGAGAGTCAGGCCTCCTTGCAGCAAGCGATCCGCATTGCACAAGCCCAACAAGCGAAAGCACTGGAATTGCGCGCTGCCGCGAACCTCGCCCGGCTGTGGGGCGGGCAAGGCCGGCGTGCCGAAGCGCGCGACCTCCTCGCCCCTGTCTTTGGCTGGTTCACCGAGGGATTTGATACCGCCGATCTGAAAGAGGCCAAGGCGCTGCTCGAAGAATTGACGTGAACCATTGATTCCCGACTGACATACTGCGTCAACGACGAGTACCGAACCAGGCTCGTCTGAACGTCGAATGGCGATTGGTACCAACGATTCCACTTATACCAAGCGCCCCAAAGATTGACTCTCCGGGCAGGCGCGGCGTCATCGCAAAACACTCATGGCCGGGCTTGACCCGGCCATCTTTGCAGTCGCAGTGCCGCTACAGATGGCCGGGTCAAGCCCGGCCATGACGTGTGTAGGGCCAGTGCCGTACGTGAATATTTATGGCGCTCGGTATTACATATCCGAATGTCCGCTCCCGAGCCGGTCGACCAGTGGCGAGGCCATGAAGCTCCGCAGGAGGTCATAAGCGGCCGTTGCGCTATCATTCAGAGACAGGCACCAAGACGATGAGCGAAGCTGACGAGACAATCACCCGGGGCACAGGCAACCTGTTCGCCGACCTCGGTTACGCCGATGCCGAGGAGCGGCAGTCGAAGTTGCGCCCGGCTCACGCGATCAATGGCGTCATTGCCCGTCAGCGCCTGACGCAGACCGTCGCTGCCGAGAAGCTCCGCATCAACCAGCCGAAAGTCTCCGCACTGGCCCGCTACAAGCTCGATGGTTTCTCCGTCGAACGGCTGATGACCTTCCTGACCGCACTGGATCATGACGTTGAGATCATCGTCAGGAAGAAGCCTCGGTCGCGCGCCGTCGGTCGGATCGTGGTCGTGGCGGCCTAAGGTCCCGGGATGCCCACTCAGCATCGCTCCCGGAGCGGGCGTGGGAGTCAAACCACACCGCCCTTGGCGGCCCGGCGCCGTGGGCCTATGCCGCCGCAATGGATGCCATCCGGGTGCAGGATCTGACCAAACGCTACGGTGAGACGCTGGCGGTCGATGCCATCGACTTCACCGTGCGCACCGGCGCGACGGTCGGCCTGCTCGGCGGCAATGGCGCCGGCAAGACCACCACGATCGCCATGCTGCTCGGCCTGCTGATCCCCACCGCCGGCACCATCGAGGTGCTCGGTCACGACATGGCGCGCGACCGGTTCGCCGCCCTGGCGCGGATGAATTTTTCGTCGCCCTATGTGTCCCTGCCGCAGCGCCTGTCGGTGGCGGAGAACCTGCGGGTTTATGGCCATCTCTATAACGTCGCCGGACTGGAGCGCCGCATCGCCGACCTCGCCAGGGAACTGGACCTGGGCGACCTGCTCGACCGCCCCGCTGGCAAACTGTCGGCGGGCCAGAAAACCCGCGTCGCGCTCGCCAAGGCCCTGATCAACCGGCCGGAACTGCTGCTTCTCGACGAACCTACTGCCAGCCTGGACCCCGACACCGGAGACTGGGCGCGTAGCTGGCTGGAGCGCTACCGCGACGAGAGCGGTGCGACGATCCTGCTCGCCTCGCACAACATGGCCGAGGTGGAACGGCTCTGTTCCTACGTGCTGATGCTGAAGCAGGGGCGCATCGTCGATCGCGGCAGTCCGCAGGAACTGCTGGATCGCTATGGGCGCGAGGACATGGAGGAGGTGTTCCTTGACATCGCCCGCAACAGAGGTCGCGCGCATGCCGGAGCGCCTGTATGAGCCCGGGCAAGACCCGCGCCTCTGCTCGCCGGATCTGGGGCCTGACGTACCGCCATCTCGCGCTGTACCGCCGCTCGTGGCCGCGCCTGCTGGAACTCGCCTACTGGCCGGTGCTGCAAATGTGCATCTGGGGATTCACCGCGAGTTTCCTGGCCTCGAGGATCGGCAGCACCGCCGCGGTCGCCGGCGCAACGCTGCTCGGCGGCGTGCTGCTGTGGGAGGTGGCCCTGCGCAGCCAGATGGGCGTCGCGATCAGCTTCATGGAGGAGATGTGGTCGCGCAACCTTGGCCATCTCTTCGTCAGCCCCATGCGGCCCTGGGAACTCGTGGCCGCACTGGTCCTCATATCGATGGTTCGTATGCTGGGGGGCGTGCTGCCGGCGATCGGCGTTGCTTGGCTGCTCTACGCCTTCAATCTGTTCGCGCTCGGCCCTGTCGTCGTGCTGTTCTTCATCAACCTGATGATCATGGGCTGGGCGGTGGCGCTGGGGGTGGTCTCGTTGATCCTGCGCCATGGCGCGGGCGCCGAGGCGCTGGCCTGGTCGGTGCTGTTCGGACTGACGCCGTTCTCGGCGGTGTTCTACCCGGTCGCCGTGTTGCCGCGGGCGCTTCACCCGGTGGCGTTCGCCCTGCCATCGGCGCACGTGTTCGAGGGTATGCGCGGCATACTGCTGGACGGCGTGGTACGCTGGGATCATCTGTTCGCGGCCTTCGCGCTCAACGCGGTGTGGCTGGCGGGGGCGGCGGTGCTGTTCGCCCGCCAGTTCCGCCAGGCCCGGCTGCGCGGCGCCCTGCTGAGCATCGGCGAATGATTCGATCGCTAAGCGCCGGATGGGCGCGATGACCATTGTCGGAATATGCTATTCCCGTCATGGCCGGGCTTGACCCGGCCATCTCCACCAGCACCGGCGACGCCCGGGATGGCCGGGTCAAGCCCGGCCATGATGTCGAGAGAATGACCGTGAGAGAGCGGCAATGACGCGTGAAGCGCATCATGGATCAAGCCGATGACCGAAACACGGTTCTGGCTGATCCGTCATGCGATCGTCGATGAGAACGCGCGGGCCATCCTGTATGGCATCATGGACGTGCCGCTCTGCGAGACGAGCCTGCTCGAACAGGAGCCGATGTATCGGGCGCTGGCCGCGCGGCTGCCGCGCCCGGCGGTCTGGAAGGTCACGCCGCTGTCGCGCACCCGGCGCACGGCCGAGGCGATCTTCGCCGCCGGCTATCCGCGCGCCGAGCCCCAGGTCGAGCCTGACCTGATCGAGCAGAGCCTGGGCGAATGGCAGGGCCTGCCGCACGCCGAACTGCCAGCCCGGCTGACGCTGCCGAAGCATGCCTTCTGGCCGCTTGCCGGCCACGAGCGTCCGCCGGGCGGCGAAACCATGCCCGAAGTCATCGAGCGGGTCGGCGCGGCGCTGGAGCGTCTCGCCGTCCAGTATGACGACCACGACGTGGTGATCGTCAGCCATGGCGGGTCGATCCGTGCCGCGGTGGCGCACTGCCTGCGGATCGGTCCCGACAGCGCACTGCATCTGGTGGTGCAGAATCTCTCGCTGACCTGCCTGGAGCGAAGCCCGGACGGGTGGCGCGTGGTCTGCGTCAATGAGTTGCCGGGCTATTAAATCGCGGCATTTGCCCCGGTGGATCACAATGCCGCCGCGAATCGGCGCGAAAGGTAGTATGGGTCCGCGAATCGGGCGCCCCTGCGTCCCGGAACCGAGGAGAAGTTCATGATACGCATCCTGCTGGCCGTAGCAGCGCTGGTTGTGCTGCCCCTGCTCGCGCCGCGCGTCGCGCACGCTCAGGGTGACGAACAGACCCTGGTGGACCGCTCCACCCTGGCGCTGCAAGAAATGGCAACGTCGTCGCTGTCGGACGACCCGCGTAAATTCCTTGGCCGAGCCCGCGGCGTGATGATCTGCCCGCGGGTCTTCAAGGTGGGCCTGTTCTTTGGCGGCGGGGGCGGTGCGTGCACCCTGCTGGCGCGTGCCGGCAACGGCACGTGGTCCTACCCGGCGTTCATCGGCATGGGCAGCGGCAGCTTCGGTCTGCAGATCGGCCTCCAGGACAGCCAGTTCGTCATGCTGATCATGACCGAGAAGGGTCTGAACGCGGTGATGGACGCCAACTTCAAGCTGGGCGCCGACGCCTCGATTGCCGTCGCCACGCTGGGCGCCGGCATCCAGGGCTCCACCACCGGGGCACTGGGCGCCGACATCATCGCTTTCACCCAATCGCGCGGCCTGTATGGCGGGATCACGCTCGAAGGCAGCATCATGGGCGCGAAAACCGAGGCGAACCGCGCCTATTACGGCCGGGAGCTGGCCACGCGCCAGATCGTGGTCGACATGCAGGCGACCAATCCAGGCGCCGATCCGCTGCGCGAGGTGCTGACGCGCTACGGCACTGCCGAGATCAAGCAGGCAGCGAGCCCGCCCCCGCCGCTGTCCTACCAGTCGTCTCAGCCTGCCGCTGGCGCGCCGACGCCGCTGCAGCCAACCGCGCCGGTCAAGCAGCAGAACCTGCCGCCGCCGCGGTAGTAAGTAACCCGCGGCGACGACGCCCTCGGTTGCCGGGGGCGTCGATGCGTTATATCATTCCCGGTATGAAATATAATTTTGCAGCGCTTTGTCTGCTCGTGCTGGCGCTGGCCGGATGCGGACAAAGCTCAGGGTGCGATCTCGTGAAGGTCGCTCAGCTGCCGATCGAATTCAGAAGCCGGTTGTTCATTGTGCCGGTCACCGTCAACGGCCACGCGATCAGCATGCTGCTCGACACCGGTGGCGAGAAGAGCCTTCTGGGAGAGGCGGCCGTCCAACGGCTGGGCGTGACCCGTGATGGGCGGACCTACACGGTTCTGGCTGGCCTGGCTGGCGGATCGATAAGGACCGATGCCAACATCGACAGCATGCAGTTGGGCGGTGTGCCGGTTTCGGTGGATCGCATGTCCGTGGATTCACTCGTGGGATATCCGGGCATTGACGGAATACTCGGCCTGGACATTTTGCGGGATTTCGATCTCGACATAGACGCGCCGAACCACGCCCTCACGCTGTATCGCGTTCGCCGGTGCGAACGGGCGGATCCACCTTGGAATGAGCCGGCGACACCGATCGCGGTATCGACGTTGAGGGGCTGGATGGATATGCCGTTTGAGATCAATGGCATCGCGGAAACCGCTGTGGTTGACACAGGCGCTACCAACACCACGATCACGCCACGGATGGTGCGGCGACTTGGCCTGAGTGAACAGGATCTGGCGAATGACCGGATCGTGAAACTCCACGTTGTGTCCGGTGATGATACGCAGGCACGCGTCCACCGGTTTCAGACAATACAGATCGGTCCGATCACGATGCATAACGCGGACATCATCGTCCTTGCCAAGGATCCACCCTCGCTGGGTGGCGGACGCCAGTTCCGCGAGGCTGTGATCGGTCAGGACTTCCTGGGCAACCGGCGCGTCTGGCTCTCATTCAAGACGGATCGCCTGTACATTTCACGCAAGAGCAATGACGCGGCGGCGGGGGAATAAACTCCCTCTCCGCCCTGCGGGGCGGACAGGGTTGGGGTGAGGTGGGGGCCGATGCCGCTGCGACAACGGACCTTCACGGCACGCCGTCTGCGCCGCGCGCCCTGCGGAACTTACCAGTCATGACTACCGGGTCATCCGCTGGAAGAGTCCCCCACCTCACCCTGACCCTCTCCGCCCCCAAGGGCGGAGAGGGAAATGCGCGGGCGCCCTTGACCACTGGCCACTAACCGCTCCGACCAGTAGTCTCCGGCGTCATGGATGCGCCGGTACCGTTCTGGAAGGCGAAGAGCCTAGAGCAGATGAACCGCGACGAATGGGAGTCGCTCTGCGACGGCTGTGGCCGCTGCTGTCTGCACAAGCTGCGCGACGATGACACCGGCGCGCTGTCATTCACCAACGTCGCCTGCCGTCTGCTGGAGCTGAACACCTGCCGCTGCGGCGATTACGCGCATCGTCGGCGCCGCGTGCCTGACTGCGTCGCGCTGACGCCAGCAGAGGTGCGGGCGATCGACTGGCTGCCGCCGTCATGTGCGTATCGGCGGCTGGCGGAGGGCAAGGATCTGGCGTGGTGGCATCCGCTGGTCTCCGGCGATCCCGACACCGTGCACGAGGCGGGGATATCGGTGCGCGGCCGTGCGATCAGCGAGCGCAAGGCCGGTCCGCTGGAAGACCATATCGCCGACTGGCCGGGCCGCATGCCACGCGCCAAACGCCCATCAAAGGAGAAAGAGTGATGATGAAGGATGCGCTGTTCGGTGGCGTGAATGCCGCGGTGCTGACGCCGATGCGCGCCGATCTGTCGGTGGATCTGGATCGCATGGCGGCGCATTGCCGCTGGCTGCTGGCGAACGGCTGCAACAATCTGGGCGTGCTCGGCACCACCGGCGAGGCGAACAGCATCGGCATGCGCGAACGCATCGACATATTGCAGGGGCTCGTCACGCGCGGCATTCCCGCAGCCAAGATGATGCCGGGCACGGGCACGCCGGCGCTTACCGACACCGTGATGCTGACGAAGCAGGCTGCAGATGTCGGTTGCCGGGCCGCGCTGCTGCTGCCGCCGTTCTATTACAAGAACCCGACCGATGACGGGCTGTTCGCGTATTTCAGCGAGGTGATCAACCGCGTCGGCACGGGCATCAAATACTACCTGTACAATTTCCCGCAGCAATCCGCCGTGCCGTTCAGCGTCGATCTTATCGCGCGATTG
>DATMND010000404.1:0-2580 GCA_035569235.1 Acetobacteraceae bacterium | reverse complement strand
GCCTGCGACCGGCTGGTGGTGGGGCTGAATTCCGATCCCAGCGTGCGTCGGCTGAAGGGTGCCGGACGACCGGTCCAGCCGGAAGCTGCCCGGGCTGCGATGCTGGCGAGCCTGGCCAGCGTCGATCTGGTCACCGTATTCGAGGACGACACGCCGGAAGCGCTGATCGGCGCGCTGCATCCGGACATATTGGTGAAGGGCGCCAACTACACGCTGGATCAGGTGGTAGGCGCCGATCTGGTGCGCGGGTGGGGTGGCGTCGTGATGCTCGCGGAGCTTCTGCCGGGCCATTCGACGGCGGCGACGGTTGAGCGCATCCGGGGTTGAGAAGCGTCACGCGGGACAGACCCCCTCCCTGCCCTCCCCCGCTTCGCAGGGGAGGGTGAATTGGGTAGGAAGGGGGTCACTCAACGCGTAGCGCGACGCGCAGATCAGCCACCCCGGCCGGGTCCTCGATCATCGCGAGGCGCCCAGCAGCCAGCAGTGCGAAGCGGTGCAGCAGCGCACGGCGGCGGGCGCCGGCGAGCGGATGTGCGGGCGCATCCCGCAGCAACTCCGCCTCCAGCCCGGCGGCGACGATCAGGCCAGTGTCCGCTGGCAGCAGGTCCAATGGGAAATCGACATCGACCGCAAAAAACAGCTCGTCGGAGAAATCGCGATAATCCTGCCATTTGAGGTCGGTCAAAAAGTCGCGGAAACCCGACTTCACCTCGATGCAGGCGAAGCAGCCGTCCGGACGCAGTGCAAGAATATCGGCGCGGCGGCCATTCGGCAGCGCAACCTCGTGCAGCGGCGCCCAGCCCAGCCGCAGGCACAGCCGCGCTGTCGCACGCCGGATTGTGAGCGCGCGTTCCGGAAAAGACGGCTCCATCAAGGGAGCAGGGCGTTGATCGCCTGGGCGAGCTTCACATCGTTCTCGGTCAGGCCGCCGGCATCGTGGGTCGAGAGTTCGATGCGCACACGGTTATAGACATTGGACCAGTCGGGATGATGGTTCTGGCCCTCGGCCAATAGTGCGACGCGGCTCATAAAGCCCCATGCCTCGCTGAAGTCACGGAACCTGAAGCCGCGCTCGATCGCCTCCTTGCCGCTGACCGGGGACCAGCCAGGCAGCTTGCCGGCCAAACCGGCGCGTTCGGCATCCGTCAGTCGTGTGGGCATCGGTAACCTCCTGAAACGGCTCGTTTGATTGACACTGACTGTGCCGCCGACCAGCATGGCGGACAACCACACAATAACACCGATCGTTGGGGAGAAACCGATGGCCGAAACCATGGCGGCCCAACACACCGCCATTCATGGACACGTTGCGGCACGCATCGATCGCCTGCCCCTGACGCGCGTGCAATGGCAGCTTGCCATCATGGTCGAGATCACTTGGGGCTTCATCATCTTCGACACCGACGGGATCGGCGCCCGGCTGTATCCCTTCGTCTGGCGGCCCAACAACATCATCGACGTCTATCAGTACGCCGTGATCCAGGGATTGCAGGTGGGCGCCGGCATCGTGCTGGGCGTTTACCTGATGAGTTGGGTCGCCGACCGCTACGGCCGCCGGCCGGCCATCCTGCTCGCCACACTGCTCGGGGGCATCTGCATCTGGCCGTTCGCCTATGTCACGAACTTCTGGGGCATGGTGGTGCTGTCGGTGCTCAGCACGCTCGGCGTCGGCGGCATTGTGGCGACGCACTCGGTGTACTTGTCCGAGATGATCTCCCCGGTGGCGCGCAACAAGGTGCTGCTGGCCTCGCAGGGTGTCACCGCGCTGGTTGCGGTGAGCGTCAACATGCTCGCGTTCTGGCTCATCCCCAGCCACTGGCAGGCGTTCCTGTGGGTCAGCGCGTTCATTGAGATCGTGGTCCTGCTGCCGTGGCTCTACTGGAAGCTGCCGGAGTCGCCGCGCTGGCTGGAGGCGCACGGCCGGCACGAGGAAGCCGACCGCGCCGTGGCGGAATACGAACGCCTGGTGCAACAGTACGACAGCGCGCCATTGGCGGAACCGCGCGGCGCCGACAACCCGGTGGTCATGGCCGGCCCGGGCGCCTGGAAGGAGCTGTTCACCAGCACTCAGTACCGTCGCCGCACCTGGGTGCTGATCATCGTCTGGATGCTCGGATATGCCGGCCTGATCTATGGTGTCGGCGCTTTCCTGGCGGTTTATATGGTGGACCACGGCGCCACTGCGCACGTGGTGTTTTCAACCATCGCCGTCGCCTATGCCGCGCTGTTCGTGGCGTTCCAAATCAATGCGCGCCTCGGCGAGGGTGTGGAACGGCGCGATGTCATCGCTGTGATGGCGCTGCTGTTCGCGGCGTGCTGGATGGTGGCCTGGGCGGTGCCCAGCCTCATCGTCATCGCGGTCTGTTACATCTTCAGCCGGATCGGAACGGGGTTGTTCCTGTTCAATCTGTACAACTACACGGCGGTGGCCTACCCGACGCGTATTCGTTCGGTCGCATTCGCATGGACCGATGGGCTCGGGCATCTCGGTGCCTGGGGCGGGGTTACACTGCTCGGGCCGCTCTACGCGCTGGGACCGAACCATCTGGGCTGGATCCTGTGGATCGTGATCCCCGGCGC
>DATMND010000403.1:0-2368 GCA_035569235.1 Acetobacteraceae bacterium | reverse complement strand
CGGCCTCCTTCGCCGGCAGGGTGTGTGTCCAGGCGGCAATCGCAGCATCGAGCGCGGCGCGATGCGCGCACCGGTCGGAGTTCGTGGCATAGGCAGGGTCCCCGGCTAGCTCCGGCCGGCCGATTGCTGCCATCAGGCGGGCAAAGATCAGGTCCGAGTTGCCGGCAATACAGAGCCACCTTCCATCGGCGCAGGGATAGGTGTTGGTGGGCGCCGCGGTTTCGATCGCCGCGCCGACCGGCTGGCGGATACGGCCATCCATTGCATATTCGGGCAGCATTCCTTCCATCAGGCTAAACACGGAATCGACCAGATTCACGTCGATCACGCGCCCCCGCCCTGTACCTCCCGCTGGCCCCGCCGCATCGCGTTGCCATAATGCCGACAGGAGCCCGATCGCCGCGTACATTCCCGCCAGATCGTCGCTGATCGAGATGCCGCAGCGGGGCGGCGGCAGGTCGGAACTGCCGGCGGGATGCGCGGTAAGGTGCCGGATGCCGCCGATCGCCTCGCCGATCGCGCCAAACGCGGGCTTGTCCCGATACGGGCCGTCCTGGCCATAGCCGGAGATACGCGCGATCACCAGACGCAGGCTGGCTGCGTGCAGCACGTCGGGGCCGAGCCCAAGCCGCTCAAGCCCTCCGGCGCGCAAATTCTCCACCAGGACGTCCGCGCGCGCTGCAAGCCTTAGCACGATTTTGCGGTCGCGCTTCAGGTCCAGCACGACCGAAAGCTTGTTGCGGCCATGCACGCTGAACCACACCGAGTTGCCGTTCACTGCGGCGCCCCAGCCGCGGAACGGGTCGCCGCCGGGTGGCTCGATCTTGATGACCTCGGCGCCCAGGTCAGCCAGAATGCGCGTGCAGAACGGGGCGGCGATGTAATGGCCGATCTCGAGCACCTTTAGCCCGATCAACGGGCCGGTTCGTTGGGGCAGGGTGGGCATTTCGCTCTCCGGCTTCGTGCAGATTTGATCATGGCAGGCGGGCGAACGGCAGGGCCACACGCCGCCTTTACCGATTCATTAACGCTTTGCGGCCCATATTGCGGGTCATGGAGCCGGCTTCGGCCGGTGTCCTGTTTCCTCCCCGATCGCGCACTCCATCCTTGGTGCGCGATCCCTTGAGGCGGTGTGGCCGACAGCCGCACCGCCGCTTTTTTGTCCGGCTTCCGCCTTAGCTCACATGGTCGCATGATTGGGTGCAGCTGTCGGGAGGAAGGCCATTGGACGAGGAAATGGTTGCGAAGCTGGCGCGGGCCGCCGGCCTGGACAAGGCATTGGCAGAATTCCCGGACGATGTCGCTGTCGCGGCCGAGCAGGCGTTGGGAAATAAGGAAGCGATCGCCTGGCCTACCGATCCTGGCGCCGAACCCTGGCCGCCGATGCGTGCGGGAACCGGCCTATGAGCGAGTTGCACTGGCTGAGTGCCGCGGAGGCGGTCCGCGCATTCGCAGCCAAACGCCTCTCGCCGGTCGAGCTGCTGACCGCGCTGCTGGCGCGGATCGAACGGCTCGATCCGACGCTGCATGCCTTCACTCGGCTCGACGCCGATGCCGCAATGGATGCGGCGCGCGCTGCCGAAACCGAGATCGCCGCGGGACGCGTCCGCGGACCCCTGCACGGTGTGCCGGTCGGCGTGAAGGATATCATCGATGTCGCCGGCCTGCCGACCACCTGCCATTCGAAGATACTGCTCGAAAACGTCGCCAAGGCCGATGCGGTCGTGATCGCAAAGCTGCGGCAGGCCGGCGCGATCATCCTCGGCAAGCTCTCCACCCACGAATTCGCCATCGGCGGCCCGAGCTTCGATCTGCCATTCCCGCCCGCGCGCAACCCTTGGAATCCCGATCACCACCCGGGTGGGTCATCGTCGGGTTCCGGCGCCGGCGTGTGCGCCGGGCTGTTCCCGCTGGCGCTCGGATCGGATACCGGCGGTTCGGTGCGCAATCCTGCCAGCGCCTGCGGCATCGTCGGAATGAAGCCGACCTACGGGCTGGTGTCCCGGCGCGGCGTGTTCCCGCTGTCGTTCACGCTGGACCATGTCGGACCCATGACCCGAACGGTGGCGGACAACGCGCTGCTGCTGGACGCGATCGCCGGCCACGATCCGGCCGACCCGGGGAGCGCGGCGACGAACGCGCGGTATTTCGGTCGCATGCTGGATCGCGGCGTGCGCGACCTGCGCGTGGGGTTCGTGCGGCACTTCCATGAGATCGACAAGCCGGCGCATCCCGAGGTGACGGCGGCAGTGGACGATGCGGCGCGCGTGCTCCAAGCCGAGGGGGCGGAGGTGCGTACCGTCACCTTGCCGTCGCTCAACGAGTTCGCCGCGGTGAACCGGGTCATCCTGTGCAGCGAGGCATGGTC
>DATMND010000402.1:0-2010 GCA_035569235.1 Acetobacteraceae bacterium | reverse complement strand
AGTACCCGCCACGGTGGCGCACCAGCGCCGAGGCCAATGCCTGCTCGGCCGCGCCTCGCGGTTTTGGTGGGGTGAAAGGGTCCTTGGCCAGCGGCAATGCGACGGCCTTGTCGCGCTGATGATACAAGTCGGTGACGTGCGCATCCGCGTCGTATGCCACACGCACCAGCAACGCGGCGAAGCGGGCAATCTCCGCTTCCTCGGCGACCACCAGCGCGACCGGCTGACCGCTGAACCAGATCCTGTCGTCATATAGCGGCCGGTAGGGCGAACCTTCCGGAGCGACATCGTCGTGGTAGGCGCTGTCGGTGCTTGCCATTGGTGGCCGGTTCTGATGCGTGAGCACGTCAATCACGCCTTCGACGGAAAGCGCCTCGCTCGCGTCGATGCGCGCGATGCGACCCCTGGCAATGGTGGATGCCACGACGCTGGCGTGCGCAAGGCTGGTCGCATCGAACTCGCCAGCATATTTTGCCAAACCGGTGACCTTGGCGTGGCCGTCAACGCGGGATGTAGCGGCGCCGATGTATGAAGTCATTGGCATGCTCACCTTCTGCTTACGCAATTTTCTTGTTGGACTGCACCTGCGGGGTGCCGGCCGCTGCCTGCGACAGCGCGCGCACGATGGCGCGGCGAGCGAGATCGATCTTGAAGGCGTTGTGCTCGAAGCCCTTCGCGTCGCACAGCAAGACATCCGCCGCGCGGTTGAACGCCGACCGATCGGCGGTCTGTCCGCGCAGCGCCGCTTCGGCTGACGGGTCGCGCCGAGGCTTGTGCGCCACGCCCCCGAGCGCCAGACGGGCCTGTTTGATTGTGTCACCTTCGAGCTCCAGCGCCGCCGCGACGGCCACGAGCGCGAACGCATAGGAGAGGCGATCACGGATCTTCAGGTAGGTGTAATTCGCCGCAAAGCCCTGCGCCGGTAGCTCGACCGCCGTGACGATCTCGTTCGGCTGCAGGTTGGTATCACGCTCCGGCGTGTTCTCTGGCAGGCGATGGAAATCGGCAAACGCGATCACGCGCGCGCCGGACGGTCCCGCCACGTGGACCGTGGCCTCAAGGGCTGCCAGCGCGACGCACATGTCGGATGGATGCGTCGCAATGCAGGCTTCGCTCGTGCCGAGAATCGCGTGCATGCGGTTGAGGCCGGTGATGGCGGAGCAGCCGCTGCCGGGCGTGCGTTTGTTGCAAGGGGTGGCGATGTCATAGAAATAATAGCAGCGCGTGCGCTGCAAAAGATTGCCGCCGGTCGACGCCATGTTGCGCAACTGCGCAGACGCCCCTGACAGGATCGCGCTCGCCAGAATGGGGTAGCGTTGCGCGACCAGCGGATGATAGGCAAGGTCGGAATTGGGCACGAGCGCACCGATCCGCAATCCTCCCTCAGCGGTCTCCTCGACGGTCTTGAGTGGTAACCGCGAGATGTCAATCAAACGTGAGGGGCGTTCGACGTGCTCCTTCATCAGGTCGATGAGGTTGGTGCCGCCTGCGATGAATTTGGCTGACGGTTCGGCAGAAATCTGGCGCACCGCATCGGCAACGTCGTTGGCCCGCGTGTATTGGAAAGCGATCATGACTGCACCATCGCCTGTTGAATCGCGCGAACAATGTTGGGATAGGCGCCGCAGCGGCAGATGTTGCCGCTCATGAGTTCACGGATCGCGTCGGCGCTCGTCGCCTTGCCCTCGGCGATCAGGCCGGCAGCCGAACAGATCTGTCCTGGCGTGCAGTAGCCGCACTGGAATGCGTCGTGGTCGATGAATGCCTGCTGCAGCGCATGCAGCGCGCCGTTCGCCGCCAAGCCCTCAATGGTGGTCACTTTGGCCCCGTCCCGCATGACGGCGAGCGTGAGACACGAATTGATGCGCCGGCCATCCAGCAGAACCGTGCACGCGCCGCATTGGCCGTGATCGCAGCCCTTCTTGGTGCCGGTCAAGCCGAGATGATCGCGCAGCGTATCGAGCAGGGTCGTCCATGGCGCGACACTGAGCTGCGTCTCGATGCCGTTTA
>DATMND010000401.1:0-3893 GCA_035569235.1 Acetobacteraceae bacterium | reverse complement strand
GTACGTCAAGGATCTGTCGTTCGAGGTTCCCGGCGCACCCCAAATCTTCTCGCAACTCCATACGCAGCCACAGGTCAACATCAACCTCGACGTTCAGGCACGGCGCGTGCAGGAGGGTCAGAACGTCTTCGAGGTCGCGCTCGTCATTCGGGCGGAAGCCCATGAAGCGGCGGCCGATGCCGCCGCCCAGGCGAACATTGGGCAGGCAGGCAACGGTCAGGCCGCCGCCGCCGTGCCACCCACCGTCTTCGTCGCCGAACTGACCTATGCCGGGGTGTTCACCCTGAACGGCCTTCCCGATAACGCGATCGAACCGGTCCTATTGGTGGAGTGTCCCCGTATCCTGTTCCCGTTCGCCCGCAACATCCTGTCGGACGTGACCCGCGATGGCGGTTTCCCGCCTGTCCTCCTCCAGCCGATCGACTTCGTCGCGCTGTGGCAGGCGCGCCGAGCCCAGGCACAGCCCGCGGCCGACCAGCCAGGGACAGCGGCCGTCGCCTGAACCGCCCGCGGCGCCACTTCAGGACTGCAACCACAGCGGGTCCTTCAGCCGGGCAACGAATGCCCCGTGCATGGCGATCTCGGCCGCACTGGGAACCATCGGTCGAGGTGTGCGCGGTCCGCTGTGGGTATAGAGTACAGCAAGGGGTGCGGCTCTCTCAGCCGCCAGCGACAGCCCCCGCTGGCGCCCGCCGGTGAGTTCCACATAGATCTCGGCGAGCAGCCTGCAATCGAGCAGCGCGTTGTGGGTGATGCGCGCGCTGAGATCGATGGCAAACCGCCGGCACAGCGCGTCCAGGCTGTTCGGCATGCCAGGAAATCGCGCTTTCGCCAGGGCGAGCGTGTCGATCATGCGCGTTTCCGCCAGTCTAGGCCGACCGATCCGCGCAAATTCGGCATTTAGGAAGCCGAAATCGAACGCGGCGTTGTGTGCGATCAGCGGATCTTCGCCGAAGAAGACCATCATCTCCTCGACGATGTCGGCAAAGCGTGGCTTGCCCGCAAGATGGGCGACCGTGAAGCCGTGGATGCGCGTGGCATCTTCCGGAATGTCCCGTTCGGGGTCGATCAAGGCGTGGTAATAACGACCCGTCGGAAGGTCGTTCTCCAACTCCAGCGCGGCTATTTCGATCACCCGGTGACCGAGCTGCGGCTCCAGACCCGTGGTTTCCGTGTCGAACAGAATGGCGCGGGTCAAGCGAGAACCTCCCTGATCAATCGGCTGATCGCGCGCAACGCATGATGGCGCGACAACCCGGTGCGCACGATGACATCTGCTCGCCGCCGCTTGTCGGCGTCCGGCATCTGGCGCTCGATCACCGCGGCGATGTCCGCGGCAGTCATCCGCCTGCGCCTGCGGACGCGCTGCATCTGCACGGATCGCGGCGCTGACACCACAACCACTCGATCAACCCTCGCGTCGCCGTCGGTCTCGAACAGCAGGGGGATGTCCAGCACCACGGCGCGGTCGCCCCTGCGCCTGGCACGGGCAACGAAGGCACGCTCCTCCTGCTGGACCATCGGGTGGAGTATGCCTTCAAGCCGCGCCAGAGCATCCGGGTTCCCGAGCACCGCCTGGCGCAGCGCCATGCGGTCCACGGCTCCGTCGCGCACCGTGCCGGGAAATGCCGCCTCGATCACCCGAACCGCCCGCCCGCCACGCGCTTGCAGCCGGTGAACCGCGGCATCGGCATCGAACACGGGAATGCGCGCCCGGCGGAACGCGGCTGCGGCGGTCGACTTGCCCATGCCGATCCCCCCGGTGAGGCCAAGGACGATCATCGCATCGGCAGGTCCGCGGCCACGAAACGGTACAACTCGTAGTCCACCTCGGGCTTCACCCCGAACCAGGCATGGAAGCCTGGCACCGCCTGGTGCAGCAGCATGCCGAGGCCTCCCACGGTGCGCAGGCCACGCGCGCGCGCATCTGCGAGCAGCGGCGTTTCCAGCGGTACGTAGACATTCTCGGCGACTGCCAAGGATAGCGGCGCTTGGGCGAAATCGAGCTCGATCGGGTCATGCCCCACCATGCCGAGCGGTGTCGTATTGACCACAAGTGAATGATCGGCCAGCGCTGCCCCTCGAGTGTCCCAATCAATGACGTGCAGTCCCGGCAGGTCACGTGCCAGTGCCTCGGCCCGCGCCCGGGTACGGTTGGCCACTGTGACCTGCGCCCCCGCATCCTGCAGCGCGGCCGCGACGGCACGCGCCGAACCACCCGCGCCGAGCAATAGCGCCGGGCCGACTGCGGGGTCGACGCCGTGTGCACGAAGGTTGGCGATGAACCCGTAGCCATCCGTGCTGCTGCCGGCGATTCTGCCGTCTCGAAACACCAGCGTGTTCACGGCGCCTGCGCGCCGAGCGGTATCGTCCACGTCATCGCAGATTTCGAAGGCGGCGAGCTTGTGCGGGATGGTCACATTGGCGCCGGCGAACCCGGCGGCCAGGAGACCGCGGATTGCTGTGGCGAAGTCCCCCGGCCGGATCGGCAACGGCACATATGTGCCATCGATGGCGTGACGCTGGAGCCAGAACCCGTGCAGGCGGGGTGAGCGGGAATAGGTGACGGGCCAGCCGGCGATACCGGCGACTCGGGCATGACCGGAAAGGATCGACATCCCTGCAACATTCCCCGCCACGCGCCGAAGATCAACCGCCCCCGACACTGCGACCGGCGACATTGCTATTGGCGCGCGCGATGTTGGTTTCATTCAAACGACATGGCTGACAGGCTCCAGCCAGCTTGCCGCGGCAGTGAATCGCTGTGCAGATTGCGCACCGTTCCCAGAGCAAGATTGCGTCGATGTCCCGCGACGGTCCATCTCAGCCAACGTCACGACCGGCCACGGCGGCATCCGTGCGGTTGATCGGCGTGAGCCGGCGCTGGGGTGCGGCGAGCGCGCTTGACCGGGTGTCTATCGACATAGCGGCTGGCAGCTTCACCGTTCTGCTCGGCCCGTCGGGCTGTGGCAAGACGACGTGCCTGCGCATCGTGGCCGGTCTGGAGACGGCAACCGATGGGCGGATCGAGATCGCCGGGCGGGATGTGACAAATCTGCCGCCGGCTGCCCGCGGCGTTGCGATGGTGTTCCAGTCCTATGCCCTCTTCCCCCATCTGAGCGTCGCAGAAAACATCGTCTTCGGCCTGAAGGCGCGCCGTGTCCGGCCAACCGAGCGGGCACGCCGGCTGGCACGCGCTGTGGAAATCCTCGGCATTGCAAATCTGCTCGAACGCAAGCCTGGTCAGCTATCAGGTGGCCAGCAGCAGCGTGTGGCGCTTGGCCGGGCCATTGTCGCCGAGGCTCCGGTCTGCCTGATGGATGAGCCACTATCGAACCTGGATGCACAGCTTCGTGCCGATATGCGGCGCGAGATACTGGCCCTGCAGCGCCGCTTGGGGATCACGATGCTATACGTGACACACGACCAGACCGAGGCCATGGGGATGGCCGACCAGATCGTGCTGCTGCGTGACGGGCATGTTGAGCAGGACGCACCGCCGGCCGAAGTCTACGCGCGGCCCGCAACCGGTTTCGTCGCCAGCTTCATTGGTACGCCACCGATGAACCTGTTTCCGCTGGAAAGGCGAGGAGCCGGCATGGTGTTGCGTGGCACCGACGGCCCAATTCTGGCGCCGCCTGACACCGGCGCCTTGCTGGGTGGCATCCGACCGGAGTGCATCAGGTTGGCGGATCATGGGATCGCTGCCCGGGTGCGCCACGCGGAATATCTTGGGGCTGACACCGTGCTCGCCTGCGCCGTCGGCGACGTCAGCCTACTGGCGCGGCTTCCGGGGCGGGTCGTTCTGGCCGACGACACACCGGTCCGGCTCGCGACCGATGAGCCAATCCACCTGTTCGATGCCTCGACTGGCCGGCGGAGGGAAGGCATCG
>DATMND010000400.1:0-4730 GCA_035569235.1 Acetobacteraceae bacterium | reverse complement strand
CAGAGCGTCGCGGCGATGGACGAGGGTGATGCTGTCGGCATGGTTGGTCAGGTGCAGCGCCTCCTCCACCGCGGTGTTGCCGCCGCCGATCACGGCCACCTGCCTGCCGCGATAGAAGAAGCCGTCGCAGGTGGCGCAGGCCGATACGCCGTAGCCCTGGAAGCGCTTCTCCGATGGCAGATCGAGCCACCGCGCCTGCGCGCCGGTGGCGATGACTAACGCGTCTGCCAGGAAAATGTCGCCCGAATCGGCCATGCAGCGGAACGGACGCACGGTGAAATCGACCTGGACGATCAGATCCTGGACTATCCGTGTTCCGACATGCTCGGCCTGCGCCGCCATCTGCTCCATCAGCCACGGGCCCTGGATCACATCGGCGTAGCCTGGGTAGTTCTCGACATCCGTGGTGATCATCAGTTGACCGCCCGCCTGGATGCCCGCGACAAGGATCGGCGAAAGGCTGGCGCGGGCCGCATAGATTGCCGCCGTGTAGCCGGCGGGACCCGAGCCGATGATCAGGACGCGGGTGTGGTGGGTTTCGGGCATCGTGATGTCCAATGCTGTGGCGAACTGACCATATCGGCCGCCGCCGCCGCCAGACAAGGAATGAAGGAAGGTCCCGCACGGACCTTGCCTTCCTGCCGTGCTCATTCAACCGGCCTTGCGGGTGCCACATTGTGCAATATTATTACGTCTCTCGGCCACCCCCTGGAAACGTCACCATCCCAGCCACACGCCCAGCGCCCGGTACAATGCGCGGATGAAGAGCCCTACCACTGCCGACACGCCCATCCTGGACGCGATCGACCGACGCATCCTGTCGGAGCTTCAGGCTGACGGCAGGATGACCAATGTCGAGCTTGCGCGCCGGGCGGGCATCTCTGCCCCGCCATGCCTGCGCCGCGTGCGCCGGCTCGAGGAGGCCGGCGTGATCCGCGGCTACCATGCCGACTCGGATCCACAGAAACTTGGTTGGGAGATCACCTTTTTCGCCATTGTGGGGCTGGACAGCCAGAAGGAATCGGTACTCTCCGCCTTCGAGCAACTGGTCGGCGGCTGGCCTGAAGTGCGCGAATGCCACATGATCCGCGGCGGTGGCGACTTCCTGCTGAAGCTCGTTGCGAGGGATACCGCGCACGAGAACCAGCTTACCCAGCGCCTGACCGGCTCGCCCACCGTCACCCGCGTGCAGACGCTCCAGACGATCCGAACCAGCCGTCATCTCGCCGGAGTGCCGCTCTAGGTCGCTTGACGCCTCCGCCCCGCTCGCTATCCAGGCGTGTCGGAAGTCGAACGGAACGCATGTCCGAACCCAACATCCTGACCAGGTTTCCCACGCATGGCGTGGCGCTCCGCGCTCCCGAGCTCACCGTGGTGATCCCCTGCTATAACGAGCGGCCAAATGTGGCGCCGCTGGTCGAGAAGCTGGGGACCGCCCTATTCGGCATCGCCTGGGAGGCGGTGTTCGTCGACGACGACAGCCCGGACGGGACGGTAGCGGAGGTGCGTCGCATCGCCCAGACCGATCCCCGCGTGCGCTGCATCCGCCGCATCGGACGCCGGGGCCTGGCCTCGGCGGTGATCGAGGGAGCGCTCGCCTCCTCGGCGCGGTTCGTCGCGGTAATCGACGGCGACCTGCAGCACGATGAGACCAAACTCCCTGATATGCTCGCCGCATTGCGCACCGGTCGCTACGACCTCGCCGTCGGCAGCCGCTACGTCGAGGGTGGCGATTCCTCCGGGCTGCCCAATCACTGGCGCCATGCACTTTCGGATGGGGGGATCAGGCTGGCACAGCTGTTCCTGCCGGTTCGCCTGACCGATCCGATGAGCGGGTTCTTCATGCTGCCGCGCCCGCTGTTCGAGGAGCTTGCGGGAAGCCTCACCGGCCAGGGCTTCAAGATATTGCTGGACCTCGCGCTCAGCGCACCCGCGCCGTTGCGGGTGATCGAGATCCCCTTCCGCTTCCATGAGCGAATCGCCGGCGAGAGCAAACTGGACGCGCTGGTTCTGACGCAGTTCGCCGGCCTGCTGCTGGACAAGGTGTTCGGCGGTCTGCTCCCGCTTCGCTTCATTTCCTTTGCGCTGGTCGGCGCGCTGGGCGTCGTGGTGCACCTCGCGGTGCTGACGGCGGTGCTGAAGCTGACCGGGCTGAGCTTCGAAGCGGCTCAGACAGTCGCGACGGCGGTTGCGATGGTGTTCAACTTCCAACTCAACAATGACATCACCTATCGTGATATGCAGCTGCGCGGCCCGCGCCTGTGGCGTGGGCTGTTGCTGTTCATGCTGGTCTGCAGCTTTGGTGCGGTCGCCAATGTCGGCATCGCTCAGGTGCTCTACGAGAGGCACACCACCTGGAGCATCGCCGGCGCGATCGGTGCGGTGATCGGCGTGGTGTGGAATTACGCGGTTTCGGCGACGCTGGTCTGGCGCGCCAGGTGACAGCCAGCCTGGGGCTGGCGGCACTGGTCGCGCTGACCTTGCTGCGCCTGGCCATCGCCGGAACCGCGCCGCTCGCGCCAGACGAGGCATATTACTGGGTGTGGTCGCGCGCCCTGGCGCCGGGTTACCCTGATCATCCGCCGATGGTGGCGCTGTGGGTGCGTCTAGGCACGGCGCTGGCCGGAGACACACCGCTTGGCATCCGGCTGCTGGGTCCACTCTCGGTGGCGGTCGCCTCGCTGATGCTTGCGGATGCGGCCGATCGTCTGTTGCCGGGGCGGCGCGCCGGGCTGCTGGCCGCGGCGCTGCTCAATGCGACGCTGCTGCTTGGCGTGGGCGCGGTGATCATGAGCCCCGACACGCCGCTGCTGTTCTTCTGGACATGCTGCCTGTGGGCGATCTCGCGCTGGCTCAACCCCTCTCTTGCGCGGAGCGGGGGAGAGGAGGGGAGGGGATATTGGTGGCTGGCAATCGGGCTGTTCGCCGGCCTTGCGATGGCAAGCAAATACACCGCCGTGTTCCTCTGGCTCGGCATTGCGTCGTGGCTACTGGCGACGCCGTCGCTTCGGGGCCAGTTGCTGCGACCTCCTGCATGGCTCGGCGCGCTGCTCGGTGTGACGGTCTTCCTGCCCGTGGTGCTCTGGAATGCCGAACACGGCTGGGCGAGCTTCGCGCGGCAAGGCGGACGCGTGGCAGAGTGGCGCCCTGCAAACGCCATCCGCTTCATTGGCGAATTGATCGGCGGCCAGATCGGCCTCGTTACGCCGCTGGTGTTCATCCTGTTCGCGGCCGGCGTGGCGCTCTCGCTACGGCTTGCGTGGCGGACACGCGATCCCGCCTGGACGTTGCTTCTGGCGCTGACCCTCCCCGCAACGCTGGTGTTCACACAGCACGCGTTCGGCGATCGGGTGCAGGGCAATTGGCCGGCGATCATCTACCCTGCCGCAGCCATTGCCGCGGCCGGATTGCAGGCGCCCGCCTGGCGACGCCTGCATGGGCCCGCTGTAGCGTTAGGCCTCGCGATCACGCTCATCGTCTATCTGCAGGCAAGCTTCGCAGTGCTGCCGTTGCCGGTAAGGTTCGATCCAATCGCGCTGCGCCTATCCGGCTGGGACACGCTCGCCGCCCGTGTCGCCGCCGTTCGCCAGCAGCAGGGCGCGGACTTTGTCGCGGCGGATCAGTATGGTGTCGCGGCCGTACTCGCGCTCGAAATGCCGCCGGGTGTTCCGGTCGTCGGGATCGAGCCGCGCTGGCCGCTGTTCAACCTCCCGCAACCGGTGCTCGACGGCAGGACCGGTATCCTGGTGCGCAGCGCCCGCCGCGACGGCGTCGGAGACCGCTCGCGGTGGCACAGCATCGCGGAACTTAGCGAAGCGGAACGAATTCACGACGGCAGCACGATAGAAACATTCCGGCTGTTTCGTGTTACCGGCCAGCCCGGTCCGGAACCCGCCGCATTGCAGCCCCGCCCGCGGTGACATTGCCTGGCAACCGCCATGCCGGCGGGGCAGCAACGGCCCGAAGCTGGCGCGGAAGCCCGCGGGTCAGGGCTGCGGCTGGTCCTCGGGGGGCGTATCCGCGTCGAACATCGCGGCCGCCAGGGCGTCCTCAGCTTCCTCCTCCGCCTCGGCGCCGACCCGCTCGCCGCGCGCCTGCCGCTCGGCCTCTTCCTGGCTGCGCGCGACGTTGACGATGACCGGGATCGACACCTCGGGGTGCAGCTCGACGCGAACCCGCGCCAGGCCAAGCGTCTTGATCGGATGCTCCAGCATGACCTGCGAGCGCGTCACGGTCAGTCCGGCCGCGGTGGTGGCCTCGGCGATGTCGCGGGCGGAAACCGACCCGTACAGGCTGGCCGACTCGCCCGCCTGGCGGATGATCGTGACGGACAACCCTCCGACCCGTTCGGCGACCCGCTCCGCCTCCTCGCGGCGCTTGAGGTTTTGCGCCTCGAGTTGGACACGCTGTTCCTCGAAGCGGGCCAGGTTTTCCTTGCTGGCGCGCAATGCCTTCTTCTGCGGCAGCAGGAAGTTGCGGGCGAAGCCGGGCTTCACCTTAACCAACTCACCCATCTGCCCGAGCTTTTCCACACGCTGGAGCAGGATCAGTTCCACATCGGCCATGCCGCGCTCCCTCAGCTCACGATATAGGGCAGCAGGGCGAGAAAGCGGGCGCGCTTGATGGCCACCGCGAGTTCACGCTGCTTCTTGGCCGAGACCGCGGTGATACGGCTGGGCACGATCTTGCCGCGCTCCGACAGGAAGCGGGACAGCAGCCGCACGTCCTTG
>DATMND010000399.1:0-24964 GCA_035569235.1 Acetobacteraceae bacterium | reverse complement strand
AGCGTCCGCCGCACAGCACGTCCAGCAGTGCGATCTGTTCGGCGACGCGGATCGGATCGTGCCATGGCAGCACAATGACGGCGGTGCCGAGTGCGACGCGCTTCGTGCGGCCGGCGAAGTAACTCAAAAGCTGCGTCGGCGCCGGCGACATCGAATAGCCGGTGAAGTGGTGTTCCAGCGCGAAAATCGAATCATAGCCGAGCGGCTCGGCGAGATCGCCGAGTTCCAGATGGTCCCGGTAAACGGCGACATCCGACCGTCCCGCCTGAGCCAGAATGCTGAGTGATACACCGATCTTCATTGCCGCGGCCTCCTGCGCAATGAGCCAGAGTGTGTCAGGATGGCGGGTGAAGGTGAAGGGTCTGCAGCATGACACACCATTTTGGCGTTCTCATTCCGTCCACCAACACGACCGTCGAGATCGAATACAACCGGCTGCTGCCGCCGACGTTGCAGGCGCATGTCGGACGGTTGCTCACCAGCGGGGCCGGCCCGTTCTCGCCGAGCCTGGATGCCGACATCGACCATCAGGCGCGTCTGCTCGGTACCGCAAAGATTGAGGTGGTCAGTCTCGCGCAGACATCGGCAAGCCTGTTCGCCGACGACTACGATGCGACCGTCACGCAGCGGATGAGCAAGGGAGCAGGCGTTCCGGCCATCACCTCGGCGCAGGCGATCGGCCAGGCGGTGCAGGCCCTGGGCGCACGGCGGATCGCGCTGGTGTCACCCTATTCGGAACCGGTGCTCGAGCGGGCACGCCATTACTACCAGACCAAGTACGGTCTCGAAGTGCTGGCGCTGGAGGGTTTCGCCGCGACCGATTCCTACACGATCGGCAAGCTCGGGCCGGAGAATGCACGCGATGCGTTTGCGCGGATCGATCGGCCGGCGATCGAGGTGTTCGTCGTGCCGGGCGGCAATTTCCCGACGATGGCATTCGTTCCCGCCTGGGAGAGGGAGTTCGGCAAACCGGTGGTCACCACCAATCAGGCCGCGCTCTGGGCGATGATGGGGATCATGGGCGTGAGCGATCCGTTGCCCGGATTGGGTCGGCTGCTGGAGGAGATGCCGAAGCGCTGACTACGGCACCTCCTCCGCGCGTTCAGACCGTGATGTAGCGGTGGAAGAAAGCAGCGGCCGGGGCGAATGAACCTGCGCCCGCCTTCTTCGCATTGTCGACATACAGCAGATCGATCTCGCCGCCCGCCTTGCGATAGTTGTTGACGAACCGCTGTGGCTCATGTTCGGGGCCCGCGTAGTCCGGATCATGATAGTCGTGCACGATGTCGGGCTGGCCTTGGAGCCACAGTGCCGGCGGTGTCTGCACCTTCTCGCCCCGCTCCAGGATCAGGATCGGATTGCCCTCGGCCATCGCCGCCTCGTTCTTCCAATAGGTCTCGTGCCGCTGCGGGATGCTGCCGACCCATGCCGGCGGATTTGCCGAGTCGCGCGCCTTCAACGCATGGCGATAGCGCGACAGCGGGCTGATCACTGGCCACAGCATGGCCACCGCGCGCACCGTCGCATCCACCGCAGGTGCCGCCGACGGCAACTGGATCGCCGCATAGCGCGGATCGCTCGGTCGCATCGCCGCCAGCATGCCGAGATGCCCACCGCTCGACTGGCCCGCGATGCCGATCAGGTCGGCGCGCGTGTTCAGATCGGACGCGTGTGCCTTGGCCCAACGGATTGCGTAGTTGATGTCGGCAAGCGACGTCGGATAGCCATCGCTAGCATGGCGGAAATCGATCGCCATCACCGCCAGTCCGGCGCGCGCAAAGCCCTCAGCATAAATCTGACACTCGTTCAGATCGCCGTTGCACCAGGCGCCTCCATGCACCTCGATGATTGCCGGGAAGGGCCCCTTGCCCTGCGGCTTGAACAGCCGCGCCATGAACTTCCGGTCTCCGTGCCGGAGGTACTCGACATCCTGCGTGGTATATTCGTAGGTCGGCATCGGACTTTCTCCCTTTACGCTGCCTTGCCGCCAGCCTGCGGCAGATCGAGCCGCACCGCAACGGCCGCGCTGGCGATCACCGCCACGTCGCTGGACGTCTCGTCCGGCACGTCCAGCCCTCCCTTCACCATCTTCACGGTAACCTCGCCATGCGGCAGCGAGGCTTTCACCGCAGCCGCATCGACCTTGTCCGGCTGCTGCACGCCGATCGTGACCTCCACCAGCATCCGGCGGGAATCCAGCCCGAAGCTGCGGATCAGGCTCAGTGAACTGTGGTGGAGAGCATCCTGCACCGCACGTAGCGCGGCTTTGGTGTAGTCGCCGCCATGCAGGTCGTTGCCGCTGCCCATCTCCAGGATGACGCGCTTCGCCATGTCTCCGCCTCCCTCAGACATCCAGCCGCACGACGGCGGCGGCATTGGCGATCACGGTGGAATTAGTGCCGGCATCGTTCGGAATCTCCAGCCCGCCCTCCACCACCGTCACGGTTCCCGTGCCATGCGGCAGCACCGCGAGCACGGCCGCCTTGTCCACACGTTCGGGCTTCGGCACGCCGATGGTGACCTCGACCTGCATCGAATCGACCGGCAATCCCACGGCGTCCGCGACACTGAGGGAATTGTGCCACAGTGCGTCACGTAGCGCACGCACCGCGGCCTTGGTGTAGTCCGCGCCGCGTATGTCGGTGCCCATGCCGATCTGCAGCACCATGCGTTTCCAGGCCATGTCCGTCCCACCTCCCGCTGTCAAACCGACGCCGGCGCCACACCTGGCCGCGCCGTCAACGCATCGCGCGCCGCGTCCGCGAACGCCGCATCCTTTGGTAAAACAACCGCCGCGGAGCGCACACGGTGCGTCGCGGGATCGATACCCGGCGGCGGCTCGCCCTTCTCCAACGCCCGCGCCGCGCGCAGCAGCCGCTGTCGCGCCATGATGATGCCGTTGTCGGTCGAGAGCAGATGCTCGCGCGTGCGATCCATGATCGGACCCATGCTCTCCTGCAGTGACGCATCCTGCATGGCGATGCCGGCGACGCCGCTGTACGTCGCGCCCGCCCGCTGCGCCGCGCGATCAACCAGATAGTCGTTGTCCCTGTTGGCGACGGGAATATAGGTGCCTGGAATGGTGCGGGTATGAATGCCCTTGCCGTCGCGCATCGCCTGCACCTCGGCCGCGGTCAGCGCGCGCGTCGGATGATAGTCGAAGCTCCACGCCCAGCAGTTCGCATCGTCGATCGGAATCCAGAAATGCCCGTGCACCGGGTGGTTCCCGCGCGGCGGGATCATGGTGAACGACGGCATGCACCACGGCGTGATTCGCCAATAGTATTGCCCGTTCTCCGCATTGCGCCGCGCGCCGATGAACAGGCCGGCCGGCTGGTCCACCACCTCGAACACCGGCATCGCATCGCCCAGGTTGTACTGGTTGCCGCGCGAGCCCACCATCAGCGGATCGCTACGGAACGCATCGCGATGCAGCCATGACACGTGGCTGGAATCGATGCCGCCCTCCATCGCCTGCAGCCAGTTGCAGTACTGCAGCCGCTTCGATGTATAGGTTTGTTCCGGCGGCACCGTCGCGAATTCGAATTCCGGCAGCGCTGGCTGATGTTCCGGCGAACCCATGTAGGTCCACAGCACACCGCCGCGCTCGACCAGCGGATAGGAGCGCAGCCTGATCCCTGCGCGGAAGCCGCTTTCCTCCGGCTCGGACGGGATTTCCACGCACTGCCCGGTCACGTCGTATTTCCAGCCATGATACGGACACCGCAGCCCGCACTCCTCGTTGCGGCCGAACCACAGCGAGACGCCGCGATGCGCGCAGAACTCCTCGAGCAGGCCGTAATGCCCTTCGGTGTCACGAAACCCAATCAGCTTCTCCGACAGCAGGCGCACGCGCACCGGGGGACAGTCGTTCTCTGGCAATTCCTCGGCGAGCAGGGCCGGTATCCAGTAACGGCGGAACATCTCGCCCATCGGCGTTCCCACCGATGTGCGGGTCAGCAGTTCATTCTGTTCGCTGCGAAGCATGGCTGTCTCCTTCGCTGGTCACATCAATGCACACCTTCCCGTCAATCAGGTGCGCCTCCCAGTTCCGCAACGGCACCGTGCATGGCGGTGCACTGGGGCGGCCGGTGGGAACATGGAAACGTCCCTGGTGGAACGGGCATTCGATCTCCTCGCCATCGACAAATCCCTCGGCGAGCGATCCGGGGCCGTGCGTGCATGCGTCCTGCGTGACGTAGTGACGGCCGCCAATGCAAAATACGGCGAATACGGTGCCGCTCGCTTCGACGCGCACGGGAGTGTCGGCATCGACATCAGCAGCATCGCACAGCACCGTGAGTTGCGTGGCATCCGGCATGGCTTCGCAGGCTAGCCGCAGACAGCGGATACGCCTAGCCTGAATGCTGCAGCGATCGAGGCTCCGTATGCTCCACACCGGCGGCTGTCATTGCGAAAACATCAGCGTGACGCTGCGGCTTTCGCGAGTGCCGCAGCAGATGCCGTTACGTTCCTGCTCCTGCGCGTTCTGTCGCGCCCACGGCACGCGAACGCTGTCCGACCGTGACGGCCTGGTGGAGATAACCGCCGGCGACTGGTCACTGGTCGAGCGCTATCGCTTCGGCTCGCGAACTGCCGACTACCTGCTCTGCCGCCGCTGCGGCGTCTACATCGGCGCGGTCTGCGACACGCGTACCGGCCTGCGTGCTGTGCTCAACGTGAACTGCCTGCCCGATCGCGCCGCCTTCACGCAAACCCCCGCTGCGCCCGACTACGACGGCGAAACCACCGACACGCGGCTGGATCGTCGCGCGATGAACTGGATGCCGGCGGTTGTCCGCGAACCTTAGGATCCGCTCCGAATTAAGTCCGTCTGATTGCCACCAGACCTGCCGCACTTGTCGTCATCCCCGCGCCTTATTCGTCATCCCCGCGAAAGCGGGGACCCAGTTGCCGCCTGGGTCCCCGCTTTCGCGGGGATGACAACAAGAGGAACCATCCGTGCCGCAACTGACTCGTCTAATTCCCAACGGCCCACTCTACTGCCGCGCCTGATCGTACAGATGGCACGCGACAAATCGGCCAGCCACCGGCGCCAGCACCGGCTCTTCCCGGCCGCAGCGGGGCATGGCCTGTGGACACCGTGGGTGAAACCGACATCCGGACGGCGGGTTCAGCGGACTGGGCACTTCGCCTGGCAGGATGATCTCCTCGCGCCGTTCGTCCGGATGGCTCGGCAGCGCCGCGGAAAACAGCGCCTCGGTGTAGGGATGCTTCGGCGCCCGGGCCAGTGTCCGCGCGTCGCCTATCTCGACGATCTTGCCCAGATACATCACCACGATTGTGTGGCTCATGTGCGCGACGGCCGCGAGGTCATGGGCGATGAACAGATAGGACAGCCCCATCTCCTCCTGCAGATCGCGCAGTAAATTCAAAATCTGCGCGCGGATCGACACGTCGAGCGCCGATACCGGCTCGTCCAGCACGATCAGCTTCGGCGACAGCGCAAGCGCGCGCGCGATCGCGATCCGCTGGCGCTGCCCGCCGGAAAACTCATGCGGGAACAGGTCCGCCGAACGCTCTGCCAATCCGACAAGATCGAGCAGTCGCAGCACGCGCTTCCGCACGTCCGACGCCGACAGATCCTCGTTGGTGACCAGCGGCTCGGCGATGATGTCGCAGATGCGCATGCGTGGACTAAGCGAGGCGAAGGGGTCCTGGAACACCGCTTGAACCGATTTCCGGTAGTGCCGCCGACCGGCCGCATCGAGCCCCTGTAGGTCGCGTCCTTCGAACCGGATGCTGCCGCCGGTCGGCTCCTCCAGCCCCAGCACCAGCTTGGCCGTCGTGGTCTTGCCGCAACCGGACTCCCCCACCACGCCAAGCGTCTGCCCGCTCTCGACGGCGAACGAGATGTCATCCACCGCGCGCACCACGCCGCGACTGCCACCGAAGATACCGCGTCGTGCCTGGAAATGCTTGCTGAGACCGGCCGCCTCGATCACCGCCATCACGCTGCTCCCCGCTGCACGCTGGCACTTGCCAGCCAGCAGCGGGCCGTTCTGCCATCGGCCAGGTTGAACTCCGGCGGCGTATCCTTGTGACAGCGATCGAACGCGGCCGGGCAGCGTGGTGCGAAGGCGCATCCGTGCGGCATTGCGGACAGATCCGGTGGCTGGCCCTCGATCGCGGTCAGCCGCTTCCGGTTGTCGGTCATGCGGGGGATCGAGTTCAGCAGCGCCTCGGTATATGGATGCGCAGGTGCATTGAAGATGCGCGAGACCGGTCCCTGCTCCACCACGCGGCCCGCGTACATCACCGCCAGCTGGTCGCACATCCTGGCAACGATGCCGAGGTTGTGGGTGATGAAGATCAGCGCCAGCCCATGCCGGCGCTGCAACTCGCGCAACAGGCTCAGGTATTGCGCCTGGATCGTCAGGTCGAGGCTGGTGGTCGGTTCGTCCGCGATCAGCAGGCGCGGCTCACAGGAGATCCCGATGGCGCCGACAATCCGCTGGCGCATGCCGCCTGACATCTCGTGCGGGTGCTGCGTCACGCGCGTCTCCGGCGACGGGATGCGCACCGACTTCAGCAGTTCAATTGCGCGTTTCCAGGCTGCGGTACGGCCGGTTCCCTCGTGCACCCGGATCGGTTCGGCCACCTGATCGCCGATCGTGAACAGCGGGTTCAGCGACGCCATCGGATCCTGCAGGATCATGGCGATCCGCTTGCCGCGCACGTGCCGCATCTCGGCGTCGGACTTGCGCACGAGGTCCTGGCCCTCGAACATCATCGAGCCACCGACGATGTGCGCTGCGGTCGGCAGCACGCGTAGGATAGTCAGCGCCAGCGTGCTCTTGCCCGAGCCTGACTCGCCCACGATGCCGAGCGTCTCACCGGCATTGATGCGCAACGACACGTCATCCACCGCGCGCACCACGCGGGTTCCCTGTTGCGAGATGTAGTGCGTCGAGAGGTTGTCGATCTCGAGCAGCGGCCGGTTCATCACAGCGGCCACCGGCCGGTGCGGCTCAGAGCTGACGGAGCTGTGGGTCAAGTTTGACACGGAGCCAATCCCCGAGAAGGTTTGCCGACAATACCATCAGCATGATGCAGCAGCCCGGCATCACGGTGAGCCACCAGTAGCCGACCATCAATCCCTGTTTGCCGTCGGACAGCATGAGGCCCCAGGCCGGCTGCGGCGGCGGCACGCCAACGCCGAGGAAGGACAGCGAAGCCTCGGTCACGATCACCACGCCGAGCATCAGCGTCGCCAGCACGATCGCCGAGTTCACCACATTAGGCAGAATGTGCCGCCGCATGATGGTCCATTTTGAACAACCCGCGACGATGGCGAGGCGGACGAATTCGCGTTCCTTCAGCGACAGCACTTCGCCGCGAACGACGCGCGCGTAGCGGGTCCAGTAAACCAGGCCGAGGATGATGACGATGTTCCACATGCTCGGGCCGACGATGGCGGCGAGGAAGATTGCGAACGTCAGTGCCGGCAAGGCGAGCCATGCGTCGGTGATGCGCATGATCACCTGGTCCACCCAGCCGCCCAGATAACCCGCGAGGATGCCGAGCACGGTGCCGATGACACCGGCGAAGATCACCGCGGTGAAGCCCACCACCATCGAGACCCTGGCCCCGAAGATCAGCCGCGACAGCACGTCGCGTCCCAACTGATCGGTGCCGAGCAGGTGTTCGGCGGTGCCGCCCTGCTGCCAGACCGGCGGGTGGAAGCGCGCGGTCAGAGCGCCGACTTCGGGATTGTGCGGTGCCAGGACGTTGGCGAAGATCGCCATGAAGGCGATGCTCGCCAGGATGACGACGGGGATCGTCGGAAAGTCGCTCCGTCGGATCGCAGCGGAGTCCGGTGGCAGATGTGACGTCAGGATGACGCTTTCTGTCGTGATGCTCATGTTCGTCACTTCTCCAATCGGATGCGGGGATCGATCACCGCGTAGACGACATCGACCAGCAGGTTCACCACCACGATCATCGTGCCGCCCATGATCACGATGCCCTGAACAACCGGAAAGTCGCGGAAGCTGATGCCTTCGTACAGCAGCCGCCCGATGCCGGGCCAGGCGAACACGGTCTCCACCACGACCGCGACATTGATCATCAGCACAAGATTGATCCCGGCCAGCGTCAGCACCGGGATCAGCGCGTTCTTGAATGCGTGCTTGCCGATCACCAGCGCCTCCGGCAGGCCCTTGAGCCGCGCCAGCTTCACATATTCCGAGCCCAGTACTTCAAGCATCGACGATCGCGTCAGACGCATGTGCGCGGCGGCGAAATACCAGCCGAGCGCGAAAGCCGGCATGATCAGGTGGAGCGGTCCGCCCGCGCCGGACGATGGCAGCCAGCCCAGATACACCGTGAACACCAGGATCAACACCAGTCCGACGAAGAACGACGGCAGCGACAGACCGAGCAGGGTGAACAGTTTCCCCGCGCTGTCCCAGAAGCGGCCGACACGCACCGCGGCGAGAATGCCGGTTGGGATGCCGACCAGCAGCGAAAACGCCATGGCCACCGAAGCCAGCAGCAGCGAGTTCGGCAGCCGGTCCATGTAGAGTTCCAACACCGGCGTCTGGTAGTAGAACGACTGGCCGAAATCGCCACTGGCGAGGTTCGCCATGAACAGCCCGTACTGCACCCACAGCGGCCGATCCAGGCCGAACTGCTGATGAATGGCCGCGATGTCCTCCTCGCTGGCGCCTGGTTCCACGAGCAGCGCCGCCGGATCTCCGGTCACGCGGACGAAGAAGAAGATGGTCAGCGACAGGACCAGCAGCGACAGCAGCGAATAGCCGAGCCGCCGTGCGACGAACTGTCTCATGATGGAACCCGCCCACGTGCGTCATGGCCAGCTCTGTGCCGGCCATCCACGGCTCTGCGGCGTCCGTGGAGGAAAGACGTGGATGGCCGGGCCAAGTCCGGCCATGACGAACGTGGGCGGGACAAGCCCGGCCATGACGATGGGAGTGGAATCCGGGCACATTTCCACATGGCATTGTTCCTAAGCGCTCTTCAGCGTGATTTCTTCATAGGGCGCGGTGTAAACGAACCCCTTGATCAACCCGAACCCCGATTGGTCCACGCGCGGCCCGACACCGCTGATGAATGCGAGCTGCCAGATCGGCACATACATCGTCCTTTCATGCAGGAGCTGCTGCATCTTCGCCAGGATCGCCGCGCGTTTCGAGCCATCCAGCTCGACCGCCTGCTGCGGGAACAGCTCGTCGATCTCGGGATAGCTGCCATAGGCGTAGGCGCCGCCCTTGACGACGAATTCCTGTAGCCGAGTGGCGGCATTGCCGAACGCGCCGCTGGCCGCCTGAATGATGTTCTTGAACTTCTTGTCGCCGTAGCCCTTGAAGAACGCGGCACGCTCCAGTGGCCGCAGCCTCGCGCGAATGCCGACCGCCGCGAGGTAGTTCAGCGCCGCCTCGCCGAGGTTCGCGTAGGCAACATCGCAGGTGTAGAAACCCGCATCGAAACCGTCGGCGTGGCCCGCCGCCGCCAGAAGCTCCTTCGCCCTTTCCGGATCGTACACCGCCGCCGGCTGCTTCACATAGAACTCGAAGTTCTCCGGGATGACGCTGCCGGTGATGTGCGAATGCCCGAGTGTCAGGGCCTGGTTGATCGTGTTGCGGTCGAGCGCGAGGTTGGCCGCCTGCCGCACCCTCACATCGCTCCACGGCGACTTCGGATCCCACTGCTCGGGGAAATATAGAAAATAGGGTGCCGATCCCACCGTCGGCTTCAACGTCAGCCCCGGCGTGCGCTGCAGCTCCTCGGCAAGCTCGGCGCGCACCGAGTAGGCGATGTCGATCTCGCCTCGCTTGAGCGCGGCCAGGCGCGTCGACTCGTCAGGAATCACGCGCATCACGATCCGCTTCACGCTCGGCGGCTTGCGCCAGTACTGCTCGAACGCCTCCAGCACCAGCTCCACGCCGGGCGTGAACGAGACGAACTTGTACGGCCCGGCGCCGATCGGGGCCTTTTTGAACCCGTCTTCTCCGACCTTTTCCACATACTTGCGCGGCACGACCCAGCCGGCGCCGGAAGCAACGGCATAGAAGGTGATGAAGTCCGGCCAGGGGGTTTTCAGCTTGAAGACGATGCGCTGGGGATCGGGCGTCTCCACCGACGCAACCCGCTCCTTCAGCAGCGCATGCGCCGCACCGCGATACCGCTCGAAGGAGAATTTCACATCGTCAGCGGTGACCGCGTCGCCGTTGTGGAACTTCGCGTCCTTGCGCAGAACGAACTCGTAACTGAGGCCATCCTCGCCGCCGGACCAGGATTCGGCCAGCGACGGAGCCGGATTTCCTTGCGGCATCGGCTTCGCCACGGCATCGTGCAGCGCGTACAACACCATGAACGGCGTGATGATGCCCGCGGTCTCCGCCGGGTCGAGCCATGTCGGCGCCAGCGTGATGTGCACGCCGTAGGTGATCTGCCCCGATGGACCGGCGGCCTTCGCCGGCTGCGCGGCAGCTCCGGCCATGCCAAACGCCGCGAGTGCCAGGACGTCCCGGCGCGTTGCCAAGAGCAAATTGCCGTCGGAGCCGGATGTCCCGTCACGTCGCATCGTCCGTCCTCCGTTGCCGCTAACTGCTTTTCAGTGTGAGTTCATCGTACGGCGCCGTGTATGGGAAGCCGGGAATCCGGCCAAAGCTCGACTCGCCCACGCGCGGGCCGACGCCATTGATGAACGCAAGTTGCCAGAGATGCGTGCCGATCACGCGCTCATAAAGGATCTGCTGCATCTTATCGAGGATCTCGGCGCGCTTGCCATGATCCAGTTCGACAGCTTGCTGCTCGAACATCGCATCAAGATCAGGATAGCTGCCATACGCGTAAGCGCCCCCCTTCACCACGAAGGTCTCGAAGCGGGTTGCCGCGTTGCCGAACGAGCCACTGCCGGCCTGAATGATGTTCTTCAGCTTCTTTTCCATGAATTGCTGGTTGAACGATACACGCTCCAGCGGCCGCAGCTTCGCCCGGATACCGACCGCGCCGAGGTAATTGTTCGTCGCTTCGGCCAGATTCGCATACGAGCTGTCGCAATTGTAGTAGCCGGCATCGAAGCCGTTGGGATAGCCAGCCTCGGCCAGCAACGCCTCCGCACTGGCCGGATCGTACACCGGCTCAGGCGGCTTCCAGAAGAATTCGAAATTGTCCGGTATCATACTGCCGTGGATGTGCGAGTAGCCTAGCGTCAGTGCCTGGTTGATCGTCTTGAGATCGAGCGCGAGACGCGCCGCCTGCCGCACGCGTACATCATGCCACGGTGACTTCGCGTCCCATTGCTCCGGGAAATACAGCCAGAACGGCGACTGAATGACCGTCGGCTTCAGCGTCAGTCCCGGCGTCTGCTGCAGTTCCTGTGCAAGCTCGGCGCGGATCGAGTAGGCGACATCGACCTCGCCGCGCTTCAATGCAGCGAGGCGGGTCGCCTCCTCCGGTATCACCTTCAGCACCAGACGTTTGACGCTGGGGAGCTTGCGCCAGTAGTTCTCGTTGGCCTCAAGAACCAATTCGACGCCCGGCGTGAACGAGACGAACTTGTACGGCCCGACGCCGATCGGCGCCTTCTTGAAGCCATCGTCGCCGACCTTCTCGACATACTTCTTCGGCACGATCCAGCCCGCGCCGGTCGTTGCGGCATAGAACGTCAGGAAATCCGGCCAGGGGTTCTTCAGTCTGAACGCGATGTGTCTTGCGTCCGCGATGTCCACCGAGGCGACGCGATCGTGCAGCGTGGCCTTCGCTGCACCGCGATAGCGTTCGAAGGAGAATTTTACGTCGTCTGCGGTCACGCGCTCGCCGTTATGGAACGTGACGCCGTCCCGCAGCACGAAGCTGTAGTTCATGCCGTCCTCGGTTGCCGACCAGGATTCCGCCATGCTGTGCGCCATCGGCTCGCCGGGCATCGGCTTAAGCATCGCATCGTGCAGCGCGTAGTAGATCATGTATGGCGTGACGAGGGATGGCGTCTCGGCCGGGTCGAACCAGGTCGGCGCCAGTGAAATGTGCACGCCATAGACAAGCTGGCCCGCCGGACCGGCCGCGGTGGCCTTGGCCGGGGCACCGACGATTGCGCCAAGTGCGGCGAGAGCAAGCACGTCCCGGCGCGTCATCTGTGTGTCGTTACCGCCGGGAGTGGGTCCCCCGCGGCTGCGGCTTGAAGAGCCCATCATCGCCTCCCTTATGGCCCCTTGTTTGTGGAGCTTTGCGTTTAGTGTAGGCGAGCCATGCGCGGGCGTCACCTCCTTTTCACGGCCGGCTTCTGGGTTCAGCGCCCCGCCATCGCGACCCGAGCAATGGTCAGGGTGATGCGCCATGCAGCGCGGGCGCTGCCGCGTAGCGAGCCCGCAACCTTCGAACTGCCTCCGGCGCGGCGCCGGTACGGCACCGGCAGTTCCAGGATGCGCAGCCCGGCGCGCGCGGCTTTCATCTGCATCTCGATGTTCCAGCCATAGGTCTTCTCGCGCAGGCCGAGCCGGCCCAACGCGTCGCGCCGGATGGCGCGGAAGGCGCACATGTCCGTGTAGTCGGCCCCATACAGCAGTGACATGAGCCCTCCCGCGAGCCGTCCCGCCAGCACCTGGTGCCAGTTCATCGATCCCAGCTCGCGCTCCCCGCGCACACGCGAACCGATGACGAAGTCGTGCGTCCCCGCGCGTATCGGCGCAACCAGCATACCGGCCAGATCGGCGCGGTCCGCGCCATCGCCGTCGAGGAACAGAATGATGCCGCACCCGGCACCGGCCGCCGCCGCGCCGGCTGCACAGGCACGGCCGTAACCGCGTTCGGTCAGCGTCACCACCCGCGCGCCCGCGGCCTGCGCGATCGCCGCGGTACCGTCGCTGCTGGAACTGTCGGCAACGATGATCTCTTCCACCACATCACGCGGAATGGACGAGATCGCACCGGCGATCGTCTCCGCCTCGTTCAGTGTCGGAATCACCGCCGCCACACCGTGCGGCAGCGCAGACAGATCGGTCACAGGCTCCAGCGCAGCCCGCAATTGGCGCAGGGTCGCGGCGGCGTCTCGCTCAGCAGAGCGCCGCGGAATTCCTGATACGCCGCCCCGTTCCAGATTTCGCGCAGCGTCTGCTGGGTCGCATCGCCCAGCGTGTAGCTATCGTAGCCGCGCGCAGAGAACGGCGCGATGCAGCACGGTAGCGCGCGTCCGTGCGCGGTGAAATACATCAGCGACCAGGGCCGGCGGCACGCAGACCAGGGCTGCGCGTCATCCTGCCGCTTCAGGCTGAGGCCAGGTTCAGTCGCGCCGGAGGCATCGAGCGCAACGCCGACGTCGCGCGCCAGCGCGGCGGCATCCTCGATCACGCGCGATTCATCGTCGCGCAGCCGCTCGAACAATGATGATTCAGCGCGCGCCAGACCGTAGCCCGTCTCGTCATACGTCAGGCGCTGGAGATACACCGCGCGCACGCCCATCGACGCCGCCAGACGAACGAATGCCGGCAACTGGTCGATGGTCTCCTTCAGGCCGGTGAGCCACAGCGACACGCGTGGCGACACGGCATCGGTCGCGCGCTGAAGTTCGGTGAATTCGCGAACATTGCGCACGATACGATCAAAAAAATTCTTGCCGCGCACGGCAAGAAACGACCTCGCATCGGCCGCGTCGAGCGACACGCGCAGCTCATCGAGCCCGGTGTCGATCAGCGCCTGGTGCTTGCGGGCAGAAAGCAATGTGCCGTTGGTATTGAACAGCACATAGACACCACGGTCCTTCAGGTAGCGGATCATGCGCGGCAGCGACTTCACCAGCATCGGTTCGCCGACGCCGTGCAGCACGGCGCGTGCGACGCCGGGCGACTGGTCGACAATGGAGGTAAACAGCTCCCAGCTCATGTCCGCCGGCGGCTCGAGTGTCTCGAACGTGCGCGGACAGGTCTCGCAGAGCAGATTGCAGCGATTCGTGACTTCGAGATACAGGCACACTGGCGGCGCGGTCGCCTGCGTCTCGCGCGCCTCGACGGCCTCAAAGTAGCGGCGCGGATCCTTGAGCGCAGTCGCCGTCATCAAACGCTCCCTACTGCTTGTGGTGGGATCGGCACGACGCGCGTCCGGCCTCGGCGCAAATCGAGTATGGCGAGGACAGCGGCGGGTCCGTAAACCGCGCCGGGGACCGCCAGATACTCGAACGAGCCGTGCGCCAGCAGCGGCGCGGCGGCGAGCATCCACAGCACGCTTGGCAACGGCGCCAGGCAGGCCAACGGGGCCAGCCAACCAAAGTACCACGGATAGTGCGGCGACAACGCGACCAGTACGACGGCGCCGAGGACCACTGCCTGACGCGCCTGGAGTGTCAGTCGGGCCGCTGGTGCAGCCGGCAATTTCCCACCGAAGGCGAAGCACGCTCCGAGCAGTCCGAGCAAGCCTAGCGCGAACGCAATATACGCCGTGGGCGCCCAGGTTGGCAGAGTCGTGACGCTGTCAAGCAGTTGCAGCAGGAAGATGCCGTGCCCGTTCGCAAAACCTTCCTCCGAGGCATAGCCGGGGAGGAATCCCAGGACCTGCCAGCCAACCGTCGCATAGGGCAGATAGAGCATCGCCAGTGTTGCAGCGAAGGCGACCGGCAGCCGCCAGTCGGGTGGCCGCCAGAAGGCGGGCAGCACCACCGCGGGAAGGAATTTTGTCAGTGTCGCGGCGGCGAGCACGATGCCGGTCCAGACGACCCGGCCGCGCATTGAAACCAGCAACGCCAGCGCCAGCAGGCCCGCAGCCGCGGCGTCCACATGGGCATTGCCGGCAAACTCCCAGACCGGCAGCGGCAGCCATGCATAGATCAGCAATTCGGATCGGTCGCGACCCGCCATCGGCAGCAGCCACGCCAGCGCGCCGATCGCCAACGCATCGAACAGTGCCATCATCAGCTTCATGCCGAACACGCCGGGCATCACCGCGGCTGACAACGCGAAGATCGCCTGGGCGGCCGGCGGATAGATTGTATGCGCATAGTCGGCGCGGTTGATACCGGGATAGACCGCATCGTCGCGCAGGAATTCGAGCTCCGGTGCGACGGGAAGATAGCGATACGGATTGATCCCGGCCAGTTGCACCCTACCGTCCCAGACGTAGCGATAAAGGTCGGTCGATAGCAGCGGCGGCGCGGCGAGCGTCATCACGCGCATCGCCACCGCGGCGGCGAGCACGACCCAGATTGTTCGAGGCGGCAGCCGGCCTCGCCGCGCCACGGCAACGGCGAGCAGCCAGAGCAGGCCCGTCGCACAGATGCTCACCATGAACGCAGCAACCCTGGTGTCCAGATCCAGGTCCAACCCGTCCCAGGTACGGGCCGCCAGACCAGCGGCCACAAGAACGACGAGTGCAGCGCCGATCGATGCCAGCACTGCCATGCGACGCATCGGATCCGTCATTGCGCGGCAATACTCAGACGTGTGCCCGGTCCGATACGTTCGATGCATCCTCTCGTCGCCGGCGCGGCGTAAGGCTGCAGGTCCGCGGCCGGCGGCGCGTCAGCCGCGGCCTCTGCCAAAAGCCGCGCCAGACTGTCGGCGTCATCCACGTCGTACCAGAAGGGTAGTGTGATTACCTCGAGGCCGAGGCGCGTGGCCCTCTCGCGGGTCGCCGCGGCAACCTCGCTTGTGCTCCATGCGATGTCGGCAAACAGATGTGCGTACGGTTGTTTCATACCCAACAGGTAGTAGCCGCCATCGTCCGCCGGGCCAAGCACAACACACTCGCCCGGCGCCAAAAGGGCATTCGCCGCTCGGGCCAGAAGTGCGGTCGGCAGCGTTGGGCTGTCGGAGTTCACCAGACAGGCCGCGCTGAAACCCGATCCGAGCAACGCCTGCGCCGCATGCAGCAGGCAGCGGCCGAAGCCCTGCACATCGGGAGGCATCGGCGGCGATCCATCGGCCAGCACGAGGCCGGTGCCAACCGCGACGTGGCCGGCGAACCAGGCTTCGGCGCCGGCCGGCGCATAGGCGATGCAGCCATGTATCGGTGCGTCGCGTGCGGCGAGCGCGATGTTCTCGGTGGTGTCGCGCAGGAAGGCGGCGCTGAGTTCCGCGGCCTGCGCCGGTAGTAGCGGCGGGCACAGACGGGTCTTCGCCAGGCCGGGCCGCGGCGCCTTCGCCATGACGCCGATCGCGCAACTGCCTTGCCGTTCCACGCTCAGATGCCGCTGAACCAGTTGTAGCCGCGATCGGTCCAGTAGCCGCGCGGCTGTCGATCGGTGACATAGATCGCGGTGACGAATTTGGGGTTCTTGAAGCCGAGCTTGGTCGGGATGCGGACCTTGAACGGATAGCCGTATTTCGCCGGCAGGATATCGTCGGACAGACGGAACGCCATCAGCGTCTGCGGATGCAGCGCCGTCGGCATGTCGATCCCCTCGTAATAGCCGTCGGCGCATTCGAAGCCGACATAACGCGCGGTGGTATCGGCGCCGATCCGCTCGAGGAATGTGCGCAGCGGCGTGCCACTCCACTTGCCGATCATGCTCCAGCCTTCGACACAGACATGGCGCGTGATCTGGCTCGTCTGCGGCAGCGCATACAGTTCATCGACGGTCCATGGCTTCTTGTTGTCGATCCGGCCGGCAAGTTGCAGCCGATAATCGGCAGGATTAAGGCGCGGTGCCTTCTCCGGGCCGTACCATGCGTTGTAACGAAAATCCTTCACCGCCATCGCTTCGGGAAACGTCGGCGCCAGGCGCTGCTGGCCGAACAGGGCCGCCTGCACCTTGTCGTTCCACGCCGAGAATTTCGCCAGCACGCTCTGCACTTCGTCATGATCGCTGAGGTCGCACCCGGCCAGCAGGGTCAGCGCGCCGAGCGACAGCCCGCCCCGCACCAGGCCTCGTCTGGCGAGCGTCATCGCGCGTCCTCCGAAACGGCGGCGTGTCGTGGTGCGGTGGCGCGACCCACCACCATCGCGAGCAACGTGCGCGGCACGAGCAGGGTCAGCGCGACGTGCACGAACAGGAACAATACAATGCCGGCCATCCCGACGAAGTGTACCAGCCGCGCACCCTGGAAGCCGCCGAACAGAACCTCCAGCGGGTAGCTCTGCACCGGCTTCCAGACCGCGACGCCGGAGACGATCATCACGGCGACCACCGTCAGTGCACCCAGATACGCGGCTTTCTGCACGGCGTTGTATTCACCCAGCCGATGCTCGAGGCGAAACGTCAGCGCCGCCACCATGTCGCGCGCAACGGAGCGCGGGCCAACCGGCAGAAAGTCGCACCAGAAATGGCCCGACAGAATGCCCCACAGCATGAACACGATGTAGCTGGCGGCGAGCAGCCACATCGCGGCGAAGTGCCAGGCGATGGCGGTTGCGACACCGGGGTCGCCGTGCCGGGCCAACGCCATCTCGACATCGCCGCCGAGCGTCAGCCATTCCGGGAACCTGAAATCGAATATCGGGCTGGCATTGTAGATGCGCCAGCCGCTGCCGATCATCACCAGGATCGACAGCGCCATCACCCAATGTGCAATGCGTCGCGCCAGCGGATGGATCTGCTCGTCGAGCATCGGTGTCATGCGTGCACCTCCAGGCCGCTTTGGGTCAGCAGCCCTACCGCCTCAGGCGAAGCGAGGAAGGCGATGAAACCCTGTGGGTTCGGCCGTCGCGCCAGTCGCGTGGCGGACGCCGCGTACACTATTGGTGGATGGATATCCGCCAGCACGGGGCGGATGACCTCCAGGCGCTGGTCGGCGCGGACATCGGTCATGTGCAGCAGTCCCGCCTGCGCCGCGCCAGTCGTCAGCAGGAACGCCACCTCGTCCGTGTCCACGGCGCCGAGCAGGCGCGCCGGCTGCAATCCGAGGCGGGAGAGGAGTGCCGGGCCATCGATATTCGACGCGGGCGACGGATCGCTGGCGGCGAAGGTCCGGTCGGTTGCAGACGCGCCGTGGACGCCCGCAATGACAAGCGGGTTGTGCCAAGTCCCACTGGGGGCCGATGCGATGACTCCCGCCTGCGCCGCCTGATCCAGAATTGCCACCTGCGTAACCACAATGTCATTCTGGATGTCCCGCAGGAGTTGCGGGACGATGAGGCCCGGGCCGGTCGGAAAGACGAAGACGCGCACGCCGGATCGTGCCCCGTAAGCCGCGCCGAGCTTGCGCAATGCCGGCGCCAGCGTGGTATCGCAGGTCACCACCAGATCCACCGCCGCTGCGCGGGCCGGGCCCGCGGCGCCAGCCAACACCAAGCCCGGAAGTCCCCGGAGCAGCCACCGCCGCCCGGTCTTCGCGCCTTGCGCCATTCAGGTCGCCCGGAACAGAAGATCACCGGTCCGCGTTGCGGCTCCGACCCGCCGGCGCAGCAGGACGTCGGCGCCGAGCATCCGGCCCGGCGGGTCGATGACGAACCAAGCCTGGATCATGACCAGGAACATGTAGGTCCATGGCCACTCGCCCGGCGCCGAATAGAGGCCGAGCCACAGGTTCAGGCCCATCAGCAGACCGAGCAGGGCGCCGGCGCGCGACAGCAGACCCAGCAGCAGCGAAACGGCGATCGCGAGTTCCACCAGATAGACCAGCGGCCCAAACACGGAGAGATGCGGCAGCACGACATCCCGCACCAGTGCGCCCTGCAGTGCGATCGAGGCATGCTCGGCCTCCTGCTCCATCCAGTACTGCAGGCCCGCAAAATTCGGCGGAATCTTCCACAATGTCTGCTGCCACCACATCGCGCCCATCAGCACGCGCAGGCCCCAGATGCCGACGGTTCGCAACGTGCGCTGCGCCGGATCGCGCTGCCACGCCAGAACAGCGATGGCCACGCTCGCCAGCAGAAGCAGCCAGAACACCGGCGTGGTCCAGGCCGGCTGCGTCAGGAATTGCACCGCATCGTGCAGCGGATTTGGCCGCATCGAATATCGCTCCCCATATCGGCATCGGCCAGGGCCGCCACCTGAGTGGTGGTCTCGTGAAGCGGCTCGACGTTACAACTCGGAATGCCCCCGCTCAAATTGACGGGTGGCACGACCGGAGGCGCCATGGCCAAGCGACACGAGCCACCCACCATCCTTGCGGCGAAGGAATATGCCGCGCCGTCGGTGTTCCAGCCGGAGAACCTTTTGCGGGAGGCGCGCCGCCAGCTCAGCCTGGCGGACGAAGCAGTGCCGGCGATCTGCGCGCTCGACCCGGACGGCGACATGGTTCGCGCGCTGCGTGCCAGTGGGCGTTCGCGCCGCGCGAGTGCCTGGGCCTGCTACCACACCGAGATGGACGTGACCGAGCATGACGGGGTGACCATCGGGATTGTTGGCCTTGCGGTCGGCGCGCCGTTCGCGGTGCTGGTCGCGGAGCAGCTTTTTGTTTCCGGCTGCCGCTTGTTGGTCAGCGTCACATCGGCTGGACAGATCACGCCGGTTGGCGCCACCCCGTATTTCGTGCTGATCGACCGCGCGTTGCGCGATGAAGGCACCAGCCACCACTATCTGCCGCCGTCGGTCTTTGCAGAGGCCGATGCCGCGCTCGCCGACCGGGCGTTTTCTGCGCTTGCGGCGCTGCGGGTCCCGGTGCATCGCGGCACTGTCTGGACCACCGATGCGCCGTATCGCGAAACGGAGGCAGCGATCGAAGCTGCTCGGGCCCATGGGGCGCTGGCAGTCGAGATGGAGGCGGCGGCGCTCTACGCCTTCGCCCGGGCGAGAGGGCGCGACGTGCTGTGCTTCGCGCACGTGACCAACCACATGGCACGCATCGAGGGCGATTTTGAGAAAGGTGAGGCCGGAGGCACGCACGATGCGCTCGACGTTATTGCCACCGCGGCACGCGCCTGCGGCTTCGGCTGACGGCTGAGCCGCGTCATCAGACCTTCACGGAGCTCGCAGCGTCCAGAACCTGCCGCAATTCGTTGGTGATTATATGGTGCGACCGAGCAACCACTCGCCCTGCACGTGGCTGTAACTGACAAAGACCTTCATGGGCCCAGGTTCCGACTGGTGCAGAGGTTTTGTCAACGCAATAGCTGTGCCTCTGAGGCAGCGTGTCGGGCGATGGCGCGCTCTATGGCCAGCCCCTTGCAATCCACAACCCCGCGAGGGCAGCAGCGACAGTTACAACCGTAGTCACTGAGATGGTTAGCAGCGCGTCGGATCGACCAGAAAACACTCCGCGTCGGCCATTGCTAGGACGGGTCATCGGCCTCCCCTGTCGTAGGCAAACGACTTGTCTGGAAGCACCAGCCCACGTTCGGTCAATGCGCATCCGCCCAGGTGCGACCGCTTCCGGTCTCCACCACCAGCGGCACCGACAGCACCGCCGCACTCTCCATCACCCGTCGGGCCAATTCGGTAAGGCGGCCGACCTCGGCTTCCGGAGCCTCGAACAGCAGTTCGTCGTGTACCTGCAGCAGCAGGCGTGAGCGCAGCCCGGCCTCCTTCAGTGCCTTCGGCAAACGCACCATCGCGCGTTTGATGATATCGGCCGCACCACCCTGCAACGGCGCATTGATCGCCTGGCGTTCGGCATAGCCTCGGCGCGCCGGGTTCTTGTCGGCGATGCCGGGCACCCAGCAGCGGCGGCCATACGGCGTCGAGACGTAGCCGTTGATCCGCGCCTCCTCCTTGGTGCGCTCCATGTAGGTGCGGATACCGGGATACCGGACAAAATATGCGTCGATGTAGGTGCGCGCCTCGCCTGGCGTGATGCCGAGCTGACGCGCCAGGCCGAAGCCGCTGATGCCGTAGATGATGCCGAAATTGATCGCCTTGGCGCGCCGCCGCGTCATCGGGTCCATTCCCGCCATCGGGATGCCGAACACTTCGGACGCCGTGCGCGCATGGATGTCCTCGCCACGGGCAAAACTCTCGCGCAGCGCTGGGATGTCGGCGACATGCGCGAGCAGCCGCAACTCGATCTGCGAGTAGTCGGCCGATACGAGCAGATGCCCCGGTTCGGCGATGAAGGCGTGGCGGATGCGGCTGCCTTCCTCGGTGCGGATCGGGATATTTTGCAAGTTGGGATCGTTGGACGAAAGCCGTCCAGTGGAAGCGATCGCCTGCGCGTAGCTGGTGTGCACGCGCCCGGTGTCCGGATTGATCTCGTCGAGCAGCGCATCGGCGTAGGTGGACTTCAGCTTCTGCAGCTGCCGCCAGTCCATGATGCGGGCCGGCAGCTCGTGCCCTTGGTCGGCCAACGTCTGCAACACGGACGCATCGGTGCCCCATGCGCCCGTCTTCATCCGCTTGCCGCCGCCGAGCCTCATCTCGTCAAACAGCACCTCGCCGAGCTGCTTGGCGGAGCCGACGTTGAACACGCGACCGGTCAGCCGATGGATGTCGCGTTCGATCACGCCCATGCGCTGTTCGAAATCGACCGACATGCGCCGCAGATCGTCGGCGTCCACCTTGATGCCGGCGCGCTCCATCTCCAGCAGCACTGGCACCAGCCGGCGTTCCAGCTGCTCGTACAACGCAAGTGCGCCGTTGAACCGCAGCCGCGGCCGCAGCGCCTGCCACAGCCGCAGTGCCACATCGGCGTCCTCGGCGGCGTAGGTAGTGGCGCGCTCGATCGGCACCTGCGAGAACGGGATGCGGTTGCGCCCCGTGCCGGTGACCTCGTCGTAGCTGATCGGTGTGTGGCCGAGGTGCAGCTGCGCCAGCTCGTCCAGTCCGTGGCCGTGCATGCCGGCTTCCTGGGCATAGGAGACCAGCATGGAATCGTCGAACGGCGCGGCCCGCGGACAACCGGCACGCTCCATCACCAGCATGTCGAACTTGGCGTTCTGGTAGATCTTCAGGACTGCCGGATCGCTCAGCACCGGTCCGAGCGCCGCGATCGCCGCATCGAGCGGCACCTGTTCCGCCAGCACTTCGTGGCGCAGCGGCACGTAGGCGGCCCGTCCGGGTGCGACCGCAAGCGACAGCCCGACGAGCGGCGCCCGCATCGGATCCAGTCCGTCGGTCTCCGTGTCGATGGCGAGGAAGCCGCAGGTCGCTGTTTCAGCCAGGAAGTCGCGCAGGGCGGCCTCAGTGGTGATCGTCACATATGGACCGAACCCAGAGGCGACGTCCGCCAGTACGGGCCGCTCGGCCTCGGGCAACGGCAGCGCCGCCTGGCCGCGACGCGGTGCGGCCTCGATCGTCGTGGTGGCGACCGGTGCTGCGGCCGCCTCGCCATCCAGCCCCAGCCGGGTGGCGATGCTGCGGAAGCCCTGCTTCTTCAGCCAACCGGCAAGCGTCGCGTTGTCGCGGGGCCTGGCCCGCAGCTGATCGACCGGCGTCGGCATCGGCGTATCCAGCCGCAAGGTGACCAGCTCGCGCGAAACCCGGGCCTTCGCGGCATGCTCGATCAGGTTGTCGCGCCGCTTCGAGGGCTTCATCGCCGGTGCGGCGGCCAGCACGCTCTCCAGGTCGCCAAACTCGTTGATCAGCTGCGCGGCGCCCTTCGGTCCGATGCCTGGCACGCCCGGCACGTTGTCGGTCGGATCGCCGATCAGTGCCTGCACATCGATCATCTTGTCAGGCGTGACGCCGAACTTCTCCATCACCTCAGCCGGCCCGATCGGCTTCTGCTTGATCGGGTCCAGCATCTCCACGCCGGGCCGGATGAGCTGCATCAGGTCCTTGTCGGACGACACGATCGTCACCTGCCCGCCCGTACCGGACGCGGCCTGGGCATATGCGGCGATCAGGTCATCCGCCTCCCAGTCGTCGAGCTCGATCGACGGCACGCCGAACGCCTCGGTCGCCTCGCGCACCAAGGCGAATTGCGGGATCAGGTCGTCGGGCGCCGGCGGGCGGTGCGCCTTGTAGTCCTCATAGAGCCGGTTGCGGAACGTCAGGCGGCCGGCGTCGAAGATCACCGCGATATGCGTTCCGACATGCTCGCGCAGCAGTTTGGCCAGCATGTTGCTGAAGCCGAACACGGCGTTGACCGGTGTGCCGTCGGGCCGCGTCATCGGCGGCAGCGCGTGGTAGGCGCGGAAGATGAAGCCCGACCCGTCGATCAGGATCAGATGCAGCGGCCGGTCCGGCGAAGGCGCGTCCTCGCGCTTGTCCAGGACCTCGGTGTCAGTGCCCAGTGTCGTGACCAGCTCCTTCGTTCAGCACGTAGAGTATTGAGCAATACGGACACATCACGGAGCGGTCCTCGATATGCAGGAACACGCGCGGGTGCCCAAGTGGCCCCCCCACTTCGACGTCGGGTCCACCGTCGCAGGCGACGGTCCGTTCGTCGACATGGATGATCTCGGTGGGCGTCCGGCTGGCGGCGGTGCCGTCCATCTTGATCCCTGGCGTCCTCTATGGTGGGGGAGGCGCGTATGATAGCGATGCGGCGCATGCTTTCAACCCATCGCCTTTTGCGTTCACGGCTGCTGACGGTGCTGCTGGCCGTTTCGCTTGTGGTGGGCGGCTGCACCGCGCAACTGGCGCCGCCAGGCGCGGCCATCGCGCCGCCAAAGGAGACCGCCGGTGCCTTCGTGATGCCCGACGGCATGCGGCTGCCCTACCGGACATGGCTGCCGGACGGCACGCAGGCCAACGCCCCCTGGGCGGTGATGCTGGCGCTGCATGGCATGAATGACAGCCGCGATGCCTGGGAATATCCCGGACCCCAGTTCGCCGAGCACGGGATTGCGGTGTTCTCGCCCGACCAGCGCGGCTTCGGCGATACGTCGGTGCGCGGCTTCTGGCCCGGCACGCAGGCGCTGGTCGATGATGCGCGCGAGATGGCGGCGCTGCTGCGCCAACGCTATCCGCACGCCAGGCTGATCCTGATGGGCGAGAGCATGGGCGCGGCGGTGCTGATGCAGTTGGCCACGAGCGCCCATCCGCCGAAGGTGGACGGCTACGTGCTGGTTGCCCCCGCGGTCTGGGGCCGGGCCGAGATGAACGTGTTCCTGCGCACCGGCCTGTGGCTTGCTTCCAACCTCATGCCGGGACTGACGGTGACCGGCAGCGTCGCCCGGGTGACCGCCAGCGACAACAAGGAGGCGATCAAGCGGCTTTCGCAGGACCCGCTGACGATCCACGGGACGCGGTTCGACACGATCAAGGGGCTGGTGGACCTGATGGACGCCGCCCTGGCCGCCGCGCCACAGTTTCAGGCACCGGCGCTGTTCCTGTATGGCGGCAAGGACGAGCTGATACCGGACCGTGCGACGGCATTCACCTGGCGCGAGCTGCCGGCGGAACCGGTGCGGGCGTTCTATCCGGCGGGCTATCACCTTCTGCTGCGGGACCATGATCGGGTGACGCCGATCGACGACATCCTGGCCTGGATCCGCAACCCCGACGCGCCGCTGCCATCCGGTGCCGACCGCGCGGCAGCGGCGTGGCTCGCCCGGCAGGACTGAAGGGCGGGTTGGGCGGAGCGATACAGGCCCGGGCTTTTGTTTGGCGCGGTTTCGGGCTAATGGTGGGCGGGATGGACCCGTAGCTCAGCTGGATAGAGCGTCGCCCTCCGAAGGCGAAGGTCGCACGTTCGAATCGTGTCGGGTCCGCCAACCTTTTCAATAGCTTAGAGTGAGTCTAGGAACCTAACTCTGCTGTGCGCCGGAAGCACCACGGAAGCAGGCTGATCGCCGACGCCACTGCGTTCCTGCTGACGAAGCTGCTCACTTCACTTTGGGAGCGGCTCTCGTTGGGGCAAACTGAGCTGGATCCACGGGCGAGAGTGATACCCGAGATGTCGGAATTCGCAGATATCTGGCCCCGGGCCATCCGGTTAAGGGACAGCGACAAGTTTCCGGAATACCTAGACATTCGAGACTATGAGACCGTCGCAGAAGCGTCTGATGGGGACGACGAGTTCGGCGACGAGCTTCCGGAATACCTGGACGAGACGGTCGCCGCTGCGCCTGGCGACGACGAGTTGATCGCGCAGACCCGCGATCGGGGCCGAGCTATTGAACTGCGTCGCATTGGCGATATGCACGTTCAGGTCGTCGAACAACCCGGCGACACTCGATCTACAGTCGTAGGCCACCAGGGCTGTATCGGGCGGCTAAGGGCAGA
>DATMND010000398.1:0-8019 GCA_035569235.1 Acetobacteraceae bacterium | reverse complement strand
CGAGTGCGGCGCCATGCACCGCGAGCAGGGCCTTGTTTGCAGTGACCACCGGCTTGCCGGCGGCGATCGCCGCCTGCACCAGGGCGTGGGCGGGGCCATCCGAGCCGCCGATCAGCTCGACCACCACCTCGACCGCCGGATCGGCGGCGAGCGCCACCGGGTCCTCGTACCAGCGGAGGCCTGACAGGGACACGCCGCGGTCGCGCGTGCGGTCCCGGGCGGACACGGCGGTGACCGCGATCGGTCGGCCGGCCCGCGCGGTGATGATGTCGGCGTTGTCACGCAGCAGCTTCAGGACGCCGCCGCCGACCGTGCCCAGGCCGGCGACCGCTACGGACAGGGGGTGGGTCATGGGTGCGGACCCCGATGTGGCGGCGCAGCGCTTATGGGCATTGTAATGGCGTCCTCTCGGCTGGCGGCGTGGTCTGCATAGCAGACTGGATTGGGCAATGCAGCGCCCCCGGTGTCTGCGCTCAATGCACCTCGGTGCGATGCCGGGAACGGCCCCGGGGGCGCACGCCTCGCCGCGCATGCCGACCTTGAACGGCGCGCCACAGATGCAGAGTCCTTGCCAGTCAATGGGCGCAACATCAGTTCCGACACGTCGCGACCGTGCGCCTTGATCGGTTTCGAAAACGCGACCGGCACCGGCTGCGGCCGATGCGTGAAGGCTCCCGGGCTTGACCCGGGAGTCTGTGCCTCGCTCATGGATGCTTACGGGCGTCAGCCCGATCATCTATCGTCACGGACGGACGTGATCCGGCTATCATGCTGCCAGGTCCTCATACGCGGTCAGCGCCTCGAACTTGACGCCGATCTGCCCTTCACCGGTGTCGAGGTGGACGAGGCCGGAATACCACGCCCGCTGATAGATGCAGGTGTTGCCGTTATCCAGCTCGATGGTGACCGTTTCATTCACCATCGCCACGAGGTCCTGCAGCGACAGCGTGCCGTCATCGGAAATGTTAGCTTCCACTGTGGGGATGACGGGCCCGCGCTTGCGGCCATGCACGCCATCCTGGCCGGCAACGCCTTCCCACTGGAAGTTGTTGGGCTGCACCTTGAAGTCGCCACGCACTCGAAGCTGTCGGCCGCCGGCCCAGAAGTAGGCCACGCCGCCGACCATGGGGAAGCTGGCATTGGTTGATCTCACTACGTGTGAGTATTTCCATCGATCCCAGGCGCATTCAGCAGCGCCGGCTTTGCATGGCCGTCCGCAGGATCTGTCGCCACGCGAGTTAGGTGCTAGAACGCAATTGCTTGAAATCAGAGCGAAAAATTGCCAAGGTTCCGCGAAACGGCTCTGAGGGAACCGGAAGTGGACCACTTCATCGACGTGGCGGCGAACATATCGACACCTCTGGGGTTGGCAGGTTTGAGTCTGGCGGTACTCTTCTTTGTGGCGCGGCAGATTATTAGTTCACGTCTCATCCCAGTGGCTCATCGTGAGCATAGTCATACGATAACGCCCTAATCAACAAGCTCTTTTGGTTATCGCTTGCCGCGATGGTGCTTGGGTTCGCAGGATACCTGCTGTCGGGTGTCCAATCTCGAACAACAGCATCATCGCAGCAACAACGGGTGCCAATTCCGGGAGGAACCGGCTGGGTGTTTCTTGGTTACTACAATAGCTAGTCTGGAGCGTTTACCGAGGGACCAAAGGCTGAGGTTATCTCTGGCAACATCAGGGCTCGGGCACATTTCTATGACGCTGGAGACATTGTCCGACTGAAGGTCCCGTCCAAGGTGCGGATCGTGGACTGGGAAACATCGAAGACTGACAAGAATCTGACATCACCAATCACGAAGGGGATCGTTTCGAATGCCGACTAGACAGGAGCAGTTCTTCCAGTTGGAACGGAGTTGATATTGCGTGACGACTCGATGGGCGCGTGGCCCGGCAATCCTAACCGAGCAATCTGGGGCCGTGTTGTATATACAGACGACAATTGATGGCCTGAATTCTGTCGTTTGAATCGGCACGCTGCACTGCCCCATTATCAGTGATAGGCCAGACCTGATAGCAACCGGAACTGATTGAGCAGCGCAACAATGCGCAAGCCGCTGACCGTGTAGGGCGCCCACAGCACGTCGAGCCGGCTCGGATCGCGCGCGTTGCGCTCAACGATGGTGGCTTTCGCCATCGCGTCGGCAGCTTCGACTAGGCCGTCGAACTCCATCTGCCGATACTGGGCGATGATCTCTGCCTGGTACATCGACGGCGTCACGACAGGCTGGCCGGGACCCGAACCGCGTGCCGTCGTCCGTCAGCTTGCCGCGTGGAAACTTCTGCGTAGTCGACGCCTTCAGCCGACGCGTGATCTCCGCCAACGTCGCCAGCGTCTCACAGCTGAGAATGCTTTTGGCCGCCAAATGGCGCCCACTCCGGCCAGACACCTGCGTTTGCCGTGGCGCGAAGCAGGTGTGAGCGCATCCGGGTTTCCGGCTCTCGGCCAGTTGTGTCGAAGACGCTTGTATCGATATAACAAAATGCTATATCTCCCCGGTGAAGCCAGTTCGCTACACGGCTGACGCGCTGAAAGGCCTGAAGCGGCACGGCAACATGGCCAACCGGATCATGCGGACGATGCGGGAATATGCGGACGGCACCGGTGCGCACAGCAACAACGTCAAGGCGCTGCAGGGATCGTCGGCACTTCGGTTGCGCATTGGCGACTATCGGGTGGTGTTCAGCGAGACAGAAACCGAGATCGTCGTCACAGGCGTCGGACCGCGCGGTCGCATCTACGATTGACGGAGAAATTGGATGGCAATCCAGACCACACGCGGTCCCAATGGCGAGGACATGGTGCTGCTGAGCATGGACGAGTACGAGGACCTAGTTGATGCGCGTGGTCACGAAGCAGCCATGCGGGCGGTAGCGTCGGGTGCCATGGAAACGCTGTCCGAGGACGCCGCTGCCGCTTACCTGGCAGCGAAGACTCCCCTGGCGTTCTGGCGCCGTCACCGCGACACGACGCAGCAGGCGCTCGCCGAAGCTGTCGGCGTGTCGCAGGCATACATCGCACAGATCGAGGCCGGCGTCCGGGAAGGCAGCCCCATTATGCTCCGCGACCTCGCGCGCGTGCTGCGGATCAGGATGGAGGACCTCGTGCCCTAGATCGCGGCGACAAACGCCTGGATATAACCGCACCATGTCGGGAATTCGCCGCCACAGTCCGAGCCAGTCCTGCGACCATTGGCGTCAATGTCCATTGTTTCAAGGATCGGCGAGTCGCTAAGCGACGCGGATTCGGATACTCTAACGCCATGCCGGACGATCTCTACGACCGCGACGCTCTCGCCTGGTCGGAACACCAAGCCAGCCTGCTGCGTCGCGTCGCGCGCGGCGAGCGGGTGAACGAGGTGGACTGGGAGCATGTCATCGAGGAGATCGAGGACGTGGGGCTGTCGGAACTCCATGCCGTCCAGAGTGATCTCCATCAGATGATGGTGCACCTGCTCAAGGTCCACGGCTGGCCCAACAGCCCGTCTGTAGGACATTGGCGTGGAGAATTTGTCGCATTTCAAAGTGATGCCGCACGTCGGTTTGCGCCATCCATGCGGCGAAGGATTGATCTCGCACGGCAGTATCGTGACGCACTCGAACAAGTTGAGACAGCCAATTACGATAGGGTTCCGGCTCGCGCCTGGCCGGCCGATTGCCCATTCACCCTGGACCAGTTAGTTGGCGACAAGCGGGCCGCGCTGGAACAACACCTCGAGGCGGCGGCCGCAAGCAGCACGGCCTGATTCAGGGCGTGGCAGTCTCTGCCAGCGCCGCCTGGTTCGTCCCGCTCTGCATGAAGGCGCGGATGCTGCGGACCGCCTGGCGCAGTCGGTGCGTGTTCTCCACCAGCGCGATCCGCACATATCCCTCGCCGTGCTCGCCGAAGCCGAGCCCCGGCGAGACTGCGACCTTGGCGCGAGCCAGCAGCAGCTTGGAGAACTCGACGCTACCCAGGCTGGCGAAACGGGGCGGGATCGGCGCCCAGGCGAACATCGAACCCTCTGGGCTCGGCACATCCCAGCCAGCCGATGCCAGGCCGCGGATCAGCACGTCGCGCCGCTCGCGATACATCGTGCGGATCTGGTCCACGCAGTCCTGCGGCCCGTTCAGCGCGGCCGTCGCGGCGACCTGGATCGGCGTGAACGCACCGTAGTCGAGATACGACTTCATCCGCGTCAGCGCGTTGATCAGCCTCGGATTGCCGGCTGCAAAGCCCATGCGCCAGCCCGGCATCGAGTAGGTCTTGGACAGGCTGGTGAACTCGACTGCGATCTCCTTCGCGCCCGGGACCTGCAGCAGCGATGGCGGCACCTTGTCGCCGAAATAGATCTCGGCGTAGGCGAGGTCGGACATGATCCAGATTTCGTGCCGGCGGGCGAACGCGACAACCTCGCGATAGAAGTCCAGATCCGCCAGATAGGCTGTCGGATTTGAAGGAAAATTCACGATCAGAGCGGTAGGCTTCGGCACCGAGTGCCGCACCGCGCGATCCAGCGCCCGCAGCATCTCCTCGTCCGGGCTGGCCGGCACCGAACGGACCGCCGCGCCGGCGATGATGAAGCCGAACTGATGGATCGGATAGGACGGATTAGGCACCAGGATCGTGTCGCCCGGGCTGGTGATCGCGGACGCGAGATTGGCCAGCCCCTCCTTCGACCCGAGCGTGGCGATCACCTCGGTCTCCGGATCCAGACCGACGTCGAAGCGCCGCTGGTAGTAGCCCGCGAGCGCGCGCCGCAGACCGGGGATACCTTTGCTGACGGAATAACGATGGGTGCGCGGGTCCTGCACCGCCTCCACCAACTTGGCGACGATGTGCGGCGGCGTGGGACTATCGGGATTGCCCATCCCGAGATCGATGATGTCCTCGCCGGCGCCACGGGCGCGCGCCTTGGCCGTGTTGACCTCGGCAAAGACATACGGCGGCAGGCGGCGAATGCGGTGAAATTCACCGGGGAAATCGGAACTCATGCTGGGTCTCGCGGATTGGAGGCTTACTTTACCAAACGTGCCGCGCCGCCGCGACCGATTGCTTCGGCGTCGACCTGCACGGCCGAGCCCGGCACGCCGGCCGATGTGAGCGCCGTGGCCATCGCCTGAGCACGCGACAGTCCAAGCTTCAGCGCCGCCGACTGGGCATCCGGGTCGTTCGATGTGGCGTCGCCATAGCCGGTGACCGCGATGATGCCGCCCGCCCGGCGTGCAGCGAGCGCTTTCAACGTGCTGGCCGCCGTTGGCGGCAAATCCGCCGAGCCGTCAACGAATGTCAGGCTGACACTGTTGGCCGAATTTGGCGGTGGCGCCGGTGTTGCCGCGGCGGTCGCTGCCGGTGCGGAAGGCGGCGGGCCCACGGCGGGTGGCGATCCCACAGGTGTGGCAGGCGCGCCGCCGGCAGCCGGCAGATTAGGCGGTGGCGGCGGGGTGGTGGGCAGCGGAGGAGCCGGCGCAGCTTCCGCAGTGGGCTGTGCCGAAGCGCCAGGAGGCGTCAGGGGCGCGTTGGCCGCGGGCGGCGGCAAGGCGGCCGCCACACCGGGTTGCGCCGCAGGGCCGGGGGCTGCCGGCGCATTGGGCTCAGGCTTGGCTGATGCCGGACCGGCAGCAGGCCCCCCCGGAGCGGCGGGAGGCGGAAGTTCCGCGGTCTGCACCGCACCGACCGGCGCCTTTGCCGGCGCGGCGGCAGGCGCAGTGCTGGCCGCCGCAGGGCTCGGTGCCGACGGAGCGGGCGACGGCGCAGCGGGCGGCGCATCCGCGGCCGGCAACGATGCGCTCGCAGTCGCGGTTCCGGGTGGCGGCGGCGGTGGTGGCGGTGGCACGGTCCCCTTGCCGAACAGGGCCGGCGAGGCGCTCGGCGACGACGGGTCAGCGATCGGCGCCGCCGCATCGGCGCGCTGCGTGTTGGTGCGGTCTGCGATCAGGCCATTGGCAATATTGGCCAGGGCTGCGCGATCGGGCTCCGCAGGCTTGGGCGGGACCGTCGCCAGATTCGGATAGGGCTGGTCCGCACCGGGTGGCGGCGGCCTTTGCTCGGCGATCTTCCCGCCCTGCAGATCGTGCCACCAGGTCACCGGGTTCATCGATGAAGGAAACGACGAACAGCCTGACAGCAGAAGACCAATGCCCGCCAGGACAGCCTGTACAGAGCGGAAACGCAGGCCAGACGTGCCGGATCGCGTGCCCGGATAAGCTTGAACCCGATCACGCGCACCCCTAGGTTGCCCGCCACTATCGCTGATCAACATAGCCGAATCCGCTCCAGGCCTCGTCGCATTGGTGTAGCTTGTGGTGGTGCCGACGGAAAGGACGCGTATGGCCGAGATCGAGAAGCCCGAAGTCGCCGGGTTCAAGCTGCCCGACCCGGCGGAGATCGGTCGTTCGATGGCCGATATCGCCGAACGCTCCCAGCGCATCGTCGGAGAGTGGCTCAAGCGCCAGGCGAGCGAGGAGCATGCGCCCGATCCGTTCAATATCGGCAGCGCATTCATGGAGATGACCGCGAAGCTGATGGCCAACCCGGCCGGGGTCATGGCCGCTCAGCTCGGCTTCTGGCAGGACTACATGACGCTATGGCAGAACACCGCGCGGCGCATGATGGGGATCGACTCTGACCCGGTGATCGACTCGACTTCGACCGATCGCCGCTTCAAGGACGACGCATGGAAGGACAGCGAGGTCTTCGACTTCATCAAGCAGTCCTACCTGCTGTCCGCGCGCTTCGTGCAGGACGTGGTGAAGCAGGCTGACGGGCTGGATGCGAAGACCGCGCAGAAGGTGGATTTCTACTCGCGACAGTTCGTCGATGCGATGAGTCCGTCGAACTTCCTGATGACCAATCCCGAGGTGCTGCGCAAGACCGCCGAAACCGGCGGCGAGAACCTGCTGAAGGGCCTGAGCAACCTGCTGAGCGACCTCGAGCGCGGCAAGGGCAAGCTGCACATCAAGATGACCGATACCGACGCCTTCAAATTGGGCGAGAATATCGGCGTGTCGCCCGGCAAGGTGGTCTATCAGAACGAGCTGATACAGCTCGTTCAGTACACCCCGACAACCGACAAGGTGCTGAAACGCCCGCTGCTGATCGGTCCGCCGTGGATCAACAAGTTCTACATCCTCGATCTGAGACCGCGGAACAGTTTTGTCCGTTGGGCCGTGTCGCAGGGCCACACCGTGTTCGTGATCTCGTGGGTGAACCCGGACGAGAGGCTCGCGGAGAAAGGCTTCGAGGACTACATGACGGACGGCTACCTCGCCGCGCTGGGTGCGATCGAGCGGGCGACCGGCGAGCGCGATGTGAATGCGATCGGCTATTGCCTCGGCGGCACATTGCTGGCGAGCACGCTGGCCTACATGGCGGAGAAGGGCGACGACAGGATCAAGTCCGCCACGTTCTTCGTCACCATGATGGACTTCGCGGAAGCCGGCGAGCTTGGCGTGTTCATCGATGAGGAGCAGTTGAAGTCGCTCGAGGAGAAGATGAGCAAGCGCGGCTTTCTCGAAGGCTCCGAGATGGCGACGACGTTCAACATGCTGCGGGCCAACGATCTGATCTGGTCGTTCGTGGTGAACAACTACCTGCTCGGCAATGACCCCTTCCCGTTCGACCTGCTTTACTGGAACGCGGATTCGACTCGGATGCCGGCACGCATGCACAGCTTCTACCTGCGCAAGATGTACCAGGAGAATCTGCTGGCGGTGCCTGGCGGGATCAGCCTGGCCGGCGTGCCGATCGACCTGACCAAAATCAAGACACCGGCGTATTTCCTGTCCACCCGCGAGGATCACATCGCTCCGTGGAAATCCACCTACCGCGGCACGCAATTGCTGAGCGGTCCGAAGCGGTTCGTGCTGGCGGCATCGGGCCACATCGCGGGCGTCGTCAACCCTCCGGAGGGCGGCAAGTACAGCCACTGGATCAACCAGGATCTGCCGCCCGAGCCCGAGGCGTGGTTCAAGGGCGCCACCGAGATCGCCGGCTCCTGGTGGCCCGACTGGCACCGCTGGGTGAGTGCTCT
>DATMND010000397.1:0-22882 GCA_035569235.1 Acetobacteraceae bacterium | reverse complement strand
TCATCCGGGCGCGCATTTCATCCTGTCCTCGGTGCTCGCCGAACTTCCGTATCTGATGACGGCGCGCGCGGTCATGCGGTCCCGTGTCCTGGCAATCGATGGCCCTTCGCTGCTGCGTCTGGCCGAACACGAGCCGTCGCTGGCGAACGCGCTGCTGCACTCGGTGTCACACGAGTTCCGCGGCATGGTGCAACAGGTGCGCGACCTGAAGCTGCGCACGGCCGCACAGCGGCTCGGCTGCTACCTGCTCGACCGGGTAAACGACAGCAAAGCCAGGGAGGCGGACTTTCGCCTGCCGTTCGAAAAGGGATTGCTGGCGGCCCTGATCGGTTGCGGGCAGGAGACCCTGTCACGCGCCTTCGCCGCACTCCGCGCGTCTGGTGTCGAGACCCACGGGTCGCTTGTCATCCTGCACGACATCCCGCGCCTAAGGATGCTGGCGGCTCCGGACGGTTTGGAGGCACCTTAGAAAAAGGGCAAGGATCCGCAGGGAGAACACCGAAGGCCTCGGTGTTCTCCGTGTGGACCCTTCCTCGCTTTCTTACCTTCCCAACGTCGGCATCACGTATTCCGCCCCGCGCCGCGCGCCGCCCGGCCAGCGCTGCGTGACCGCCTTGTAGCGCGTGTAGAAGCGCACGCCTTCCGGGCCGTAGATGTGGTGGTCGCCGAACAGCGAATGCTTCCATCCGCCGAAGCTGTGGAACGCCATAGGCACTGGGATCGGCACGTTGACGCCAACCATGCCGATGTTGATGCCAGACGCGAAGTCGCGCGCCGCGCCTCCGTCGGAGGTGAAGATCGCCACGCCGTTGCCGTACTCGTGCGCATTCACCATCCGTACAGCGCCCGCCAGGTCAGGGGTGCGCACCACGCCGAGCACCGGACCGAAGATCTCGTCCTTGTAGATACGCATGTCTGTACTGACGTGGTCGAACAGCGAGCCGCCCAGGAAGTAGCCGTTCTCGTACCCCTGCAGTGACAGGCCGCGGCCGTCAACGACAAGCTTCGCGCCCTCCTTCACGCCGAGGTCGATGTAACCCGTCACCTTTTCGCGATGCTCGCGCGTCACCAACGGACCCATTTCCGCGTCGGGATCGGTGCCCGGACCGATCTTCAGAGCACGTACGCGCGGCTCCAGTTTCTGCATTAGGCGGTCGCCGGCGGAGCCGACCGCCACCGCGACGGATACCGCCATGCAGCGTTCGCCGGCGGCGCCGTACGCCGAGCCCATCAGCGCATCCACCGCATCGTCGACGTCGGCATCGGGCATCACCACCAGGTGGTTCTTCGCCCCACCCAGCGCCTGCACGCGCTTGCCGTGCGACGTGCCACCCCGATAGATGGTCTCGGCAATCGCAGTCGAACCGACAAAGCTGATCGCGGCGATGTCGGGATGCGCCAGGATCGCCTCCACCGCCTCACGCGCGCCCTGCACCACGCTGAACACGCCGTCCGGCACGCCGGCCTCGGCCAGCAGTGCGGCGAGCTTCAGTGACGCCGATGGGTCCTTCTCCGACGGCTTCAGGATGAAGCAGTTGCCGCAGGCGAGCGCCATCGGGACCATCCACAGCGGCACCATCAGCGGGAAATTGAACGGCGTGATGCCTGCAACCACGCCGAGCGGCTGGCGGATCGACCAGGCGTCGATGCCGGTGCCGACCGCCTCGGTGAACTCACCCTTCAGCAGGTGGGGGATTCCGCAGGCGAACTCGACCACCTCCAGGCCGCGCTGCACCTCGCCGTCGGCGTCCGACAACACCTTGCCGTGTTCGGCCGTGATGATGGCGGAGAATTCGCGACGGTCGCGCTCCAGTAGTTCCTTCAGCTTGAACATGACACGTGCGCGGCGCAGCGGCGGCGTGGCGGCCCAGGCTGGCCATGCGGCAGCCGCGGCGGTTGCGGCCTTGTTCACTTCGGCGGCGTCGGCGAGCGCGACGCGCGCCGTGACCTCGCCGGCGGCGGGGTTGAACACGTCGCCGAACCTGCCGCTAGTGCCGGCAACCGGCTTCCCGCCGATGAAATGGCCGATTTCCCGCATGTCTGCCTCCCTTGGGATCGTGCTGCGGGATTAGGCCGATTTCGCGTTGTCGGCTAGAGATCGGGCGGGAGGCAGATCATGCGCGCACGCGATCTCGGCCTTGCCTGCGGCTCGCTGCCGCCGGGCGAGCGCAACAGCATCGCCGATGTGCCTGGCGTGACCGTCGGGCACGCGACGCTGATCGAAGGCGATGTGTGCACCGGCGTTACCGCGGTACTGCCGCATGACGGCGACCTGTTTCGCGACAAGCCCGTTGCGGCCGCAGTGGTGCTGAATGGCTTCGGCAAGAGCGTCGGGCTGGTGCAGTTGAACGAACTGGGGACGTTGGAGACGCCGATCCTGCTGACCAACACCTTCGCGGCCAGCGTGTGCGCGGCAGCGCTGATCCGGCGCGCGATCGCGGCCAATCCAGAGATCGGCCGGCAGACCTCGACGGTGAACCCGGTGGTGCTTGAGTGCAACGACGGCCACCTGAACGACATCCAGGCGATGGCGGTGACCGAGGCGCATGCCGAGGCGGCGATCACGGCGGCCGCGGAAGCATTCGAGGTCGGCGCGGTGGGCGCCGGCACCGGGATGAGCTGCTTCGGCCTGAAGGGCGGGGTAGGCAGCGCCTCCCGCCGGTTGCGGCTGGACGGGGCGACATATCACCTGGGCGTGTTGGTGCTGGCGAATTTCGGCCGCGCTGGGGATCTGCGACTCCCCCTCGGATTCGGCCTCCGGCCGGCCCAAGGGCAGGCTCCCGGACTGCGGGCGGATCCGCCATCGCCACCGGAGCCCGCGGCCGGTTCCTGCATCATCGTCATCGGAACCGACATCCCGCTGGGTCACCGCCAGTTGGGCAGGGTGGCCCGCCGCGCCGGCGTCGGGCTCGCCTGGTGCGGCTCATTCTGGGGCAGCGGCAGCGGCGACATCGCGCTGGCGTTCACCACCGCCAACCGGCTGCCGCATGAGCCCGACCAGGACCTTATTGAGCATCGCATGTTGGCGGAGAGCCGGATCGACCGGCTGTTCCAGGCGACCGCTGAGGCGACGCAGGAGGCGGTGCTGGACGCGCTCGCGGCGGCAGAGACAATGGTAGGCCGGCATGGCCACCGGCGAGTTGGTCTGGCGGAGGTGCTGGCTCGCTCAGATCCTGACCATGTGCGCGCCGGGAATTTGTCCCCGCCATGATGGTGCCAATTTCTTCCTGCATTTCCGGTTTAGATTCGCAATGAACCCGACCGGATGGTCTGGCGTTGACAGAATGATAAACCCCTGGAAGGATATCCTTTAGGAGTGCCCACGACTCCAAAGGAGTGGAGGAGACTCCATGGTTCGTAGCTTGATCCTGGCAGCCGTCGCACTGGCCCCCGTGTCTGTGGCAAGCGCGGCGGAATTGGACGGTATAGCGATGCCGGACGCGCGAGTGGCGAACGGTACGCAGATGCGGCTGAACGGCATCGGGCTCCGCACGTACTCCCTTCTTGGCATTCGGATATACGTTGCAGGTCTGTATCTGGAGCGGCAGAGCGCCAACGCCGACACCATCCTGCGCTCGCCTGAAATGAAGCTGCTCGACATCCGGTTTCTGCGTGATGTGGACGCCGAGGATGCGCGAACGGCATGGCGCGACGGCTTCGAGCAGAATTGCAAGGCGCCGTGCTACCTTGATCCTCACGACGTGCAGCGGTTTCTTGCGTCGGTTCCATCGATGCACAAGGGTGACGAGAGCACGCTGTTGTTCACGGCGAAGGGTGTCCACGTGACGGTCAACGGGCAGCCGATGGGCAACATTGGAGATCCTCACTTCGCCCAGACGATGCTTGCCACTTTCATCGGCCCAGAGCCGCCGACACCCCGGTTGAAGCGCGAGCTGCTCGGACTGCGGGACTGACGCTTGCTCCCGCAGCAAGGGTGGCCGATGAACGGCCGAATTATTTCCAGACGCGCCTCATGGTTCATCATACGGTGGGACGCTGAGGCGGGTCTTCGACTCGACCCGTGGGCTGACCATGACGATGTGGGTGTGACCGCCGCGCCAGTTGGAGCACTTATGCCGACAGCCCAAACCGATGACCTTTAGTAATCACTCGGAAGTCACGTCATGGCCGGGCTTGACGGTGAAAGAGCGGTGCGGAGAATCAACGAGCGCATCGGAACACCAAAGTGAAGGCGCCTGATTCGCAGCTACCCCCCACCCGGAGCCGACGATACCCGCTCGACGGAACCGGCTCGTCTCCGATCAGTTCACCGCCGCGTTTCGACCGTACGCGCAAGTATTCGTGTACGCGCAAATACGTACTCGACTTTCATTACAGACACGATAGAAGGAGGTCAAGCCCGGAATTATTACAAGGAATTCACCCGATGGCTCTGCTCGAAATAACCCGGACGCGTGCTGATATCGTCGCCTCCCGCGCCGAATGGGAAGCCCGCAGCATGGCCTTAAGAGGGTCTCAGAGCGGCCGCGGCGGGCAGTCCACGCCGACGACCATCTCGCCAAAGGCGCAGGGCGACGCCGGACGGTTCGAGACGCCGCTCAGCGTGCGCGTATTTGCGGCAGCCCCGGATTAGTAAACAACTATTGTCGACGCGGAAGTCGCACTCCGGCGGGCAGGGCTACCGAAGGTGGCCTTCCCCATGGCGCCAGGCGATTGCGGCACGGATGCGCCGAACGGCGACGCTTGACTGTTGTCAGGCAGCGTCGATGAACTGATCGGTGTCAGCCGCAGCTGCGGCGTTCTCCGCCTGTCTGGCTGGCCATTGCGACCGACGCTTGTCGTACGGAACCGTACCGTCGCACTCGTCCCCATGCCAGAAACGCTGTCGAAGCGCAGCTCTGCCCCGATTGCGTCGGCCAGCCGGCGGCTGAGCGCCAGTCCGGCACCCATGCCTTCGAAATTGCCGGGAGCACTGCTGTCCGCCTGATAAAACGGCCGGCCGATGAGGGCCAGCACATCCGTCGGCATTCCATCACCCGCGTCGGTCACGGTGACCGCAACCCCATCGTCTGACGGGATCACCGAGATTTTCACTGAACCACCCGGCGGGGTGAATTTCACCGCATTGTCCAGAAGATTCTCCACGATGCGTCGCGCCGCCCAGGCATCCCCGGTCAGCGGCGGCAACCCTTTCGCGATATCCGACATGAGCATGACCTGCCCTTCCTCGGCCTGGTCGCGGACGTCCTCGACTGCCCGTCGCACTACAGCGCCAAGTTCGACCGGCTCCGAACGCGGAATATGCTCCTCGAACTTCGTCAGATCGACCAGGTTGTTGATCGTCGCCAACAGCCGCCGGCTGGCGGTCTGCACGACGCCGAGCGGTTCCCGCTGATTCGGCCGGCAATCCGCACTCATGAGCTGGGTCAAACCGATGATGGCGTGCAGCGGCGCGCGCAGATCATAGCCGAGATTGGTGAAGATCTCCGTCTTTAGTCGCTCCGCTTCTTCCGCCCGTCTGGTTTGCGCGGCAAGGCTCTCCCGCACCTGCCACGCGTGGCTGACGAGGCCGCCCGTGATCAGGATGGCGACAATCGACAGCATGCGATTGCCGATCAGGTCGTAGAGGCTCGGATGGACGTCGGGGACGAACGTACCCACCGCCACCATCAGGATGGCGAGCCCCGCCAACCACCAGACGCTGCGACGGTTACGATGCAGCAGCGCGGTGCAGACCATCGGAATGTAGACCACCCCGAACGCCAACGTGTCGAGGTGCGTCAGATCGTCCAGGAACGCCAAGCCACAGGCGAGGAAAATCAGTGGACTCAATCGCGTAAGCCACTCCCCGGTCGGAACCTTGGGATTGCTCGGCATGGGCGGTTGCGGTTTGCTCACGGGACTCACCGTTACCTACGCCGGTATCGGCCCGGCGGCGAAAGCGAATTCTTGAAGCCGTGGAATATTGTGCAAAATCACCATCTTGCCGTGTGTTTCCACGCCAAGCTTCCTTAGGCTGGTGAACGCGCGGGAGATGTTCTCCGGTCGGCAGCCGAGCTGGGCGGCGAGCAGCTGCTTGCCGATGGGAAGGCGCAGCTGGGCGCCGCGGGCGTGCTGTTGCTGTGCCAATTCAAGCAGATAGCAACCCAGCCTCTGTGCGGCGGTTTGCAGCTTGAGATCGCAGACCTGACGCACCATCGCGCGAAAATCCAGCGCCTGCCCACGCATCAGTCCGTCCGCGAGAGCGGCATTCTCGCGCAGCAGCGTGTGGAGTCCAGTCGCATCGATCACCAGCAGGCGAGATGCGGCGATGGCCTCCGCGGTCACCGCATAGGGCAGTTTCGCCAGCACGGTGGCCAGTACGACGTGGCGGGTCGGCCGGATCACCTCGACTACGGCCTTGCGACCGTTCGGAGCCTCGGTGCTCAGGGTGACCAGCCCGTCCAGTAGGACATGGAGCGACCTGGCTGTGTCGCCCTCGCGGCAAAGCTCGGTTCCCGCGCCCACGCAGGCATGTTCAGTAACCGTGCCAAGCCGGGAGAGCACCTGATCGTCAAGCTGCTCGAACATCGGTACCTGGCGCAGCAGTCCAGGATCCGGGCGGTCCGGGGTCGCTGGGGACGGATTGTGCTGGTCGCGGCCGGAGGCGAACATGAGAGCCTTTCGCATGTAGGAATGTTCTGGATTAGAACCGATCGGGCCGACAATCAAGTGATTTTATCGCTGGCGCCATTGTCGCGGCGGACATGGTCGAGACGAGGTGTCCCGGGCCGGTCGTTCCTCCGCGACTGAGTGCAGAGACCGCCGTGTCAGCGCGTCGGATACTGCTCGGCGCTGTAGGTGCGACGCAGGGTGCCGAGCTTCAGCGCCACCGGCGCACCGAGCCAGACCGCGTAGCGGCTGTGGTCGTTGTAGGAGTTGTCGGTGAGCGGGTGCACAAGGACGTCCAGACCCCGACGGTTGAACATCAGCCAGGGCACGATCCTGTCGAATTGCGCCATAGTGAAGGTGAACCGGAATTGCGGGACCGGGTGGGGGCCGATCGGATCGTCGCTGAGCGCCCTGACCTCGACACCGTGCGCGGCGGCGATCGTCTCCCGCAACTGCTCCGCGAGCGGCCGGGTGTCCGCGTCGTAATAGACATGGGCGTGATAGCCATCGATCTTGACCGGGTCGGCGGTTGGGTCGGTCATTGTCGGACCTCCGGGATGCTTGCTCCTTCAGGCGGTCGGCAGCAGTTCGGCGCGGTAGCCCCTGCGCTGCATCGTGTCGAGCTTCAGTTCGATCGGCGTGCCCAGCCACAGCGCGTAGACGGTGTGGTCATCGACCATGTCATCGGTCAGCGGATGAACAAGAATATCCAGGCCCTCTCGGTTGAGCATTAACCACGGGACGACGGTCTGGAATTCCGGCCTTTTGAATATGACCTGGAACTGGGGAACAGGGTGCGGCCCGACGGCTGCGCCGCTGAACCGGCCAAGTTCGACCGGGAAGGTCGCGGCGAGCGTATCGCGGAGCTTCTCGGCGATCGGAAGCGTATCGGCATCGTAGTAAACGTGGGCGTGGTAACCTTGGATCTCAGGTGAACCGGCCGATGCGTCGGTCATGACGGGCCCTCCGAATGGTTTTGGAAATAGTGGCAGGGTCGGGCGAGCAACTCAATGGTCCGCCGCTCGCGCGACCCCACCCGGCCACCGTTCGCGGGGCGAAACCCGCGATGGACCGGCAATGTGCGACCGCGAAAGATTAATCCCAACCGAAGCGCGAGCGGAGTAGGCTCGTGAGCCTCGTGTGATCGGGAGCCCATTCGCATCGGTCGACCGGACCACGCGGACAACCCACATCCTATGGGGGAGGACCGGTTCAATGATCACTATCCAAGCCGAACAGGAGCATTATTGCCTGGTGACGGACGGTCGATCCTGGACAGTGATCGAGCGCCGCGCCGGCAAATACTATCCGCTGGGAAACTGCGCGCGGCCAGGCATCGCTCTCGATGAGCCCGGCGCAGATGCGCTCCTGCGCGAGGGACTGTGTTACACCGAGCCGGCCGCGCGCCGTTTGTTGGCGGTTGTAGCCTCCGAATGGCGTGACCTGTTCGAACACATCCGGTAGCGGCAGGCTGTGGCCGGTTCGACGACGTAGAATGCAGTTGGACTGTCGGGATCGGCCCAAATGTCCAGGAGGCAACCATGTACGCAGCTATTCGTCAGGGCAGGGCAAAGGCTGGCATGGCGGAAGAACTTGCACGCAGGATCAAAGAGGGGGCGATCCCGATCATCAGCGACGTCCCAGGCTTCAGAGCCTACTACGTGATCTATGCACCGGACGACACGGTGACGGCGATCAGCATCTTCGACGATTACGCGGGCGCCGAGGAGTCCAACAGACGCGGGCTCGTCTGGATCGAGGAGAACCTGGCGCCCTTGCTGACCGGCCCGGCAACGGCGGTGGCCGGGCCGGTGATCGTGCACACGCTAGCTTAGGTTCTGCCGCGAAATAAGTGGTGCAAGTGGAGCAACGACCGCACGTACATCGCCATGGCCGGCGCACGGGCCGGGTGGCACCATCCCGGCAGAGATGCTCTTCGGTCCTGGGTGGACCCGACACGTTTCGGTGCGATTCGATAACTATTGCGTCTCGCGGGCGCAATGGATAGATACCAACGCGAGTAGAGCAGCAATCGGCCGCAGCCCTCGTCAGAGGGATTCTCGAAGGCACTAGCAGGGCATGACCTGCCCATGTCATCGCACGTCGCCGCACCGGGGGAGACCATTGCCAATCAGTCTGCGACGGAACGCGAATATTCTGGTGATGGCCGCCACCATACTGCTGGTGGGCGCCGTCGGACTGCTGACCTGGTTCCAATTCACCAGCACCCGCCAGGCGCAGCTGATGGTCCGGCACACCTATGAGGTCATCACCACCGTCGATGAGCTCCGGATCGCGGTTCGTGCAGCGGAAGGCGGTCAGCGTGGCTACCTGCTCACCGGCCGGGCGGACTACCTTGCGCCCTACCGTGATGCCATCGGGCGCGTCGGCCAGCTCCAGGACGCACTGCTCAGCCTGACCGCCAACAACCCGATCCAGCAGAATCGCCTGCACGATTTCGCCCCGCTCCTCCAACGCAAGCTGAAGGAACTGGCACAGACTATCCAGACCCGCAACGATCTGGGGCTGCCGGCAGCGATGGCCCTCGTGGACACGGATCTCGGGCAACGTCTCATGGACGAGATCGACACCGCCCTGGCCACGATACGCGGCGAGGAACAAAGCCTGCTTTTCGCGCGGCGGCGCAAGGGCGAACGGGCGGAGACGAACACTCGCCTTTTGGCATTGGGTGGTTCCGGTCTGGCGATCGTGCTACTTGCGATTGGCGCTCGACTGCTGACGCGGTCGCGCGATCAGCTGTCGGCATCCGAAGCGGAGCAGCGCGCCATGGCAGGGCAGATGCTCGCGGCGTTCGATAGCGTCAGTCAGGGTATCGGCGCATTCGACGCCGATAGTCGCCTCGTGCGGTGGAACGAGCGTTTCACGGTACTGCTCGGGCTGCCAAGCACCTTGATGCGTCCGGGTATGCCTTATGAGGCGCTCGCCGAACAGCTCGCTGCTGGGTGCATCGCCTTTTTGGAGTCTGAACGGGAGATCCGCCAGGATCGCAGCGGTTCAGCGGCGGGCGAGCCAGTGGTCTATGAGCGCACGCGCGCCACCGACGGCCGCAGCTTCGAGCTGCGCCGTAGCGCAATGCCAGGCGGCGGGTTCGTTCTGACCGTTACAGACACGACCGAGCGCGTTCGCGCCGACGCGATCGCGCGGGATGCGCAGCGTCTTCAGGCCATGGGTCAGCTCACCGGCGGCATCGCACACGACTTCAACAATCTACTGACGGTCGTCCTGGGAAATCTGGAGATGGCCAACGCGATGCTGGAGGAGAACAGCCCCGTCGTATCGCGGCTAGATCGTGCGATCTGGGCCGCCCATCACGGCGCCTCCCTGACCCAGCAGTTGCTGGCCTTTGCGCGCAAGCAGCCGCTCGCGCCCATGCCGATCAACCTCTCGGCGCTGCTGCCTGACATGACGGAAATGCTGCAGCGGACGTTGGGTGAACACATCGACATCGAGGTAAAGCATGCGGCGGAGTTGTGGACCGCGATGGCTGACCCCGCCCAGGTGGAGAGCGCGCTGCTCAATCTCGCGCTGAATGCCCGCGATGCCATGCCCGGCGGCGGACGCCTCACGATCGAGGTTGCCAACAAGGTACTGGATCCTGACCACGCTCGCCGACACGCCGAGGTGGTGCCCGGCGACTATGTGATGCTGGCCATCTCGGATACCGGCACCGGCATGTCGCGCGATGTGCTGGCCCGGGTCTTCGAGCCGTTCTTCACCACGAAGGAGCCTGGCAAGGGTACCGGGCTTGGCCTCGCGATGGTGTTCGGTTTCGCCAAGCAGTCGGGCGGCCATGTCAATATCCACTCGGAGCCGGGCGAGGGCACGACAGTGCGACTTTACCTCCCGCGCGCCATTGGGATCGAGTTGCCGGGAACCAAGCGCGTCACGGCACCGGTGGAATTGCCGCGCGGCTCGGCCACGATCCTTGTGGTGGAGGACGATGACGACGTGCGCGAGGTGGCTGTGGTAATGCTGCGCGACCTGGGGTACCGGGTTCTGACGGCGGCCGACGGTGCCGAGGCCCTGCGTATATTCGGGGAGAACGGCGCCAAAGCGGATCTGTTGCTCGCCGATGTTGTGCTGCCTGGCGGCATGAAGGGCCACGAGGTGGCGCAGAGGCTGCGCGAGGCATGCCCGGAGCTGCGAACCTTGTTCATGACCGGCTACACCGAGAATGCGGTTGTGGATCACGATCGCCGCGACGACGGCGTGCAGCTCATCAGCAAGCCGTTTCAGCGAGCACAGCTCGCGCGCAAGGTGGCCGAAATGCTCGGCACCATGCGTGCCGTTGCGATGGGCGGTCCGGCGAGCGTCATCCCCGCGGATCGCGTTGTCACCGCTAATCGTGTCATCCCCGCGTCTTTTCTTGTCATCCCCGCGAAAGCGGGGACCCAGGCAGCAACTGGGTCCCCGCTTTCGCGGGGATGACGATCAAGAGCGGATGACGATCAAGAGCGGATGACGATAAAGAGGGGATGACGATCAAGAGTGGCGTCACGCTACGCTTGCTTCGGATCGCACTTGATTCGGCCCGCCGGGGGCTCCGCTGAGGAACAAGTGCTCCAATGCGTTCGGATGCTCGCCGATGAACGCAAAGAATTGAACACGTTCGCCCTTGCCGTGCGGCAAGTTGCGCGGGTCGATCTGCGCCGAACCGCATGTCATGGTTGGAGTGAACAGTGCTGTTGCAATCATCTCCGGTGGAGCTGGCCCGCGTTTTCAGCCCCACCCGCAATCAGCGTGGCTTCACGCTACTCGAGGTGATGATCGCCTTCGTCATCGCCGCTCTCGCACTTGGCGTACTGTTCGACACCGGTATCACTGCACTCCGGGCGGCGCGCGCCGCATCGCGGTATGAGCAGGCCGTCGCCCGCGCGCGCTCGCATATGACGCTTGCCATGCACGCCAGTCCGCTCGTCGCCGGCGACTGGCAGGGCGACGATGGCGGCGGCTTCGTCTGGCACCTGCGCGTGACGCCGGTTGCCAGCACGGCTGTGCGGTCGGTCAATGCGGTGACACTGCGCGGGTCGGCGAGCTTTCCGGTGACTCTTTGCGCGCTGACCGTCTGGATTGGCTGGCGCGAAGGCGGCACGTCGCGCGAGGTGCGCCTTGATACCGAACAGATCGCCCAAGAAGCCCGATGACAGCGATGGCGAACGACATGCGGCCGAACGGCTTTACCCTGCTCGAGCTTCTCGTCGCGCTCACAGTGCTCGGCATGGTGTTTGCCGGGCTGGCGCAAGGTGTGCATTTCGGCTTGCTCGCCTGGGCGACCGAACTGCACCTCACCAGTGGCAACGACGATTTCGACACGCTCGACAGCACGCTGCGCCATATGATCGAGGTTGCTGACCCGGGCGATGACCTCGATCCCGCCGCGTTCACCGCGAGCGGCGACAGGCTGGATTGCGTGTCGGAATTGCCGGACGCCATCGGTGCGACTCCGGGCCGGCGCATCCGGGCCACGCTTCTGGTCGATCCTGCCCATCGGCTGGTGCTGCGCTGGCAACCTGCAATGCGCGCGAGGAGCCTGCGGGCGCCGTCGCCGCCAATCGAGACTGAACTGCTGCGCGGCGTGTCGCGCATCGAGCTCGCGTTTTGGCGGCCGGGCGGCGACTGGGTCAGCGCGTGGCACTCCCCCGATCTTCCCGCGCTGGTGAGCATTCGATTGCACTTCCCGGCAGGCGATCCACGGCATTGGCCGGCCATTGTGGCAGCGCCGGTTCTCGATCGGCCATGACGAGCAACGACACACCTCAGCGTGGTTTTGCATTGCTCGTCGTTCTGTGGACGCTGGCGCTGCTCGCGTTGCTGGGAACGCAACTTGTCGTGACCAGTCGGCAGGATACGCAGCTGGCCCGCAATATGCTCGATGGAACGGTCCTCGAGGCGGCGGCTAACGGTGCGGTGCAACAAGCGATCTTTGGCGTGCTCGATGGTTCCGACCGGCACTGGAGCGCCGACGGCGGTGTGCAGACCGTTCAGATCGGGCGCGCCATTGTCACGGTGCGTGTCGAAGACGAATCGGACAAGGTCAATCCGAACACCGCCTCACCGAAACTGCTGGAGGCATTGCTGCTTCAGGTCGGTGCCGATCCAGGTGCGGCGGCCTCGATGGCGGCGTCCATTGTCGAATGGCGGATCGCCAGCGCCAGCCGCAGCGGGGCTCGGCCGAACGCGACGGTCGCTCGCTATGCCGCCGCCGGCCGTGACTACGCGCCGTCCGGCGCACCATTCGCTCGCCCTGATGAACTTGGCGGCGTGCTCGGCATGACCCCGGAACTGCTGGCACGCCTGCGGCCACACCTCACGGTATTCACCGACGGCGACCCGAACGCGGCCACGCAAGATGAGATTGTCGCGCGGGCACTCCTGGCAGTCGGGCAGCGCGGAGTCGAGACCGAAGAGGGCAGCACGGGACTGGTATCGGTGACTGCCGACGCACTTGGGCCGCGACAGACCCGCTTTGCCGTTCACGTTATAGTGCGGACCAACGCCAGGCCCGAGGGTCGCCGCTACGACATCCTTTCGTACGAAAGGCTGTGGGACGACCAATCGTAAATGTATCGTTAACGAGGGTGGAAGCGGCGGACACACAGGGTGTCCAAGAGTTGATTTGAACAATTGTCAAAGCTGTTCTCGATTTCCATCGGGTCTCGGTCACTGCGTTGGCCGAGTCTGCATAGAACGAATGCAATGAAGGGGATGGAAATGCGCGCTCAAGGACGCCTACTGACGTTTGCCGTTCCGTTAGCGATAATTACGGGCGCTTGCTGGGGGGCCTGGGCGGATGACTCAGGCCGGGGCGATGATCGCGACCACATGCGGAAGGACGAGCAACTTGTCCTGAAAAAGACGATCGGTGTCGGGACCGACAGTATGGGCAAGCCTCTTACGCTGACGGCGTTCGACATAAGCTTCGTCGATCCGAAGATCGAACTTTATATCCTGGCCGATCGAACGAACGCCTCGGTCGATCTCTTCGATTCGGAAGAAGCCGAGTTCATCGGTCGTGTCGGCTCGCTATGCCCGGCTCCTGCGCCAAACACGGATTTCTGCTTCCAGGGCGTTGTGCTGAATCCCGACGGGTCGGCAAACAACGCAAAGTCCGGTCCCGACGGCGATGTAATTGTGGATCACAAGGAGATCTGGGCAGGAGACGGTGACAGTAAGATCAAGGTTATCGATATTGCCACAAAGCAGTTTATCACCACGATCTCGACGGGAGGGAAGCTCCGGGTTGACGAGATGGCCTATGATTCCCGCGACCATCTCCTTGCCGCCGCCAACAATGCCGATACCCCGCCCTTCGTTACAGTGTTCGATACAGTCGGAAAGACGGTGGTGGCCCAACTCATATTCAGCAACAACCCCGCCGACGTGTGCACCGCACCGAATCCGGCGACCTACCAGTGCGTACATACCGGTGTCGACGCTCAGAACGGGATCGAACAACCACAATGGTCGCCGCAGACGGGCCTGTTCTACTCCTCTGTTCCGCAGGTCGGGAGCGACCCTACGGTAGGCGGGGTTTCCGTGATTGATCCGACGACGAACATGGTCACTGGTACCTTCCTGGTGAAGAATTGCGGGCCCAACGGTCTGGCACTCGGGCCGCGCCACCAGGCGCTGCTAGGTTGCGGCGCAGCATTCCCGCCGCAGACAACCCCCCCTGACCCCACGCTGGTCCAAACTACCCAATCCGTCATCATCGACATCACCAGCACAGACTTCGCCCTCGATGGCGCTGTCGTCGCCAGCGTTCCGATCGGCGGCAACGACGAGGTCTGGTTCGACAAGGGAACGCGGCACTATTTCCTCGGGGCAGACAACAACCTAGCGAATAACAAATTCGCTCCGGTACTTGGCTCCATTGATGCTACGACGAACAAGCTCGATCCCTCACCCGTCAGCTCGCGCACGGCGCATTCGGTGGCTGCGGACCAGAACTCTCATTTCGTCTTCTTGCCGATTGCGATTCCCGCTGCCACTACCCCGGACCCAACCAACCCTTGCCCGACAACCGGCTGCATCCAGGTTTACCGGGCACATTCAGAACACGGAGAAGAAGACGCCCAGCGATAGCTCGACGGCTTCGCCAAGCGTGGTTACGGCCACTTAACAATCAAGTGACAAAAGCCGAGCCAACATCGTTTACTCAACCCCTGGGAGCGCCGCCCCGGGGGTTTCTGTTTGAGTTCATTGCCACCGCAGTTTAATTCCGAAAATCTGGCGCACGGTCGCTCCGCCATTGACACGCGGTGAATGGCAGCGGACGATCTCCTGGAATGTGAAGAAGACCCCGTTGACACCCCTGGTCCGTCCGTCCGCTTCGACAGCAGCAGAGCAGCAGGCTCTGGCCGCGTTGAACCCCTCCTGGGCTGCCTTCCCGGATCGCGCGGCCGCCTCGGGCGCTGGCGCTTCGGCGACAACGAGCGGGCCTTTTGCCGACCCTCAGATCGCTTCTCCTCTGGGCCAGCCGTGCCGTTGGATCGGCGCTGCGCCCATCGACGGCGGGGAGCCGATTGCTCAGACATGACCACACTCAACGGAGAGTTAACCAGCTAGGGAGAGTTCAGCATGCTGCAACGTGTCCAGTATTCCGAGGCCATAGAACCGTTAGTCCAATTTATTGAGGAAACGCCACCGGGCGAGATTCTGGATCGCACCCTGGCCAAGCTTCGCGCGGGCGTGCCGACGAAGACCATGCTGACCGCCTCGGCCCTGGCCGTGACCCGCTCCGCCGATTTGCCGCCGGGCCATCACGGCGGCCCGCTGCATCCCCTGGCGGGCCTATATGCGATATCGAAGCTGGTCGAGCGCCTGGAGGGCGAGGACCGTTTTCTCCCAGTGTTGCAGCACGTCGCCCTGGCGAACAAGCACATCAATGACCCGGCGACCGGGCCGTACCAACTGCTGGAGTTCGCGCCTCTGGATGCCGAAGGCGGCGCGATGACCGCCGAGGAAGATCTCGCCCAGGACGGCTCCGGGGACGTGTCGCGCGCGCGGGGCGTCGAAGCGACCAAGGAAGCGTTCCTCAAATCCGTCAATCGCGGCGAGAGCCACAAGGCGGATCATTACTTCCAGTGGCTGTGGCAGAATGTTCCCGCGATCGAGGCGTTCGATCTTCTGATGAGCGTGGCGATCCCGAAGAATGTTCTGGATGATCACTACTTCCTGTTTCCCGGCTACCTCTGGCGTGGCCTGGAGTTGATCGGACACGAGTACCTCCCGGTGCTGATGCGACCGGCCGTCCGCTATGCGGCGCGCTTCCCCAGCCAGCGCATTGTTCCGGAGGTGGACGCGCTGATCGAGAAGTACGAGCTTCTGGGCCGCGTCATGCGCCAGCGGACCGGTGAGGATGAAACCACGGTGATCGGCCAGTTGGGTGAAGCCATCGGGCAGTGCAACGCCTATACCGAAATTCCGGAATTGATCGCCAAGGCGTTGTCCGAAGGACTGTCCCTGGAGGGTGCCGGCGAAGCCCTGTCAATCGGCGCCGCCGGGCTGTTCCTACGCTCGCTCACCGGCAATCCGATGGACGTGCACCTGCACACTAGTGCCAATCTTCGGCGCTACCTGCTGCGGCTCGACGGCCTGAGCCCGAAGAACAAGCTGCAGCTTCTGATGCTCTGGCATACCGGTCCGGAAGTGAAGTCGACGCAGTATCGGATGCAGCCGGCGCCGCAACCGGACACGGCAGCGGTCGCGGCCTTGCCCCCGCGGACGCAGGATGAATTGCTCGATGCCATCACGGAGAGCATTTACAATCAGCCGCCGACCGACTGGTCCAAGGTCAGCAACCTTGGGCAAATGCGGGCGGTGCCGGAGGTCAGGCACACGGTGAATCTGGCGCAGCAATACGTACAGTGCCGTTACGATCCGGACGTGTTCATGAAGCGTCTCGGCGATATCGTCTGCCACGACAGCTTCACCGAAATGCACGCGTTCAAGCATCACCAGGCGATCGTCGAGGAATTCCACGCCACTCGTGATCCATGGCGCTGGATGCACCTGGTCTGCGGCGCCCAGGCCGCGGCGATTTCCTTCGGCAAGAACATGGCGACCTATGAGGAGGCTCTGGAACTCCTCCATGCCGCATAGCGTCGGATAGGCGAACCAGCATGTAGCTGCGGCGAGGCATACCTCGCCGCAGCTACATGCCGTACTTTTGCGGGCCGTGGGTGTTTGCGATGCACTCCGGCAGGCGTGCCGTTCGGCAACGTGCGCCAATCGTGGAAGCGACCTGACGGCATCCACGCAGCTTCCTCGTCCTAATCGGCTCGCGTGCAATAAGCCGCATGAAAAACTGGGGAGGACTGCGATGACCGTTCAGGTGCCGACGCCCAGGCAAATCCTCGATATTGCCGACCAAATGGGACTGTCGCTCACGGATGCAGACGTGGAATCATTCATCGGCATCCTGCGCCCCAGCATCGCGGCGTACAACATCATCGACGCGATGCCGGACAACCTGCCGGAAGTGAAGTATGCACGCACCCCGGGCCGCAGGCCGTTGCCCGAGGAGAACAAGTACAGCGCATGGTACGTAAAGACAACCGTGCAGGGCGCGCCCGAGGGCAAGCTCAAGGGTCGCACGGTGGTGCTCAAGGACAACATCATGCTCGCCGGCGTGCCGATGATGAACGGTGCGGCGACACTTGAAGGCTATGTGCCGAACATCGACGCGACGGTGGTAACGCGCATCCTCGACGCCGGCGGCACGATCGTCGGCAAGGCACACTGCGAGTCCTTCTGCCTCTCGGGTGGCAGCCACACGTCCGCATCCGGGCCCGTGCACAATCCACGGAAAATGGGCTACTCCGCCGGAGGCTCATCGTCGGGCAGCGCCGCACTGGTCGCGGCTGGCGAAGTGCATATGGCGCTCGGCGGCGACCAGGGCGGCTCGATCCGCATTCCGGCCTCGTTCTGCGGCATCTACGGCATGAAGCCGACGCACGGGCTGGTGCCCTACACCGGCATCATGCCGATCGAGATCTTCGTTGATCACACCGGCCCGATGACCGCGAACGTCGCCGACAACGCGCTTCTGCTCGAAGTGCTGGCAGGGCCGGACGGATATGACCCGCGCCAATACAATGTGCGGGTGCAGCCCTATTGCGAAGCGTTGGGCCGCGGCGTTTCGGGACTGCGCATCGGCGTCGTCAAGGAAGGTTTCGAGCAGGTCAACGCCGAGGAGGATGTCATCGCGAAGGTCCGCGATGCGGCGCAGCGTTTCACTCGCCTGGGAGCGACAGTGGGCGAGGTGTCGATTCCGATGCATCTTGCGGGACCGGCCATCTGGACGCCGATCGGTGTCGAGGGATTGACGCAGACGATGATGTACGGCGACGGCTACGGCGTCAGCCGTCCTGACCTTTATGTCACAAGTTTGATGGACCACCATCGCAACTGGCAGACGCGCGCGAACGAGCTATCCGAGACCACGAAAGCGTTCACGCTGCTCGGCAGCTATATTCGCCGCCAACACGGCAGCCGGTATTACGGCAAGGCGATGAATATCGCACGTCGGTTGACTGCCGCTTACAACGCGGCGCTTGCACAGTACGACCTGTTGCTCATGCCCACTACGCCGATCAAGGCGACGCCGCTGCCGGGTCCGGATGCGTCACGCGAGGAGATCGTCGATAAGGCGCTCAACATGATTTCCAACACCGCGCCGTTCGACATCACACACCATCCCGCGATGGCGATTCCGTGCGGCGTATCGGACGGGCTACCGATCTCGGTGATGCTGGTCGGCAAACACTTCGACGAGGCTGCGATCTACCGGGCCGCGCACGCGTTCGAGCAGTCGGGCGATTGGGCGACGATGTAGCGTCGTCATACGTCATGGCAGGGCTTGACCCGGCCATCTCCTCCAGCACGGTGCCGCGAGGGATGGCCGGGTCTGATCCCCGGATCAGGTCCGGGGACGGCCATGACGGCTCAGAGGGACATGAGGACGACGGCTCAGAGGGTTATGACGGGGCGACGGCTCAGAGGGACATTACGGCGACGGCTCAGAGAGACATTACGGCGACGGCTCAGAGAGATGAGTGTCAGCAGCGCGGAGGAACTCCATGGCTGATCTACCAAAGCGAGAACTTGGACGGACCGGATTGCAGGTTACGATGCTGGGCTATGGGGCGATGGAACTCCGTGGGGCTCCGCGCGCTCGCGATACCACCGATGCGCAGGCCGAAACCATTCTCAACGCCGTGCTCGACGCCGGCATCAATTACATCGACACCTCGATCGATTACGGTGTGAGCGAGGAGCGGATCGGCCGCTACATCGCTCATCGCCGCTCCGAGTATTACCTGGCGAGCAAATGCGGCTGCCTGGTCGGGGCGCCGGCTGTGCGCGGCCAACGCAGCCCGCACGTGTTCACTCGCGACAACATCATCGCCGGTGTCGAACAAAGTCTGATTCGGATGAAAACCGACTACCTCGACGTGGTGCAGTTCCATATCTCGCCGTCGCAGCAGACCCTGGAGGAGAACGGTGCCCTCGATGCGGTTATGGAACTCAAGGAGGCTGGCAAGGTGCGGTTCATCGGTATGTCCGGCACGCTGCCTCACCTGAAGGACCATATCGCGATGGGGGTGTTCGACGTATTTCAAATTCCCTATTCGGCGATGGAACGCGAACACGAGGCGATCATCGCCGCTGCCGCCAACGCGGGGGCCGGCATCGTCATCCGCGGTGGCGCCGCGAAGGGAGCGCCGTCGGAGGGAAAGCAGGCGGGGCTGCAATGGGAGCGATGGCAGGCGGCGAATCTTGACGACCTGCTGGGGGATATGACCGCGATGGAGTTCATCCTCCGCTTCACCTTCACCAACCCCGATCTGGATACCACTATCGTCGGCACGGCAAACCCGGCGCATCTGCGGGCCAACGTCGAAGTCCTGCGGCAAGGGCCGCTGCCGGCGGATCTGTACGCCGAGGCGAAGCGGCGTCTCGCCGCTGCCGGCTCCGCGCCTCTTGCAGCAGTCGGTTGAACGCACCACCGGTCACGACACTGGAGAACGCGTCATGATGCCAGTCGAATTCGATGTCACGGGAAAGGTCGTCTTCATCACGGGAGCCGGACGTGGCATCGGCAAGGGAATTGCCCAGGTGCTCGCCGAGGCCGGCGCCGACGTTGCACTGAACGCCCTGACGCCGAAGTACGTCACCGATACTGCGGCGCAGATTGCAGCGGCGTCGGGACGGCGTGTTGTTCCCATCATCGCTGACGTGACAAAAGCCGACCAGGTCCAGCGCGCCGTTGATTCTGTCCTCGGCGCATTCGGGCGCATCGACGTCCTGGTGAATGCGCTGGGAGACTCCATCCGCAAGCCGTTGGCGGCACTTCCAGGCAAGGAGCACGATGGCGCCGGTGTCACCGACGACGAACTCCGGTTCATCATGGACATCAACCTGACGGAGGCGTTGCTCTGCACGCGCGCCGTCGGTCCGCACATGCTGGCGCGACGCTCGGGCAAGGTGATCAACATCGCATCGTGGACCGCCCATCAGGGCGGGCGCGATATGGTCCTGTATACGACTGCGAAGACCGCGCTTGCCGGATTTACGCGGGCGCAGGCACTCGAATGGGCGCCCTACGGCGTGCACGTCAACGCCATATCGCCCGGCCTTTTTCCCGACGTCGTGACGTCCGGCGAAGAGCGAGTACGGCAGAGCACGCAGCGCGCCGAGCAGACTGTGCCGCTGAGGCGGCCTGGGCGGCTGCGGGAAGTCGGACTGCTGGCGCTTTACCTGGCGTCGGACGCGTCGGATTACATGACCGGGCAGACCATTCCGCTCGATGGAGGTCTTGGTCTGTAGCTGGCTCACACCGCGATCTGATCGAGATCCTTGCGGGCGTGCTCCGGGCTATAGAACCAGATGATCGCCGCCATGATCAGCAGGATCACCGGGATCAGCAGGAACGCCGCGACAAAGGAACCGGTCGTCTCGCGCAGATAAACCGCGACGAACGGCCATAGCACTGCCCCGATCAGGAACGCGACGGCCCAGGAGAATCCGTTGCCGACGCCGCGGATGCGGGTCGGGTACATCTCCGCGGTGTATGTTGTTACCGGACCCCATACGCCGATAAACCCCCATGCCCACGCCATGCCGAGGAGCCACAAGGCCAACGTGTTCGCGGTGAAGATCCAGATGGTCATGAAGATCGCAGCTTCGAGCAACAGGATCGCAAAGCCTGGCCGCCGGCCGAAGCGGTCGATCATCCAGCCGCCGACCCAGAAGCCTGTCGTGGCGAACAAGGCCCAGCAAATATAGAAACTGCCGTACTGGGCCGTGGACCATCCATGCTGCTGTGACAGGAACAGCGGCATCCACATGCCGACGGTGCTGTACGACACCAGCGCAAGGCTGGCGACCAGGGTTGCCATGACGGTATTGCGCACGATGTCGGGCAGAAACAGCTGCCGCCAGCCGGGCTTCTTCGTCTTGGCGATCCAGTTCCGATCATCTTCCGTCAGCGCGAGGTCAGCAGCCACGCGCTCCGTGATGCGGTGCTTGCGGTCCTGCGTTCGTACCCAGTACGGCGATTCAGGGCACAACAGCCGCACATAGACCCCCAGAAGCGCGACGACCACGGGCATGACGAAAGCCGCCCGCCATCCCCACACCGTCACCACGAACGTCGCGATCGTGCCGGCGAGCGCGGCGCCGATGCCCCAGGCCGAGCGATCGAAGCTGAGGACGAGGCCGCGCAGCCGCGCCGGCCAGGTCTCGGCCACCAGCATCGAGCCGACCGCCCACTCTCCGTTCAGCGCGAAGCGTACGATGCTATAGGCCGCAACGAAGGCGACCCATGTCGGTGACAGCGCCACCAGCGGCATCGCCAGCGAATACACCGCAATGTTGAGAGCCAGGATATTGCGTCGGCCAAACGTGTCGGCGAGCCACGGCCAAAGATAGAAGCCGACGATGCTCACCAGCGACGCGATCTGGACCCCGCTGCGGTAGGTGCCGAGATTGATTGCGAACTCGGCCATCAGCAACGGCGCGACCAGCGCCAGGATCGCGCCGTCCATGCCGTCAAAGCCCCAGCCGAGGCCATTGGCCCAGGCGATGTGCCAATGCGTCGAGGTGACCCGGCTTGTATCGGCGACGTTGCGATAGAGGCGGGATCCCAGGTATTGCGCCTCGAGCGGGCCGACGGCTGCATCCGTGACTGCATTTGACGCCGCAACGAGGGCATCAGACATCGTCGTGATCTCCTCTTTCTGGGCCTGGCACCGTGGCGCAGCACGTTGCCGATACGTAGAGATCTGTCGTCGAGGCACCAAGTATCCGAGCCGGAAGAAGCGAATCGGCTGACCCGCGGACCGCGATCCCTGTCGTCATCCCTGCGAAAGCGGGGACCTAGGCGACAAGCACCGCGCCTGCGACCCCTGGGTCCCCGCTTTCGCGGGGATGACGACAGGAGGGCGAAACGTCACCGTCAACCGACGCACTTAGTTCGCCTCGGACCGTAAGGCGAGCCCGATGCTGCGACCATAACAGTTGAGCCCAGCTACGGAAACTCAACCGAATTTGGCCATCGGTGGAGGGGCTGGCACTCTCCGATCCGGAGTGCTAAGAAGCCGCGCTTGCGGTGCCTGATCTGGGGCCGCACGAAGGTTGGCTAACCCGAACAAGCCACAGTCCAGGAACGCTCAGGAGGGCTCTGAATGAATTTCCGTCCCCTGCATGACCGCGTCGTAGTCCGTCGGATCGAAGCCGAGGAGAAGACCGCGGGCGGCATAATCATACCCGACACGGCGAAGGAAAAGCCGATGGAGGGCGAAGTCATCGCAGTCGGGCCTGGTGCCCGTGATGAAGCCGGCAAGCTCGTGCCGCTCGACGTCAAGGCCAACGACCGCATCCTGTTTGGCAAATGGTCCGGCACCGAGGTGAAGCTCGACGGTGAGGAACTCCTGATCATGAAGGAGTCCGACATCATGGGCATCATTGAAGGCAAGCCTGCGGCGAAGCGGAAGGCGGCCTGATCGAAGGCTGCGCCCGCCCGAGAATCATCGGTTTACATGACAAGAGGATACTGAAACATGGCTGCCAAAGACGTAAGATTCGGCGGTGACGCTCGTGCGCGCATGCTGCGCGGCGTGGACATCCTGGCCGATGCGGTGAAGGTCACGCTGGGCCCGAAGGGTCGCAACGTGGTGCTCGACAAGAGCTTCGGCGCACCGCGGATCACCAAGGACGGCGTGACCGTCGCCAAGGAGATCGA
>DATMND010000396.1:0-37512 GCA_035569235.1 Acetobacteraceae bacterium | reverse complement strand
GCCGATGCCCGCGCCGACCCGCCAGCCGCCGGTGAACGGCGAGCCGTTCGCGGTGACCTGGCCGGCATCAACGAACGCCACCACGCCGTATTTGTCCAGGATCCGCTGGCGAAACTCGACCGTGCCCGCGCTCACCGCCGTACCGCCGGTGGGTTTGCCGTCGGCGAACTGCGGCCCGATCGACTGGTAGCGGAAGCCGCGGACGGTGCCCGAGCCGCCGGCATAGAAGCGCTGATCGGGTGGCAGGCTGAACACTTCGGCGCCGGACGCCTTGCCTACCAGGCCGCGCAGCGCGACGACGCTGCGTCCCGAGCCGGTCAGGTCGAGATAGGTGGATCCGGTGAGCTGCATCAGCACGAACGTGGCGCTTGGGCTGCCGAACGACTGTGTCGGTGTGACCAGAACGCCGGCGCGGAACCCGGTCGTGGGATCAAGCAGGCTGTTGGTATCGTCGAATTGGGCCGACAGCGGCACGCCGAGCAGGTTGAAGTGGCTCGTTATGCCTTCCTGGACGATCTTCTCCTGCTCGGCACTCAGGCCGACGCCGATCGTCCAGTAGGGCAGGAACTTGCGGTTGATCCCGACCTTCTCGATCAGCGCCTCCTGGTCATATGCCTCAAGGCTCTGCTTCACCGCGCGCAGGTCCACCTGGAGCGACTGATCGCGGGTCAGGAAATCCGGCTTGATGAATTGCGCGCCCACATTGTAGCCGGGGTGCTGCACCGCGCTGCCGCCAAGTTCCACGCCAGCGGTCAGGTTGAGCTGCTCGGCATTGCCGAACAGGTTGCGGTGGTGCCATCCGGCATTGACGTTGATGCCTAGGTCGGTCGAATAGGCCGCACCCACATCCACCGAATGCAGCGGCCGCTCGGTCACGTCCACAAGGACTGGTATAGTCCCGTCCGGATCCAGGTGATCGGCCGGCTCGATTCGCACCACGGAGAAGACGCCGACCCCGGCCAGGTCCGCGCGTGCCGCCTCGATTCCGGTCGGGCTGAAACGCTGACCCTGTCGCAGCAACAGGCGGCGGCGGACATAGTCCTCGTTCATCGTCTTGAGCCCGGTGATCGTGATCGGCCCGATGTCCGCATACGGTCCCGCGGCTACGCGAAACGTGACGTCCAACGCATTGTCGGCAGGCTGCAGGGTCACCGGCGGCAGATCGACCTTGGCCAGTGGGTGCCCTGATTCGCGTATGGCGGTGATCAGGCGCTGCTGCGCCGCCAGCACATCGGCGGCGACAGCGGGAGCGCCGGGGGCCAGATCGAGCTTGTCGCGCACCTCGGGCGGCGCATCGCCCTCGATCGTGACCCGGCCGAGATGGAACTGCGGACCCGGATCGAATGCCACTGCCACTTCGACCGGGGGGTCGGCGGGCGCTTTGTCCAGCAGGTCGAGCAGCCCTGGGTCGTCCAGCTGCAGCCCTGCGATGGTGATCGTCACGCGTGCCTTGTAGTAGCCGAAGCTGTTCAGCCCGGACTGGAAGCGGCCTGCATCCTGGCGCGCCCGCGTTACCAGGGCAAACGGACCGACCGGCGCATTTTCGCGCAGCGCGATGAGCTGGGAGGCGTCGTGCAGCGTCTGATCGAGCGCGCTGTTGTCGGTGGGCTTCAGCGTGACCTTGTAGGGCTGCGGATCGGCGCCGAATGCGATTCCACCCGCCAAGCATAGCGCGAGGAAGATCAGCGGGGCGGCGAGCTGCAGCAGGTTGGGCAAGCACTTCATCCCCGGACGGTAATCAATGCACTGTTCCGGCGAGTGTCACTCTTGCGCCATTGTTGTGAAACTGTCGGCGAGCTATGCGATTCCCATGAGGCAATCCTCTGGTCGCCCGAATAGCCTGCGTGCCGCACGCGCATTGCCCCCACGCCATGGCAGCCTTTCCGCGAATGAGGCGGGCGCTTCGCCGGCCACGACCGAACTCTTACGCGTGCTGCGCCACACACGTGTGGTCAGGCGCGGCGCCAGCATCCTGTTATGGACGTTGGCCTGCATGCCGGTCCAGTCGGTCTGCCTGCTGCTGCCTGGCCGACCAAAGGTGGCGTTCGCCCGGTTCTACTGGTCTGTGGTGAGCCGCCTGCTCGGATTGCGGGTGCAGATGATTGGGACCCTCGCCTCGACTGCCGGAGGGCGGCCGGTGGTATTCGTCTCGAACCACTCATCCTGGCTGGATATCCCCGTGCTGGGCGGTCGGCTGGACGCCTGTTTCGTATCGAAGGACGAAGTGGCGCGATGGCCGCTGATAGCCACGATCGCGCGGCTTGGGCGGACTGTCTTCGTCTCGCGCCAGCGCGGCGCGACCGCGCGTGAGCGGGATGCGATGCGTGCACGGCTCGCCTCCGGCGACAACCTGCTGCTGTTCCCGGAGGGGACCTCCTCGGATGGATCGCGTGTCCTGCCGTTCCGTTCGTCGTTCTTCGCAATCGCCGAGGGCGACGATCCGCCGCTGATCCAGCCGGTGTCGGTGGTTTACGACCGCCTCGGCTGGCTGCCCACCGGGCGGGCCTCCCGGCCGGTCTTCGCCTGGTATGGCGACATGGAGTTGGGGTCGCATTTCTGGCGCTTTGCCCAGCATTCCGGGTTGCGGGCAACCATCCTGCTGCATCCCCCGCTCGATCCGTCGCGGTTCGCAGGCCGCAAGGCTCTGTCACCTGCTGTCTGGCAGACGGTGGCGGACGGCGCCTCGAAGCTGAGGCAGAACCGGCCGGTGGAGGCTCCCGCGCCGGCTTCTTCCCCGTCGGAACCTGCCTATGCCTGAACGTTCCGGTTGACATGGTGGCGGCATTTCCTGCCATGCTGCGGCTGAATGAAGGAGGCGAATCCGCGCTGTCGCGTTTGACCCGACCGGCCCACAGGTTGATTGCTCCGCTGCCCACAGCCGGGTTGTCTCGGCCGGGATGGGCGGAGCTTAACCAGTGAAATCGAGCAAGCGCGTGGAGCCACGCCTGAAGCGCCTGCACGTCATCACCTGGGGCTGCCAGATGAACGTGTATGACAGCGCGCGGATGGCCGACGTGCTGGCTCCGCTCGGCTACGCTCCCGCGCCGGTGCCCGAGGGCGCCGACATGGTCATTCTCAACACCTGCCACATCCGCGACAAGGCGGCCGAAAAGGTGTTTTCCGAGCTTGGCCGACTGCGCCGGTTGCAGGAGAAGCGCGCGGCCGAGGGCGGGCGGATGATCCTCGCCGTGGCGGGCTGCGTCGCCCAGGCGGAAGGAGCGGAGATTCTCGCCCGCGCGCCGTATGTCGATATCGTCCTCGGCCCGCAGACCTACCACCGCCTGCCCGAGATGGTGGCGCGCGCGATGCGAGCCGCCCATGGCGACAAGGGCGGCGCCGTGATCGAGACCGAATTTCCCGCCGAGGACAAGTTCGACCACTTGCCGGAGGCTTCGGCGCCGCAGGGCATCACTGCCTTCCTGACGATCCAGGAGGGCTGCGACAGGTTCTGCAGCTTCTGCGTGGTGCCATACACGCGCGGCTCTGAACAAAGCCGGCCGGCAGTGGCGGTGCTCGCCGAGGCGCGCCGTCTGGTGGCGCAGGGCTCGCGCGAGATCACGCTGCTCGGCCAGAACGTGAATGCCTGGCATGGCGCGGCGCCTGACGGGGGAACCTGGGGTCTTGCGGACCTGCTGCGTGCATTGGCGGAACTGCCTGGCCTGCTGCGCCTGCGCTATACCACGTCCCACCCGCGCGACATGGACGACGGGCTGATTGCCGCGCATCGCGACCTGCCGATGCTGATGCCGTTCCTGCACCTGCCGGTGCAGTCGGGCGCCGATCGCGTGCTGGCGGCAATGAACCGCAGGCACACTGTCGGCGATTACCTGCGCCTGGTGGGTAAGCTGCGCGCCGCGCGGCCGGATATCGCGCTCTCGTCCGACTTCATCGTCGGCCATCCGGGGGAGACCGATGCCGATTTCAAGGCCACTCTGGCACTGGTCCGCGAGGTCGGCTTCGCCCAGGCCTTCAGTTTCAAATACTCGGCCCGCCCCGGGACGCCTGCCGCCACCGCGCCCGGCCAGGTTCCGGATGCTGAAAAGGAACGCCGCCTGGCTGAACTCCAGGGGCTGTTGCGGGCGCACCAGATCCGGTTCAACGCGGGCTGCGTCGGCTTGGCGCTGCCCGTGTTGTTCACCGGCCCGGGCCGCCACCCCGGACAGGTCGCCGGAAGGTCGCCGTTTCTCCAGCCGGTGCATGCATTCGGGCCGGCGGACGTGATCGGCCACGAAATATTCATGCATATCGACGCCGCACTCCCCAACTCATTGTCAGGATCGTTCACCGAGGAGAGAGCCAGCGCTTGAGCCAAGCCACCGCAATTCCAGCTACCTCCGCCGCCTCCCCTCACGGCAAGGCCGTGACTCTTCACTTCGGTGACAACACGTTGCTGCCCCTGCTGCTCGGCGACCACGACCGGCACATGGTCCGCATCGAGCAGGCGCTCGGGGTGCGCCTGGCCTGCCGGGGCAACCGGGTCGCCATCACCGGAGAGGCATCGCGTGTCGACGCGGCACAGGTGACTTTGGAGGGCCTGTGGCGGCGGCTGGAACGCGGGGAGAGCGTCGGGCGACCGGAGGTGGAAGCGGCGATTCGGCTGGCGGATGCCGACACCGATCCGCGCCTGCCGCTATCCGATGTCCCAGCCATTCGGACCCGCCGCGGGGCGGTCGGGCCGCGCAGTCCTGGGCAGGCAGCCTATATGGAAGCGCTTGCGTCGAATGATCTCGTGTTCGGCGTAGGACCGGCTGGAACGGGAAAGACCTATCTCGCAGTGGCGCAGGCGGTGGCGATGCTCCAGGCCGGCCGGGTGGACCGCATCGTGCTGTCACGACCGGCAGTCGAGGCCGGCGAGCGTCTCGGCTTCCTGCCCGGCGACATGAAGGAAAAAGTCGATCCCTACCTGCGGCCGCTTTACGATGCGCTGCACGACATGATGCCGGCCGAACAGGTGATGCGCCGGCTCAACAACGGCGAGATCGAAGTTGCGCCGCTGGCCTTCATGCGCGGCCGAACGCTGGCGCACGCTTATGCGATTCTTGATGAAGCGCAAAATACCACTGCCGTGCAGATGAAAATGTGGCTGACGCGGATGGGTGAAGGGACGCGGATGGTGGTGACCGGCGATCTGAGCCAGGTGGACCTGCCGCAAGGCGTCCGCTCCGGCCTGCGCGACGCGCTCGACACGCTGGAAGGGGTGCCCGGAATCGCAGTCACCCGGCTCGACAGGCGCGACGTGGTGCGCCACCCCCTGGTCGCCCGGATCGTCGACGCCTACGATCAGCGGGCGGCGGCGGAGGGTGACAAGCGTCGGGAAGCCCGCCGTGCACGCGAATTCAACCCGCCGGGCGAGGGAACCGGCAAGTAGCAATGGACCCCGAGGCAAGTAGCGGCCCCGCGCAAGCGGGGATCCACGGACAGGTTAGCGTGATCGTGGCGGAGCCGGCATGGCGCCGGCTGGTGCCCCGCGCCGAGGCGGTTGCCGCACGCGCCGCCCGTGCCGCCGGCTCTGGGAGGGCCGCCCCAGGGGCCGCCATCGTGCTTGCCGCCGACCGTACGGTGCGCCGCCTCAACGCCCGCCATCGCGGCCGGGACAAGGCGACCAACGTGCTGACCTATCTGATGCCGGCGCCGGAGGTCGTGCTGGCGCTCGGCGTGATCCGCCGCGAAGCCGCAGCGGCCGGGCGCCGACCCGCGCATCACTTGGCACATCTTGTGGTGCATGGCGTGCTGCATCTCGCCGGCCATGACCACCACCAAGCCGGCGAGGCCCGCCGCATGGAACTCGCCGAGGCGCGCATCCTGCACCGGCTGCGGGTGCCGAACCCGTGGAAGCGCGCATGAGTACGAACGGCAACGGAGTGCGGCCGTCCGTGTTCAGCCGCCTGCGCCACCTTGTGGGCCGGCGCCAGCCGGAACCCTCGTTGCGCGAGTCGATCGCCGAGCTGGTGCAGGAGGCGGCGGACGCCCAGCAGGAGGCCGGCGAGCAGCCGGAGCTGGACCGTCAGGAGCGCGCACTGATCGCCAACATCCTGCGGCTGCGCGAGACCACGGCCGATGACGTGATGGTGCCGCGGGCCGACATTGTGGCGATGCGGGTCGATGTCACGCTCGATCAAGCGCTGGAACAGCTTCGCACCGAAGGGCATTCGCGCCTGCCGGTGTATCGCGAGCAGCTCGACGACATCGTCGGCATGGTCCACATCAAGGACGTGTACGCCTATGTGGGCCGGCCGGAGGCGTTCCGGCTGGAGGCCATCCTGCGCCGACCCCTGATGGTTGCGCCGCAGATGCCGGTACTCGATCTGCTGCTGCAGATGCGCCAGCAGCGCATGCACCTGGCGCTGGTGATCGACGAATACGGCGGCGTCGATGGGCTGGTGACGATCGAGGACCTGGTCGAGACGATCGTCGGCGACATCTCGGACGAGCACGACGAGGTGCAGGCGGCGATGGTGGTGGAGCGGGCCGACGGCACTCTCGACGTCAACGCGCGGCTGCCGGTGGAGGAGTTCGAGCACCGGATGGGCCCCGTGCTGTCCGAGGACGAACGGGATGCGGACATCGAGACGGTGGGCGGGCTGGTGTTCACGCTGGCCGGGCGGGTGCCGGCGAAGGGCGAGGTGATCAGCCACCCGTCGGGGATTGAGTTCCGCGTGCTGGACGCCGATCCGCGGCGGATCCGGCGGGTGCGGGTGCGGCGGGCGCCCGAACAGACTGCCGCGGCGGCGGAGTGAGGGCGGGGTTTACTCAGGCCGAAAGCTTCCCGGCGTAGCGCGCAGCGTGCACCTTACATCCATCTTACCCCTTGGTACAACGATGCGCGGTTCCGTAAAGCTCACCACCACCCTCTCGACCAAAGGTCAGGTCATCCTCCCCGCCGCGGTCCGCCGGCGCCTGAACTGGAATGCTGGCGCACGGCTGATGGTGGAAGAAACTCCGGACGGCGTTCTGCTCAAGTCTGGACCGTTGTTCCCCGCGACCACGCCGGAGCAGGTGTTTGGCTGCCTGCGCTACCGGGGTGAGCCGAAGACGCTGGAGGACATGCAGGAAGGCATCGCAGCCGAGGTGCGCCGGCGTCATGCTCGCGGTCGATACTGACGTCGTCGTCCGCTACCTGGCGAACGACGACACCGGGCAGGCGGCGCGCGCACAACGGCTGCTGACGCGGGATGACGTGTTCGTGCCGCTGACTGTGCTGTTGGAAACCGAGTGGGTGCTGCGCGGTGTGTTCGGCTTTCCGGCGGCGGATGTGGTCGGCGCCCTGCGCGGGTTCGCCGGTCTGCCGAGGGTGACTGTGGAAAGCGCCGATACTGCTGCGCAGGCCTTGGACTGGGCCGAACGCGGCCTGGATTTTGCCGATGCCCTGCATCTGGCGGCTACACGTCCGCACGACGGGTTCGTCACATTCGACAAGGCGCTCGCCAGGACAGCGCGCAAGCTAGGTGCGCCGACGGTGCGCGAACCGTAAGTTCCGCGCGGTGTGCAACCTGTTACTACGATTGGTTATCGACTGACGAGCTTCGCGGCAAACAGCAGCTGCGTCCGTCAGCTTCGCGCCATCTTGAAGCGCAGAGCGTCATGCGCAATAGTACCGATTGCCGCGTATCACTCACGGTGGTGCCGCCGTACCTGCTGGCCGCTGACAATATGAACTGCGGCGGCATGAACGTGTCATTCACGGGGTGTATCGCAAGAAATAGGGGTTATGTAATTGACCAATACGCGGCCCAAGCATCCCAGTCGCAGTTGGCTAATCCCTGTCGGCAAGGACAGCAGCTATGCCTCTTCCAGAGAGCCCAAATCCGTCGTCCGATAGACTAGTCCCTGACCACACCGCACTACTCGTGATCGATGTCCAGCGATACTTTGTTCACCCGGATTATCCGTTTGGGAAGTGGGTCGCTGCTATGGTCCCAGGAGGGATCGACAGCTATTTCCGACGTGTGCGAGACTTTGTAATACCGAATGTCCAGCGTCTGCTGGAACGTGCAAGGCAACGAAGGCTTTTCATCGTGTTCACAGAAGCCGGTTCACTGCGGCCCGATGGCTCTGACTTGCCCCGATGGATGAGGCGCCACATCGCGATGAGCGGGGCGGCCGTTTACCCGCCCTTCAGCGATCCAAGCTGTCGGGTCGATGACAGGGTAGCGCCGCGCCCCGGCGAACTCATCTTACAAAAGACGACCAGCGGGCCTCTTAACTCCACGAAACTCGATCAGAAATTGCGCGTGCTTGGGATCGACACCGTCATAGTCACCGGAGTCGTTACTGACGTGTGCGTCGCGCAAACGGCTCGCGAATTCGGCGACCGCGACTTCGACGCCATCGTAGTTGAAGATGCCTGTGCCAGCACGGACGAGGGCCTACACAAAGCGGCGCTGGAGACCATTGCTATGACGTTCGGTTTCGTAGAGTCCACTGAACAGGTACTTGCTCGCTTGTGACGATCGGTACGTGCAAACCAAACAAACACCAAGAAATAACGGGGGCGTATCGCAAGAGATAACGGCAGGCCACCGCCGTCTGTACTGCGCCAGGATCAGGCCCGGCCCTCCAGGACCGCAAGCGCCTCGTCGGGGCCGACCAGGATTTCCACCAGCCGAACCTTGTCGACCAGGCTGAGCGGGCCACCGGGCTCCAATGTCGTCACTGTCGCGGCCGTTTCTCGCAGTAGCGTGTCATAAAGCTCCGGACTGCCGATGCGGCGAGCCTCACTCTCCAGTTCCCGCAGATTTCGCGCCGTCGCTTCAAGGGCGGCCAGCACCGCGGAACCCTGCCTGGCCCCAGGACCCTGCAACTTCCCGATGAACTCACTCGCGAGCCCAGCGGCAAATCGGGTGCGGCAGCTTGCGTCCAATCGCTGGCAGATCGCCGCCTCACGCCGCGCGGCTTCGGATTTGTTGTCGGAATTCCGCAGACCGCAGAGCAGTGCATCGATCTGCCGCACCTCGGCGGCCGCATCCGCGAGCGAGCTGCCGACCACCAGAGCCTCTACGCCACCTGATCCCTCGATACGTGCGAGCAGAACAGCACGCGCGCGCACGATTGCGTCGCGAAGCGGTGCCTCGCCAGCGGTCACCCCGGTCAGTGCGCTGCAATCCAGCAGCGGGCCAGTCTGCGGTAGCCTGGCGAGCAACAACACAACGACCATGGCAAGCGCAGTCGGGCCATGGCTTGCCGCCGCAACCAGAATCGGTCGCAGCGTAGCAAACTGCAGCATCACGCCGAATGCCGCATCGGCTCGAATGGCGTCCATTGGCATCACCTGCTCCAGCGCGGCTGCTACATCGCGCGCCAAAGGAGCAAAGGCCTCGGTCGGCAAGCTGGTTTCCGCCCATCCTTCCGGCAGCGCCGCATCGGCCAAAATGCGTGCCGCCACCGGCCACAGCAGGCTTCCGATCTGTCCGGAGGTCGCAGCGTCCGCCGTCGTAAGGTTCTTGATCTCGCGCGTGATCGCATCGGCATCGGATCCCATGCCGGCCCGCACCGCCGAGGCAAGCAGCGTCAGGCAGCTGCGAGGGATCATGGGCTGACCCAGCCGCCATTGTGCCGTCGGTACGATCAGGGGATCCAACGGCAGGAACATCAGCCGTGTCCATCGCAAGGGCCGGCCTGGTCGCAGGAGTGCCAGCCGCGGTCGCAGTGGAGCAATGATTTCATCCACGATGCCGCGCAGTCCCATGACATCGATCGCCGTCACGACCTGGGAGACCTGTTCGTTGTTTGCCTTGGCCAACGCATTCTGCAGGGCGCGAAACTCGGGCGACTGGGGTTTGGGGGTGGTCGATTTCATGTGTGGCTGACTCTGCTCTCAGGTCGCCAATGCGCGCAGTCGCTCATTGCGAGCTGCCATGGCTCGACCGATCGTTTCGCTCCGTGACGTTGCATCAAGACCTATGGGACGGCGGTTCGCGGAGCCATCTCCCGGCGAAGCCGCCCATTCTGCAGCCTCCCGGGGAAGGCTCGGTACCAGTCGTGCCATCTGCACCAGCGCTCCGTGCCGGTCTGCCGGGCCTTCGGCGCATTGCCACAGTCCGTACACCGGTTCCCAACCATCGAGCAGCCACTCCGGCCGGGTCATGCACTGCCTGATCGGTTCCGGCGTTCTGGCGATTGCGTGCAGCAGGCCCACAGGATCGCCGACCAGGCCACGTGCCGTTGCCAGTGCCGCACCCGCAGCCGACCTCGCATGTTCGGCCGCGGCCAGAATCAGGTCCGCAAGGTCTGAGTTCGTGTCCGCGACCATGTCGCAAAGCCACAGGTTGAGATCCAGGCTGAGGGATGCGAGTCGTTCCATCATTCGAGCCGCGCGCCCGGGGGGCGGCTGCCCAGTGAGACCTACTGACAGCAACCCTTCGGCGAGCGTGCTCAGGGCTGCTGCAACCGATCTCGGCTGGATTCCCAGACGGGAAGCCAGTTGCACCGCCATTTGCCCGACTTCCAGCGGCCCGCTGAACTGCGGCCCGAGTTGGCGTGCCAGGGCTGCGAGCATCGTTGTTTCGATCTGCTGCCGGTCTCGCTTGTCCGCCTCAGCAAGGGCAAGTGCTGCTGCCATGGCCTCCCGCCCCGCCAAGCCGCTCGCGGCAACCTCGCGTGCCGCATCCCGCACGGATGCCGGCGTGATGTGCGGCAGGGTCGAGATTTTCTGATTAAGCCTTGTGTCGTGCACACTCGGTCGGCACAGCGCACCCAGTGCATTGCATGCCAGGATGTACACGCCGGGAGCGCCGCTGGGATTGAGCATGACCAGTTCGGTGCCACCTTGCTCGGCCTCGCGGACCCTCGCGCCGGCCAGCAACGGCGTGGTGAACGGGACCGCAACGCCGCGCTCGCGGAAAGTCGACGCCCGGTAATCGCGGACGGCGAGCGACGCGGACGCCGGGCTGGGTTGGAACGCCATGATTGCCCGGCATGGTGCACCACTGGCATGAACGAACGGTTTGCAGGCGCGATGTCAGGCGACCGGAAAATCGTCCAGCGCCGGTCGGCCGGTGACGTGGCGCCAATGGTGCCAGAGCAGCCGCGCTGCCAGCGCGCGCGCGGGCCGCCATGCGTCTGCCAGGGCGCGCAGTTGGATCGGGCCGGGGCGTGCCTCCAGACCCTTGAGATGCGCGGCGGAAGCGGCCAGGGCGACATCGCCGGCCGGGAACACGTCGTGCCGGCCGAGCGCGAACAGCAGATAGACCTCCGCCGTCCACCGGCCCAGGCCGCGCACCGACGCAATTGCCGCAACCGCTGCCTCGTCGTCCATGGCGGCAATGGCGACGGGATCCAGCGTTCCGTCCAGGAACGCGGCAGAAAGCACGCGGGCGTGGGCAACTTTTGGCCGCGACAGGCCGGCGGCGCGCAGCACGTCGTCGGACAGAGCCAGCAACCCTGCCGGTTCAAGGGCCCCGCCGATGGCACGCAGCCTTCCCCAGATCGCGGCTGCCGCCTGGTTGCTGATCTGCTGCGCGACAATCGCCTGCAACAGGCCGGGAAACCCCGGTGCCCGGGTGCGCCACGGTAGCGGGCCGGCACGCGCCTCGATGCCGGCCAGGTCGGTGTCGCTGGCGATCAGGCGATCGAGCGCGGCTCGGGCGGCGGCGGGCGGATGGGGAAACGTCACGCCCGCCGTTCTAACCAATCAGCCGGCGCGGGTCACCCGGCCGCTGTGCGGGTCCATCGCGAACCGCGCGATCACCGAGCCGTCCGATGTGGCAAGGGCGAACCCGACCGATCCGTCCGGTGCAGGCGCCACCTCCACCACCTTCCAGCTATGATTGCCGTTCCACAACAGAAAACCCTCGGCGATCTTCTGCACATCGGCTGGGGCAAGCTTGCGATCCTCCTGGCGATAGACCAACGCGAAGGTCCGCAGTCCCCCCAGTCGGCGGTCGCGCGCGGCCCTTGACTGCTGCCCCCTCATCCAGCCCATCCAATGCGGACGGGCAGGTTGCGGCGAGACATCCTGTGCTGCCGGCGGGGACGCCGGTTGTGCGTCGGCGATCAGCACGCCGGCGCCGGTCACGCCAATGGCCAACACCGCCACGGCGCCGAGTATGGTTTTTCTCATTCCCGTCTCCCAAATCGTGATCGCCTGACCAGCGATCCGCCACAGGATGGGTGGCCATGTTTGCGCTTATGTGTCAGGCGCGCGACGAAGTGCGACGGAATGCAAGCGACACTGCCGGAGGCCGCGGCGAATGCCTATGCTTCGGGTCATGGAACAAATGCCTCACATCCTGGTTGTGGACGACGATCGGGAAATCCGCGATCTGCTCGCGCGTTTCCTGGAGGAAAAGCACCGCATGCGGGTCACCGCGGTGCGCGACACCAGGGAGGCTCGCCGTGCCTTCGCCAACGGCCACTATCACCTGGTGGTGCTGGACCTGATGCTGCCAGGCGAGGGCGGGCTGGACTTTGCGCGCTGGCTGCGCAGCCAGTCCGATGTGCCCATCGTCATGCTGACCGCAATGGGCGAGGAGACCGACCGCATCATTGGACTCGAACTCGGCGCGGACGATTATGTGCCCAAGCCGTTCAGCCCCCGGGAGCTGCTCGCGCGGATCCGCGCCGTGCTGCGCCGCGCCGGCGATGCCCCGGAGCATCGCGCTGATGCGGCGGGCCGCAATCTCCGCTTCGCCGGCTGGACCCTGGAGCCGACGCGCCGCCGCCTGCTCAACCCCGAGGGTGCCGAAGTGGCGCTGACCGGTGGCGAGTACGACCTCCTGCTCGCACTGTTGGAGCGCGCCAACCGCGTGCTGACGCGCGACATGCTGCTGGACCTGTTGCGCGGCCGCCAGGCCGGGCCGTTCGACCGCGCGATCGACGTCGCGGTCAGCCGGCTGCGGCGCAAGCTGGAGGACGACGGCCGCAACGCACAGCTCATCAAGACGGTGCGCGGTGGCGGCTACGTCCTGGCGGCGACGGTCGAGCGCGCATGAACCTGCGTCTCTGGCCACGCAGCCTGGCCGCGCGGACGGCGGTCGTCCTGCTGGTGGGCCTGGCCGTGGTGCAGGTGGCGGGCCTGACAATCCACGCGCTGGACCGTCTCGACGTCCAGCACATCGCCCAGGCGCGCGATGTTGCCGTGCGTGTGGTCGGCATCTACCGGGCCGTGATGATGAGCCCTCCGGCGCAACGTCAGACGGTGCTGGCGGAGGTTACGCCCGGCCTCGTGGCCGAGCTGGCGCCGAACCCGCCGGCCGACGAGTTGCCGGATGTGCTGCCGGTCCGCCAGCGCCTGCTCCGGGTGAATCTGAACCTGGTGTCGCTGCTCGGCGTGCCGCGGTGGCGCGAGATCCGCATCCTGGGAGATCTGGAGCGGCACCGGGTGATCGTCGCTCTCCATCTGCCGGACGGCCCGTGGCTGAATGTTTCGGTGGCGGTCGAGCCGGCGCGGCCCTGGCATTCGCCGACCTTCCTGGCCGCCTTCCTGCTGATGACCGCCGCCGCAGCCGGGCTGACGCTATGGGCGGTGCGACGGCTGACCGCACCGGTGCGCACGCTCGCCATCGCGGCAGAGGCGCTGGGTCGCGACGTGAACGCCCCTCCACTGCCGGAGGATGGCCCGCTGGAGGTCGCCACCGCGGCGGTGGCGTTCAACACCATGGCCGCCCGCATTCGCCGCTTCGTCGAGGGCCGCACGGAGATGCTCACCGCGATCGGCCACGACCTGCGCACGCCGATCACTCGGCTGAAGCTGCGCACCGAATTCGTCGAGGACGAAGAGCAGCGGGCGAAGATGCTGGCCGATCTGGAGGAGCTGGAGGCGATGATCTCCGCCACTCTGGCGTTCGGGCGCGACGCACAGACGACCGAAGCAGTGACATCGCTGGATCTGCCGGCGCTGCTGCGCACCGTGCTCGACGAGGCGGGGGACGCGCGTCCGGATGTGGTGGAGAAGCTGGCCTATGAGGGCCCGCCGCATTTGACGGTGCGTGCCCGGCCGCTTGCGATGAAACGGGCGCTGGCCAATCTCGTGTCCAATGCGGTGGCCTATGGCGGCGGCGCGCAAGTCCGGCTGCTGGCCCCGGTCGATGGTATGCTCACGATCGAGGTGGAGGATGACGGCCCAGGCATCCCACCGGCCGAACTGGAACGGGTATTCGAGCCGTTCCACCGCTGCGAGCCGTCCCGCAGTCGCGAGACCGGCGGCGTCGGCCTCGGCCTGCCGATCGCGCGCAATATATTCCGTGCTCACGGAGGGGATGTGACGCTGGCCAATCGCCCGATGGGCGGCGCCAAGGCCAAGGCCGCGATTCCAGCGTGAAGCATGGTGACGCTGTGAGTGTGGCCATTGGGTCCCCGCTTTCGCGGGGGCAGGCTCTGACGCGCGAAATGGCCCGTCGCCATCGCCTCGCTCAAGGCCGCGCCACAACCGGCACAGAGCTTGGGGAAGTGTTCGACCGTGGCGTCAGGGCTTTCGCTGCGGCTCAGCGTTTTGCCCGAGAAGGCTGCCGACGCGGACCGGATTCTTCTTCAGACCGTCGCCGGACGGCGGCTTGCCGCTGTTCAGCCCAAGCCGGCGTTCAAGCTCCGCCGCCCGGGCGAGCAGTGCGGCGTTTTGTGCCCGCAATTCCGCGACCAGCGCCCGATAGTCAGAGACGTCAGTTGCGTGGTCCTCCGGTCCGTGATCGCCCGCGGCCGGTGTCATCGACACCTTGATTCATGCCGCACCGCGGTCAGTCAACCGCTATTTTTTGCAGCACTCTACCTGGGCAGTCGCTGTTGAGGTAGTGAGCCCCCGAAGCAACGGGAGCGCACACTCACTCACCCAACATCGGCTACCGCAACGGCACGCACCGCGAGATTGGTGTAGCCGCAATGGCTCGATGACGCGGATTGAACCGGGGCCGCCTGCTCCTTATGGTGCACCGATGGTGCAGCGCCTGTCCCGCAGCGAGTTTCACAGTTGGGCTGCCAACCAGCCCAGGGGGGCGTTTCGAACGCGTGGCGGGGACGCCGATTGCCATGGCGCCGGAACGTTGGGTGCATGCACGCCTGAAAGCTCGCATCTGGCGGGCGCTCGATCGGGAAATCCGTGCAGCCGGCCTGCCGTGCCAAGCCGCCCCTGACGGAATGACCGTGGAAATTGACGACGACACCGACTACGAGCCCGACGCGTTGGTGAACTGCGGCGATCCGATCCCCGATGAAGCGACCGCTGCGCCGAATCCTGTGGTCATCGTGGAGGTGCTGCCGCCACGGACAGAAGGTCTGGATGCCGGCGGCAAGCTGGCGGACTATTTCCGGCTTCCCTCGGTGCAGCAGTACCTGCTGGTGCGACCGTTGCGCCGAGAGATCATCCAGCATTCTCGCGTCGGCGAGCGGATCGAGACGCGCATCATCCGGTCCGGCGGCATTGAACTCGATCCTCCGGGCATTCGGTTGAGCCTCGACGAGATTTACGGGGATTGACGCTGACCGCCGAGGACGAACTCCGCCGTCTGCTCGACATCATGGCGGCGCTTCGCGACCAGGCCAGCGGCTGTCCCTGGGACAAACTGCAAAGCTTCGACACCATCGCGCCGTACACGATCGAGGAAGCCTACGAAGTCGCCGACGCGATAGCGCGGCACGATCTGCCGTCGCTGCCGGACGAACTCGGCGACCTGCTGTTCCAGGTCGTCTATCACGCGCGGATGGCCGAGGAAGCCGGCCTGTTCGGATTTGCCGATGTAGCCCGGACGATTGCCGACAAGATGGTTCGCCGCCACCCGCATGTCTTTGACAGTGCGGCAATCCAGGACACGGCGACGCAGAACGGGGCCTGGGAGGCGCACAAGAGCGCCGAACGCGCGGCCAGGGCGGAGACTGGCACACTTGCCGGCGTTCCTGCCGGGCTCCCTGCCCTGACGCGTGCGGCCAAGCTGACCGCCCGGGCCGCCCGTGTCGGCTTCGACTGGCCGGACGCCGATGCCGTGCTGGACAAGCTCGATGAAGAGGTTGCCGAACTGTGCGCGGAACTGCCTTCCGGCGATCCTGCACGGCTCGCCGACGAGGTTGGCGATCTGTTGTTCGTCCTGGCGAACCTTGCCCGCAAGCTGGATCTCGATCCCGAATCCTGCCTGCGCCAAGCGAACCTGAAGTTTCTAAATCGGTTCAATAAAATGGAGCAAGTTGCTGATAGAGCTGGAAAAGACTTATCTGAGATGTCACTCGAAGATATGGAAGAATTGTGGCAAAAAGTAAAGCAGAATGAGCGTCTTGCAGGGTAGTTTTCATGTCAGACCCTGATTGGCGGAAGCTCAACCGGGCGAACTGGGACGAACGTGTCCCCATTCACCTCGCCGCTCCGATCTACGACCCTGTTCCGCTGCGCGCGGGCCTAGCCAAAATGAATGCGATCGAGGAAGCCGAGCTTGGGCCGATCAACGGATTGCGTCTGCTCCACCTCCAGTGCCACTTCGGCCGCGATACTCTGATCCTCGCGCAGCGTGGCGCCACCGTGGTTGGCCTCGACTTCTCCCCGCCGGCGATTGTGGCGGCGCGCGCTCTCGCTGGCCAACTCGGCCTCGCAGACCGCGCCCGCTTCGTCGAGGCCGACCTTTACGATGCCCCGCATGCAATCCCCGAACCGGGATCGTTTGACCGCGTCTATGTGACCTGGGGCGCCCTCTGCTGGCTGCCCGACATTGCCGAATGGGCCCGGATCGTGGCGTATTTCCTCAAGCCCGGCGGTTCGCTGTATCTGGCGGAAGGCCATCCCGCGGCACTGGTGCTCGACGATGCGGTTCCCCTGCCGAACGGGCTTCCAGGGTTCTTCGTGCCGTACTTCCACAGCGATCCGCTGGTGCTCGACGACGCAAGGGACTACGCCGACCTCAATGCGCGGCTTGCCAATGCGCGGACCTGCGAATGGATCCATCCGCTCGGCGCCGTCGTCACGGCGCTGATTTCCGCTGGCCTGCGGCTCGATTGGCTGCACGAGCATGACGCCATCACGTGGCGCATGTTCATGTGCCTGACCGAAGGTTCCGACGGCCTATATCGCTGGCCAGACACACCTTGGCTGCCGCTTGCCTACTCGTTGTGGGCCACGCGGCCCGACCCTGGGATCAACACAGCCTGATCCGCATCGACAGCGTGCGCCGGTCTCCAGGCGGGATCAGCATCAGCCCTGGCTTGTCGCGGAACTCGCCATCGAAGTCGGTCGGGCTGGCCATGCCGTGCCAAGGCTCGATGCACACGAAATCGCCGCCGTCGCGCGACCAGATGCCGAGTTGTTCGAACCCCTCCCAGGCCACCTCGATCGCCGGAGCGCCGGAGGCTGTGTAGCGCACCGATCTGCTGGCCGGCTGGGTCAGGATCACCGCATCTGCTGAGAACAGCGCGGGATCGAGAGCGAGCGCCTGCCCCGCGATCGGTGTCGGTTCGGGCTCTGGCTTCAGCAGGCCGCCATCCAGCCGATGCACCGGCGCCGTCTCGGGTTCGGCGAATTCCAGCAAATGAGCGTCCTTGTCCAACCCCTCGACGAGGGGCCAGACGAAGGCAGGATGTGCCCCCAGTGAGGCCGGCAGAACCTCGCGTCCGGGATTGGCCACGGTGAACGTGGTCTCCAGGGCATCATCGTCCAGGGCAAAGGCAATCTCGAGGCGAAACGCAAAGGGATAGGCCGTGCGCGATCCCGCATCCTCATGCAGCACGAGACGACAGGCTGTTGCACTGCGGTTCAGCCAGGCAAAGCGCCGGTCGCGTGCAAACCCATGCTGCGGCAGGTGATACGACCTCCCCTGATGCCGCAAACGATCGTCCTTCAGGCGTCCGACGATCGGAAACAGCACGGGCGCGTGGCGTGGCCAGACCGGCCCCGCCTGCCACAGCATTTCCCCGCCAGCCGCGTCGCGCAGTGAGCAGAGTTCCGCGCCGTCCGACTTTATCGCTGCGGACAGCGTGCCATTCGACAATACGTGCCGATCCATCATCTGAGAGTCAGTCGTGCTTGGCCACTGCCTGGATATGCCAGGATAGTGTCCCGATCAAGCCTGATGACCGGCAACGCCCGTCCGCACTGTGCAGTTTGATCCGCTGGTTTCCCACTACCGTGGGGGCGAACAGATATCGCAGCCATAAAGATATGGCAGCCATATCGGCTTCGCGCGGCAGTTTTTACATCAATACGAAAGTACCGTGACCGGCCCGGCTCACGCACTCAATTCCTCCCGAACAGCCGCCTCCAGATCACGCATCCGGAACGGCTTGCGCAGGAACCTCCGCTCGACTTGTTGGGAAACGAAATATCCGGAGATCAGAATGATCTTGAGAGTCCTTTGGCGCTTCGTCGCGAGGTTGGCCAGCTCGATTCCGGACATGTCGGGCATGCGGATATCCGAAATGATCATGCGCAGATCAGGCGTCCGTTCTTGCAATTCGAGGGCCTCTCTCCCGCCACGCGCCTGCAGAACGTCATAGCCCAGATCCTCAAGGAACTCCGCGACGATGGATCGAACCTCCGGATCGTCATCCACGACCAGGATCTTTGGGCCAACCGTTCGGCCGGCTGCGGTTCTGGCGCTCGCGCTATGCGTCAAGGTCTGCACGTCTTTCCCCACGAGATTGAAGGTGGTCCAGACCACCCAGCCGAACCTCGAATGACCCGCGAAATCAACCTCGCCGCGAACGGCCCGCGTGCATAGCACCGGCGCACATCGACGGCCCATCCCGATTCCAGGGAGGAACAATTGCAGGTCATCACAAAGCCGTGAAAGCGGAATTTACAGACGACATAAAGCAACTCGACGGGTCTGCCAATCCATGCGATTTCTTCGGTATAGCGGAAAACCCGCGCAACGGTGGAGGCGAATGAATACCGCAGCCAGTCAGGGGCCGCTGGCCCGCTTCAAGGTGCTTGATCTGTCCCGCGTGCGCGCCGGTCCCACCGCGGTGCGCCAACTCGCCGACTGGGGTGCTCACGTCATCAAGGTGGAATCGCCCGAGGGCGACGCCGGCATGGGTGGCGAACGCCATGGGCCGGACTTCCAGAACCTGCACCGCAACAAGCGGAGCATGACGCTGAACCTGAAGTCTCCCGAGGGTGTTGCGATACTGAAGCGCCTGGCGAGCCACGCGGATGTGCTGGTCGAGAACTACCGCCCCGACGTCAAGTTTCGCCTTGGCATCGACTATGCGACCTTGCGGCAAATCAATCCTCGGCTGGTGTATGCCAGCATATCGGGCTTCGGGCAGGACGGACCATATCGCGAACGTCCGGGCTTCGATCAGATCGCGCAGGGTATGGGCGGCCTGATGTCGATCACCGGCCTGCCCGGGCAGGGTCCAGTGCGCGTCGGCATTCCGGTGGCGGATCTGACGGCCGGCATCTTTTGCGCGATGGGCATCCTGGTTGCGCTGCTGGAACGGGAGCAATCCGGCGAGGGGCAGTGGGTGCAGAGCAATCTGCTGGCGGCGCAGATTGCCATGCTGGACTTCCAGGCGGCGCGCTGGCTGATCGGACACGAGGTGCCTGGGCAGGCCGGCAACGACCATCCGACCAGCATTCCAACCGGCGTGTTCCAGACCGCCGATGGCTATATGAACATCGGTGCCGCAGGCGAGGCGATCTATCGGCGCTTCTGCAAGGTGATCGATGCGCCGCAACTCGTGAGCGATCCGGACTTCGCGACCAATGCGGATCGCTCGAAGAACCGCGCAAGACTGCACGAGGCGATCGGCGCGATCACGCGTGGGCGCACCACCGCGGCGTGGATCGAACTGCTGAACGAGGCGGGCGTGCCGTGCGGGCCGATCTACCAGATGAACGAGGTGTTTGCCGATCCGCAGGTACGCCACCTGAACATCACGCGGCATGTGCAACATCGGGTGCTTGGCGACCTGGAGGTTGTCGGGCAGGCGATCGAGCTTTCGCGCACGCCGTGGAGCGTGCGCAGCGCGTCGCCGGAGCCGGGTGAACATACCGATGAGGTGCTCCGCGAGTTGGGCTATGACGAAGCAGCGATATCGGAGCTGCGCGAACGCAAGGTGGTATGATGATCGCGGCGGACGCGGAGCCTTTCAGCGGGGGATTGTCGTGTACCGCGTTGTCGTCGTGGTGCGTGGCTGGACGGCAGAGATCGCAATCGGCTCGGCGGATTCCAGGCGTGGCTTGCCCTGCCCTTCCCAGATCCAGTACTTGTTGTCGCGCGAGCCGTTCACCGCAACGACCTTGTGGTCGCCGTTGCGATCGATGGCATGGATGGTCACCCGACTGATCAAGCCTCCCTTGAGCGCACGCATGTCCTCGGCTGCTTCATGGACCGCGTCCGACACGCTGGCGCCGGCCTTCATGTAAAGCACGATGGAGCGCGCAGTACAGCAGCGGATGGCCATCTCACCCGCACCCGTGCACGCGGCGGCGCCGTAGCGTGTATCGGCATAGGATCCCGCGCCGACGATCGGGCTGTCGCCGAGCCGGCCGGGATATTTCCAGCCCCATCCTGACGTGCTGGTGCCGGTGCAGATATTGCCGGCGCTGTCCTGCGCCAGAAACACGGTCGTGTCATGGCCCACTTCCGGATCGATTGCGTGGCGACAGAGTTGCGCCAGCGGTGTGTCCGGCCAGGCGCGCTTCTGCTCCTCGGGAACTTCGTTGTCGAACCATGCCTGCCAAGCGCGGCGGGAATCATCGATCAGGTTGTCCGCCGGTTCGGCGCCGATCTCGCGGGCGAAGCGGGCAGCCCCCTGCCCTACCAGCAATTCGTGCGGCAGCCTGCGCATGATCTCGCGCGCGACGCTGATCGGATGCAGGTGGCCTTGCAGTGCACCAACGGCACCGGAACGCAGCGTCGTGCCGTCCATCATGCAGGCATCCAGTTCCATCTCACACAGCAGGTTTGGCCAGCCGCCTCGGCCAACAGTGCGCACGGACGGATCGGCCTCGATGAGGCGAATGCCCGCCTCGATCGCGTCGAGCGCGTGGTGTCCCTCGGCGAGCAGTTGGGCAGTGGTCGGGGCGCCCAGCGTGCCTTCATTGTTGGTGACCAGGATCATGGTCCAGTCGTCCTTTTTGACAGTAAGGAAGAAGTATTCACCGCAGAGGCGCAGAGTTTGGGGAGGCACGGTGCAAACTCTGCGCACTCTGCGCCTCTGCGGTGAATTTTTCTTCTTGCTTCATGCCAGCACAGAAATTCCGTTCATATGACGCCCTCCTCCGCAAGCCGCTCCACGTCGCCGCGCGACCGGCCGAGCAATTCGGTGAGCACCCACATATTGTCCTCGCCATAGCACGGCGCGCCGCGGTCGGTCGGGCCGCCGATATAGGCCGGCGTCGCGCTGAACTTCATCGGCAGTTCGTAAATCGGCCAGGTGCCGATCTTCGTGCCGGTGACTTCGGTGAGCCATTTCAGATGGCGAAGCTGCGGATCATGGTCGCAGCGATCTTCGGCGTTCTGACACACGCCGGCCGGCACACCCGAGCGCTGCAGGCGCATCATGCAATCATACGGGTCTTGCGTGCGCGTCCAGGATTCCACCAACGCATCGAGCGAATCCTGATGCGCCATCCGGTGTTCCAGCGTGTCAAATCTGCGATCGTCCAGCCACGCCCCCTGCCCTGCCGCCTGCGCCAGCGCGTGCCACTCCGCATCGGTGAAGCAGGCGATGGCGATCCAGCGATCGGTCCCGGCGCAACGGTAAGCACCATGCGGTGCCGCCGGCTTGTACGGCGAGCGGTTGCCGTAGCGCCGCCACTCCCGTTCATTCGCAGACCAATCGAGAACCGTAGTGCCAGTCAGGAACAATCCCGATTCGCACTGCGACGCGTCGATCCACTGGCCCTCGCCGGTGCGCTCGCGATGATACAGCGCGCCAAGCAACGCCAGCGCGTAGCCATAGGCGCCCATCCAGTCGAGGAAGGAATATCCCCAGCCGACCGGCATCGCTGGCTCGGGCAGGCCCGACATGTCGCCCTGCCCGCCGAACGCCGCGGCGACCGGACCGACGGTGCGCATCCGTCCATACGTCCCATGCACGCCCATGCCGGATTGCTGGATGTAGATAATGTCCGGCCGGATGCTCTTCATCACGTCGTAGCCAAACCCCAGACGGTCCAGCACGCCGGGCGAAAACCCCTCGGCTACGACATCGCAAATGCGCAACATGTCCTTGGCGATCTGCAATCCCTTTGGATGACGGATGTTCAACGAGATGCCGCGCTTGCCGGCATTCTTGTTGTTGAACTGGCCGCCCATGTCGTGGTCCCTCACGCCCGGCAGCGGGCCGGTCGCGGCATCGCGCGCCGCACGGCCACCCACAGGGGCCATCGCCGCTAGCCGCGTGTCGGGATTATCCTTCCATTCCACCTTGAAGCTCTCCGCACCCATCGCGGCGAGGAAGCGCGTGCCGCCGGCCGACGCAAGGAACCATGCGAAGTCGAGAATCCTCACGCCCTGAAGCGGGAACGGCTTGCTGTGCAGCGCCGAGAGTTTTGGTGCCTGGACTTTGCGCGGTTCCGCCGGAACGCTCGGTCGCCGCGTCGCCTCAGCCAGCACAGCCGCAGTGTCCTCGCCCAGCAACGGCGCGCGCCGTCCAACCTGCCAGCTCGTCTTCGTGCTGAGCCACTTGCTGGTCGGATAGCGGAAGCTTCGGCCATGCTCCGGATGATGCACGTCGGCGAAGCTCTTGCGTTTCAGCCAGTGCTCGTCGAGCGCATTCTCGTGCGGCTTGCGCAACGGTGCCCAGAGCAGACCGGCATCCTGCGCCTCGCGCCACGGCATGTCGGCATAGGTCCACGCGCGGATGAAGCGCTGCACAACGTCCAGCATGTGCGCCCGCGTCTCGTCGCCGGCCTGCGAACCGGGAACCTGGCGTGCCTCCAAATCGGCATCCGGCGGCGGCGGCTGAAGGTCCGCCTGCATGCCGTATTTCGACAGCAGTGGTACCAAATTCTTCAGGTCGCGCGCGCCCATGCCGTGCGTGATGAACCAGCGGCCGTCCTTGGTGTGGCTGATCGACGGCGAGTGGTTCGGCGTCTCTGCTGCATGCCGATTGGTCATCCGCCAGATTGGCACGCGCCGCATCACCCAATGCATGATGTCGAGCTCTGGGTTCTTCGACACCGCCTCGTGCACCGCGACGGACACATCCTGCCCCTGACCGCTGCGATGCCGATGGATCAGCGCGGCGATGATGCCGGTGGCAAGCTGCTCGCCCGCAATGTGGTAGGCGTGCCAGATCTGCGGCGCGATCGGTGGCGTATCGTATTCCAAATTGGGATCGGGATCGTAGCCGCAATTCATCATGATGCCGCCGAGCGCGAGGTGGATCAGATCGGAGCTTTTGAAATCCTTCCACGGTCCGTCATCGCCGAACGGCGTCATGCGCGCGGTGACCAGCGACGGGAAACGCGCGCTGACCGCGCCACGGTCCAGACCGAGCGCCTCGTTCAGCGCGCCGCAGCTCGCGTCCAGCAAGACGTCCGCGCCATCGAGCAGACGCAGCATGTGCTCGCGCGCGGGAGGCTCGCGCAGATCAAGCACCACCGACTTCTTGTTGCGGTTATAGTTCCAGAAGAACAGCGACCGCTCGGGGCCGGGGCGATCTTCGAGGTATCGGCCGATCCGCCGTGTTGCATTGCCCTCCGGCGGCTCGATCTTCACAACTTCGGCGCCAAGTCCGGCTAGCAGCAGGCCGGTGTATTCTGCCCGTTCATCGGCGACCTCGATCACACGCAGCCCGGCCAACATCCCCGGCCCGGCATTGCCCATCATTTCACCGGGCCCGCACGCGATTTCGCTGGCGTCCGACACGATGCTCCGTCCTCCCGACGTCATGCCCGGGCTTGTCCCGGGCATCTGGTTCAGCACAGTGCCGCGCGAGATGGCCGGGTCAAGCCCGGCCATGACGACGAGGTGAGGTCCGACCATGACGAAGCGGTGAGATCTCGCCTTGACGAATAAGGGCACACGGCCGGTTCCACTTGTTGTCATCCTCGCGAAAGCGGGGACCCAGGCGGCAACTGGGTCCCCGCTTTCGCGGGGATGACAATTACCGAAGCAGGTCCGCTGACAACTGACGCAGTTAATTCGGAGCAGTTCCTAAGTCAGGCTTGCCCCTGAGCGGACGGCCGCGTCCGCGCCAGCATCTCCAGCAAAATCGCATGGAACTGCTCCGGCGCCTCATACGCCACCCAATGTCCGGCACCCGGGATCATGCGCACATCGGCATTCGGCCGCAGTGCGCGCAGTGCCGCCACGCGCTGGGGCGCGCGCGGATTGGCGGGTGCATCGAGCTCGCCCCAAATGCCGTTCACCGGCACATGCACCTGCGCGATTGCCCGCTGCAACGCGCCGCTGCGCGACAGCGTCGGGGTCTTCAACCGCGAGTGCCGCGTGTTCCACTCCTGGATCGCCAACGCCAGCTCGTCGATCTTTGCCGGATCTGCAATCATCAGGCGGTTCAGATTGGTCCGATGCGCGGCGACGCGCTCCTCGCCGCCCAGGTGCCGCACCTTCATCAGCTCGACAGCGCTGCCAGCCGGTCCCACGCCGCTCGAACCGACGATCGTCACCGAGCGCACACGCGCCCCATGGATCGCTCCGACGCAACTCGCCATCGTGCCGCCGAAGGAGAACCCCGCGACGTCGTATTGCGCATCCGCACCCAGCACGATGTCGATGCCGCGCGCCACGATCTCCGCGACATGCGCCGCATCGTCACCTGCCGGAGGGAATGCGGACTGGCCGAGCCCCGGCAGGTCCGGCACCAGCAGCCGGTAGTCGCGCGACAGCACGTCGATGTTGTGCGCCCAGTGCCGCCACGATCCCGCGCCGCCGTGGAACAGCACCAGCACCGGCCCTTCCCCCCACGACCGCCACGCCATCGTTCCGTCCCCGCACGGCGTGTCCGTTCGCACCGCGGTCAGTTCGAGCCGGTCGAGAAATGCTGCCGGCCCTAGTTCGATCCGATCGTTCATCCTGTTTCCATTTGCGGATATTCGTGGAAGGCTAGGGACGCCGCCGGGACAGCGTCAAGGTCGGGCTCACTTGTTACGGAACGCAACGCGCAATGACGATTGTCTTTATCGGCGACATCCACCAGCAATGGCAGCTTGTGGAGCGTGGACTTGAATCGCTCGATCCCCTTCCCAAGGCGGCCATACTGCTCGGCGACCTCCAGTGCGATCGGCCGCTGGACGAACTGGCGGCGCCACTGCTCGATCGCGGCATTGCTGTACACTGGATCTTCGGCAACCACGACAACGACGGCGGCCCCGAGATGTGGGCCAACCTCGTCGAGCCGCAACGCAACCCGCGCACCACCCAGGGCGCGCTGCACGGCAGGGTCACAGAGATCGCCGGCGTGCGCATCGCCGGGCTCGGCGGCACATTCCGTCCGCGCATCTGGGAACCGCCGGATCCGCCTCGCGTGCATCGCCGCGAGCAACTGCCCGAGGATCTGGCCGAAATCGGCGCCGGCTGGCGCGATGATCACATCGCCGCGTTGGTCCATTCGCTCGGCGCCACGGCCATCTGGCCGGAGGACTACGACGAACTCGCGGGCCAGCGCGCCGATATCCTGGTGACACACGAGGCGCCGCGCAGCCATCCCGCCGGCAACGCGGCGCTGGACGCACTGGCACGCGCCATGGGTGCCAGCCTGATCGTCCACGGTCATCACCACGTGACCTACCGCGCCGTGGCGAAGGACGGGCTGCGCGCAATGGGTGTCGCGGCCGCCTGGGGTGCCAACATTGACGGCGAACCGCTCTGGCCAGGCGAGGCGCCGCGCCACCTTGGGCAGCTCATTGGGGGATGGTCGCTTGAGGCGGAGGCGGTGAACCAGTAAGACGCTACTAAACCGGAGGCACAAGAAAGCGGTGAACGCTGAAGTACTGGTCGAAAATGTCCTGAACGCGCTCACTGCCGGCCTCACCATCGGCTGCATCTACGGCCTGATGTGCATCGGTTTGGGGCTGATCTTCGGCATCATGCGCATCGTCAATTTCGCGCAGGGCGAGCTGCTGATGCTCGGCATGTACGCCAGCCTGTATCTGGTGACCGGCGGCGGCGTGCTGGCATTCCTGGGTCCGTATTTCGGCCCGTTCGTCGGCGCGCTCTGCGCCGGGCCGATCGTGTTCGCCGGTGGCGCGCTGCTGCACAAATTCCTGATCTCGCGCGTATCCGGCCTGCGCACCGCGGGCAGTCTCGACGATGGCCATTTCGGCCAGTTGATCATCACGCTCGGCATCTCGCTGATCCTGCAGAATGGCGGGCTGATCCTGTTTGGCTCCACGCCGGAAACCGTGCGCACGCCCCTCGCATCCCGCGCCTTCGAGATCGGCCCCATCATCGGCGACGCCACCGTCTTTCTCAACAAGGCACGCCTGATCGCGTGTGTGGTCGCGATCATCACGGCGATTACGTTGTATCTCGTGTTGGAATACACCCGCCTGGGCAAGTCGCTGCGCGCCGCGGCCGACAATCCGACGGCGGCAACCTACATGGGCATCGACGTCGACCGCGCCTACCGCATCGCCTTCGCGCTTGGCTGCGGCATCACCGCGGTCGCCGGCGGCCTGATGGCCACCTACCTGTCCTTCGGTCCGTTCATCGGCCTCGACTACGTCATCATCATGTATTCCGGCGTCGTATTGGGCGGCATGGGCAGCATCCTCGGCGCTTTCTGGGGCGGGCTTACCGTCGGCTTCGTGCAGCAATGCTCATCGCTGGTGCTGCCGCCGCAATTGCAGAACGCCGCGATCTTCGTCGTGTTCCTGCTCATCGTGATGCTGCGCCCGCAAGGCTTGTTCGGCCGTTCGGCGGAACGCGCATGAGACAGGGTGCAAAAACGCGGCTGCGACGTGACGGCATCGCGCTTGCCGTTCTCACAGTGGCTTACCTTGCTGTCTCCGTTTTGGTCACCAACAGCTACTATCAGCTGATCCTGACCCTGGTGCCGATCTGGGCAGTATTCGGGGTCTCGTGGAATATCCTGTCCGGCTATGGTGGCCAACTTTCCTTTGGCCACGCGTCGTTCTTCGGCATCGGCGCATACACTGTGACGCTTGCACTGGTCTATTGGAATTTGACGCCGTTGATCGGCATTCCGTTCGGCGCGGTGCTGGGTGCCATCGCGGCGATCGTCATCGGCACGCCGACGTTCCGTCTGCGCGGACACTATTTCGCGCTGGCGATGCTCGCCTATCCGCTGTTCATCCTTTACGTGCTGCAATACCTTGGCTTCCAGGAAGTCTCGCTGCCCATGCATCGGGAGCACCCAGCGGCGTTTCTCGAATTCTCCGATCAGCGCCTTTACACGCTCGTCGCCGTGGGCCTTCTGGTCTGCGGGCTGATCATCTGCATGTTGGTGGAAAACTCACGCTTCGGCCTCGCGCTGATGGCGATCAGACAGAACGAATTGGCAGCCGAGGCGGCGGGTATCGACTCACGGCGCTGGAAGATGCGCGCGCTGATTACGTCCGGCGCCATCGCCGCCACCGCGGGCGGGCTCTATGCGTGTGTGCTGCTTGTCGTGACGCCGGATTCAGTCTTCGGACTTTTGGTTTCCGCGCAACCGGTGGTGGTGACGCTGTTCGGCGGCGTCGTTTCTATCTGGGGTCCAGTGATCGGCGCGGCCATTTTGGTGCCGCTCGCCGAATCATTGAACGCCGAACTCGGCAATATCATTCCCGGCATCCAGGGCGTGGTCTACGGCGCTGCGATCATCCTGATCATCCTGGCCGCGCCCGATGGCCTCTACTGGACCATTCGGGACCGCTTGTTTCGCCGCGCGCTGCCCGAACCCGCGCCGGTGCTTCCCGCAACGCCCGCGCGCCAGGTCGTGCAGCATGGCACCGCCGGGACGGAACTCATGCGCGTCGAGAACCTGTCGCGCTCGTTCGGCGGATTGCGCGCTGTCAGCCAGGTGAGCTTCTCCGTAGCAGAGGGCGAGATCCTCGGCATCATCGGCCCGAACGGTGCCGGCAAGACGACGCTGTTCAATGTGCTGAACGGCGTGCTTACGGCCGATGAGGGCGTTGCGACTCTGGCAGGGCAGTCGATGCTTGGCCGCAAGGTGCACAAGGTCTGCCGCATGCGCGTCGGCCGCACCTTCCAGGTGGTGCGCAGCTTCCCGCGTCTGCCGCTGCTCGACAACGTCGTGGTTGGCGCTTATGGCGCCGGGCTGCCTGACGATGCCGCGCTGGAGGCGGCGGTCGGCGCGCTGGCGCGGGTCGGGCTGCACCGGCAGGCGGGCAGCGCGGCCGGACAGCTTACCAACAAGCAGTTGCGTTTGATGGAACTGGCGCGCGCGTTGGCGGGACGTCCGCGGCTGCTGTTGCTCGATGAGACGCTTGCCGGCCTGGGGCGCGACGAGTGCGACGAGGTATTGGATGTGTTGCAGCGCGTGCGTGAGGACGGCATGACGATCGCGATCATCGAGCACACAATGCACGCGATGATGCGGATCGCCGACCGGTTCGTCGTGCTGGATCATGGCCGCGTGCTGGCGAGTGGCCTGCCGCGCGAGGTGGTGGAGGATCGTGCGGTGATCGAGGCGTATCTCGGTTCCAAATGGCTGGCGCGGCAGAATGCGTAGTGGCCCTCACCCCAACCCTCTCCCGCTGTGCGGGCGAGGGGGCGGAACACCAAGTCCCGAAGCCAAGCTCCCTCGCCCGCGTAGCGGGAGAGGGTTGGGGTGAGGGCCATGCTTGAAGTGCGCAACCTCTCGGTCTCCTACGGCGGCCTTCGCGCGCTACACGATGTGTCGCTGTCCGTGGCCGAGGGCCAGTTCGTTACGGTAGTCGGTCCGAACGGCGCTGGCAAATCCACGTTGTTCAAAACGATCTGCGGTATTTTTCCCCCTGTCGCAGGCACTGTCACCTTCCGCGGCGAGAATCTGCTCGGCCGTTCCGCCGCATCACGCGCGCACCTTGGCATCGCGCATGTTCCCGAAGGTCGCCAGGTGTTCAAGACCCTTACGGTCCGTGAGAACCTTGAGATGGGCGCCTATCCCAAGGCTGCACGTGCGCAATGGCACCACACGCTCGAACGCATCCATACGCTATTTCCAATCCTCGCCGAGCGCGCCACCCAACTTGCCGGCACTCTGTCGGGTGGTGAGCAGCAGATGGTGGCGATCGGCCGCGGGCTCGCTTCGGCGCCGAAGCTGCTGATGCTTGACGAACCATCCATGGGCCTCGCGCCCACGGTCGCCGACACGATCTTCGAGCGCATCTCGCAGATCCACCGGGAAGACGGCGTCACCATCCTGCTGGTCGAGCAGCGCGTCGCCGAGGCGCTGGAACTATCCGACCACGGCTATGTGCTGGAAACCGGCCACATGGTGCTCGACGGAACCTATGAGACATTGCTCGCAGACGACAGAGTCCGCCGCTCATATCTCGGGCTGACCGCAGCCTGAGAACACTTGCAAGGGAGACCGCCACGATGACCAACACATCTTCGATCGGACGCCGAACCGCACTGGGGCTTGGCCTGGCAACCGGCGCGTCGGCACTCACGCCGCGCCGGGCGCGAGCGCAGGCCCCGAAGGAAGCAAAGATCGCCATGCTGGTGCCGCTGTCGGGACCATGGGCGCGGCAGGGCATCCTGGAAAAATTCGGCGCGGAACTGGCGATCGATGACGTCAACAAATCGGGCGGCATAAAGTCTCTGGGCGGCGCCAAGCTCACGCTCATGCAGTACGACACAGGAGATTCCGCGGAGAAGGCAAAGGACGCCGCACAGCGCATGCTTGCGCAGGAACCGGACATCGTCGGTGGATTTGGTTGCTGGCTGTCGACCTTTACGCTTGCCGCGACCGAGGTGACCGAGCGCGCGGAACTGCCATGGCTGACGCTGTCGTATTCGGACCTGATCACCAACCGCGGCTTCCATTACGTGTTCCAGTCCTCGCCCACTGCCGATGCGCAGGCCGAGGACCTGCTGCCGATGGTTGTCGAACTGGCGCAGAAGGCAGCCGGCAAGCGACCCACCAAGGCGGCGCTGCTCGGCGACAACACGGCGGCGAGCGTCAGCTTCTACAAGCCGATCCGCGATCATGTGCTGAAGAATTTGAACATCAACCTGGTGAGCGATCAGGTCTACACACCGCCGCTCACCGATGCGACCACATTGATCCAGGGCATCCGATCGTCGCGCCCCGACTTCGTGCTGCTGCAGTCCACCAACGTGCCGGACGACAAGCTGCTGGTGGACAAGTTCGCCGAGTTTGGCCTGACTGCCAGCAAACTGCCGCTGATCGGCGGTGGCGGACACTGGTGCGTGCCGGAGCTGCTCAAAGTTGCCGGCGCCGATAACCTGGAGGGTGTCATCGTCGGCTTGGCCAACTGGCCGGGAAAGAACCAGGCAGAGCTGGCGCAACGTTTTATCGAGCGCACCAAGGAGCCGTGGTTCGGCCATGATTCGATCTTCGCCTATGTGCACGTGATGATCCTGAAGGAGGCGCTGGAGCGTGCCGGCGTCGCCGAGCGGCACAAGGTGGCCGAAGCGATCCGCGGCCTGGATATGACCGACGGACCGGCGCTGTTCTTCCCCGATGGTCACCTGAAGTATGACGAGAAAGGCCGCCGCGTCGGCGCGAAGCTGTGTCTCGTGCAGTGGCAGAAGGGGCGGCCCACACCTGTCTATCCATCGTCGATTGCCGCGTCCGATGCACTTTGGCCGAAGACCTCATGATGGCCGAGCTGCAACCCTACGAACTGTACGCCGTACATTATGCGCACAACGCGAATGCGCGGCGGTCGGGCGCGTTCATCGGCGGCGATCCGCATGACGGGCCGATGCCGCTCGACTACTTCGTGTGGGCGATCAAGGGGCCGGACCAGACGTTCATTCTGGACACCGGCTTCGATGAACCGATGGGGCGGAAGCGGGCGCGGCAATACGTCCGTTCGCCGGCAGTCGGACTACAGGCGATCGGCGTCAAACCGGGGCAGGTGCAGGATGTGATCCTGTCGCATATGCACTACGACCACTGCGGCAATTACGATCTGTTCCCTCGCGCGCGATATCACCTGCAGGACGCGGAGATGGCTTACTGCACCGGCCGCTGCATGTGCCATACGGGACTTCGCGGGCCATTTGAGGAAGACGACGTGATCGCGATCGTGCGGAAGCTGTTTGCCGGACGTGTGCGGTTTCATGACGGCGTTGATGAACTTGCACCTGGCGTGTCAGTGCATCACGTCGGCGGGCATTCAAAGGGCCTCCAGGTAGTGCGCGTGTGGACTCGGCGCGGCTGGATGGTCCTGGCCTCGGACGCCAGCCACTTTTATGCCAACATGGAGGAAGGCCGCGCATTCCCGATCATGCACAGCCACGAAGACACGCTGGAGGGCTACGCCACGATGCGCCGGCTTGCGAGCCGGCCCGACAACATAATCCCCGGTCACGATCCGCTGGTGTTGCAGCGCTATCCAGCACCGTCGCCGGAACTGCAGGGCATCGTCGTGAGGGTGGACGCCGATCCTCGTTAGTCTTCCCAACGGCGACGCGACGCCGCAACCAAGGGGGGAACACAACGATGACTGACACGAACGCGATTGGACGCAGGGCCGCGCTAGGATTGGCCCTCGTGTCAGGCACCACCGGCGTTGCGCGCCGCGCCCGCGCTCAAGCGGGAACCGCACCGCCGCAGGAAGTGAAGATCGCCATGCTGGTTCCGCTGTCGGGACCATGGGCGCGCTCCGGGATTCTGGAAAAGCTCGGCGCCGAAATGGCGATCGACGACATCAACGCGGCCGGCGGCATCCGCTCGTTGGGTGGCGCCAAGTTGCGTCTGATGCAGTTCGACACACAGGATTCGGCCGAGAAGGCCAAAGATGCGGCGCAGCGCATGGTGGCGCAGGAGCCCGATCTGGTCGGCGGTTTCGGCTGTTGGCTGTCCAGCTTCACGCTTGCCGCCACCGAGGTGACGGAGCGCGTCGGACTGCCGTGGCTCACTCTGTCCTATTCCGATTTGATAACGGGTCGTGGCTTTCAGAACGTGTTCCAGACCGCGCCGACCGCCGACAGTCAGGCACGGCAGTTGCTGCCGACGATCCTCGACATGGCGCAAAACGCGACCGGCAAGCGGCCCACAAAGGTCGCGCTGCTGGCGGACAACACCGCGGCAAATGTAAGCTTCTTGCGGGAAGTGCGCGAGCACACGCTGAAGGAGCTTGGACTGACCGCGGTGGTGGACCAGATGTATACGCCGCCGATCGCAGACGCCACTACGCTGGTGCAGCCGATCCGCAGTGCACGCCCGGACTTCTGCATCATGCTGTCGTCCAATGTGCCCGACGACAAGCTGCTGCTCGACAAGTTCGCAGAATTCGGTCTTGCCGGCGGCAGGCTGCCATTGATCGGTGGTGGCGGTCATATCGGTGCGCCGGAACTGCTGAAGGTCACCGGCGCCGACATTCTGCAAGGCCTGATGGCGGGGCTGGCCAACTGGCCCGGCCGCGAGCAGGACAGGCTTGCGGAAAGCTTTGTGGCGCGTACCAAGGAACCGTGGTTCGGACATGATTCGGTGTTCGCGTACGTGCACGTGCTAATCTTCAAAGAAGCACTGGAGCGTGCTGGGGTTGCCGACCGGCGCAAGGTATCGGAAGCAATCCGTGGCTTGGACATGCGTGATGGACCGGCGCTGTTCTTCCCCGGCCATCATTTGAAGTTCGACGATAAGGGTCGCCGCGTGGATGCGGTGCTGGCGATGATCCAGTGGCAGAACGGCAGGCCGGTGGCGATCTATCCGCAGGAGATCGCCGCATCGTCAGCGATCTGGCCAAAGGTGGCGTAACGGCCGAGCAGCTACGGCATGAACGCGCCGCCATTCACGTGGATGGCCTGGCCGGTGATGAAGCGCGCCGCGGGCGAGCAGAGATAGCGCACCATCTCGGCGATTTCCTCCGGTTTGCCTAGCCGGCCGGCCAGGTTATCAGGCAGGCTGGCCCGCCCAGTGTTGCCGCCGGCCGCGAAGCCGCGCACGGTATCGATCGAGCCAGGCACGACACAGTTGACCGTGACGCTCGGCGCCAGTTCCTTCGCCAGCGCACGGGTCAGGCCCAGCATGCCCGCCTTCGCCGTGACCGCGTGGACGCGTCCCTTGGCGCCGAGATGCGCCGATATACCGCCGAGGTTTACGATGCTGCCGCCGCGCGCGGCGAGAATGTGCGGCGCGGCCGCATGGACGCAGTAGAAAGCGCCGTCCAACGTGGCGCCGAGGATCTCGCGCCACTCTTCCACGGTCAGTTCGGAAAATTTGGTCTGCCGACGTATCGACGCATTGTTCACCAGCACATCAAGCCGGCCAAATCGCGCGACTGCAGCTTCGACAAGTCCCCTCGCCTGCTTCGCATCTGAAATGTCTGCGAGATGCACCGCCGCCTCGCCGCCCGCTTCGCCGATCATCTCTGCGGTCCGCGCGCAATCGGCGGCGGAGCTGCGTGCCGTCACCATGACGCGATAGCCGTCGCGCGCCAATGCAAGCGCTGTCGCGCGGCCGATGTTGAGCGCGCTGCCGGTGACCAGCGCGACCTTGTGTTGCTCCGCCATATTGAGTTCTCCCCTCGCCGATGGCCGATTGGACTCGATGACCGGCTTGGTGTGCAATAGTCCGATCGCTTCAACAGGTGGAGGAAACCATGGCACAGCAACCCTCGACGGCATCGCGCGACCGCGTCCGCGGCACGGTGCCGAAGCTCATTGATCTGTCCGAGAAGGTGCTATTCGGCGACGTGTGGGAGCGTCCGCAGCTTTCCAAGCGCGACCGCAGCCTGATCGTCTGCGCCACGCTGATCGCAACCTACCGTCCGGAGCAGTTGCGCGGCCACCTGGAGCGCGCGCTGATCAACGGCGTCACCAAGGAGGAGTTGTCCGAGGTGATCACGCATCTCGCGTTCTATGCCGGCTGGCCGGCGGCGATGACAGCAGCGAACATCGCGCGCGAAGTGTTTGAAGCCCATACGTAACAGGAGCGTCAGGTCATGCAGGTGGGATTCATCGGCCTCGGCACCATGGGTGCCAGCATGGCCGCGAACTTGCAAAAGGGGCTGAAGGCGCGCGGCGACACGCTGGTGGTGCACGACATCCGCCGCGAAGCCGCCGCACGCCATCTGCGCGACGGCGCCATCTGGGCGGACTCACCGCAGGCGGTGGCGGAGCAGAGCGAGGTGATCTTCACCTCGCTCCCCGGGCCACCGGAATTCGAGGCGGTGTGCGCCGGATTGCTGGCAGGGATCAAGCGCGGGACTGCGTATTTCGATTTGACGACAAACTCGCCGACGGCAGTCCGCAAGGCGCATGACGCATTCGCCGCAAAAGGCGCGCATTTGCTCGATGCGCCGGTAAGCGGCGGCCCGCGCGGAGCGGCAAGCGGCAAGCTGGCGATCTGGTGTGGCGGCGATCAGGACGTGTTCGACCAATGGAAGCCGGTGCTCGACATGATCGGCGATGCGGCCCGCTACATCGGTCCGATCGGCGCGGGCTCGGTCGCCAAGCTAGTACACAACTGCTTCGGCTACATCGCCACCGCGGCGGCGGCGGAAGTGTTCAGCATGGGCGTGAAGGCTGGCATCGAGCCGCTGGCAATCTGGGAGGCAGTGCGTCAGGGCGCGATCGGACGGCGCGGCGCTTTTGAATCGCTGACCGATCAATTCCTGCCGAACAAATACGAACCGCCGGCTTTTGCGCTGCGCTTGGCACATAAGGACGTATCGCTGGCGACGGGGCTTGGGCGGGAGCTGAATGTGCCGATGCGGCTTGCCAATCTGGCGCTCGCGGATCTGGCTGAGGGGCTGAATCGTGGGTGGGGCGACCGGGACTCCCGATCGATGATGCTGTGCCAGTTGGAGCGCGCCGGTGTGAAGATCGAGGTCGATCCCCAGCGGCTGACTGAGGCGCTGGAGAACAAGACGAAGAGCGGCTGACCAAACGGGCACGACCGATCCTTGATCTCGTTATGCCCGCGAAAGCGGGCACCCAGGCCAACTGCTCGTTGTTGTGGATTTCGTTCGATTTCGACTGTTGCAAGCCGCTTCAGGTCACCTTGCGCTGCTGCTGAAACCGATCGTCACACCAGGACTCGCTCCGCATGACATCGCGCAGTGTCTCCACCGCATCCCACACATCCGCGAATCGCACATAGAGCGGCGCGAGACCGAAGCGCAGCACGTCAGGCGCTCGAAAGTCGCCGATCACGCCGCGCTCGATCAACGCCTGCATGATCGCATGGCTGTGCGGATGAGCGAACGCGACCTGGCTGCCTCGCCGTTCAGGAGCACGCGGTGTCAGCAGGACAAACCCTGGTTCCTGCTCCATCAACGCAATGAACAGTTCAGAAAGCCGCAACGACTTCTCCCGGACAGCCGACATCGGCACTTCCAGCGACACGTCGATACCAACCTCGAATGCCGCGAGCGAGAGGATCGGCGGCGTCCCCACGACCGCACGTGCAATTCCGCTTGCCGGCCGATAGAAACTCTCGAACGCGAAGGGTTCCGCATGGCCAAGCCAGCCGGTCAACGGAAACCGCATGTCAGCCTGCAGACGCGGCGCGACATAGAGGAAGGCCGGCGCTCCCGGCCCTCCGTTCAAATACTTATAGCCGCAGCCGACCGCCAGATCGACGTCATCCGCGGCAAGCCGCAACGGCACCGCACCGACGGAATGCGATAGGTCCCACAGCGCCAGCGCACCTGCCGCATGGGCGGCGCGGGTCAACGCCGCCATGTCGTGCATTGCGCCGCTGCGGTAGTTCACGTGTGTCAGCATCAGCACGGCGACCTGGCGGTCCAGCGCCTCCGACAAACACGCCGCGGACACTCGGCGCAGCACATGTCCGCGTTGCAGCAGCGCAGTGAGACCCTGTGCCATGTAGAGATCAGTGGGAAAATTGCCATCCTCGGTCAGGATCACCGACCGGCCCGGACGCTGATCCAGCGCGGCGGCCAGCAACTTGAACAGGTTGACCGAGGTGGAATCCGCGACCACCGTCGTGCCTGGCACGGCGCCAATGAGTTGTCCGACCTTCTCGCCCACGCGAAATTGCAGATCGATCCAGCCGTGATCCGTCCAGCTTTTGATCAGCGAGTGTCCCCATTCCCGCTCCACCACCTGCGCGACGCGCCCTGGAGTCGCCTCCGGCAATGCTCCGAGCGAATTTCCGTCGAGATAGATTACGCCATCCGGCAGGACGAAGCGTTCGCGGAACGCCGCGAGTTCGTCCGTCCGATCCAATTCTGCAATATCCTCGCGTGTCAGCTCACTCGTCCTTCTGCAGCACGACGCCGGCCATCGTGCCGCCATCCACCACCAGCGTGTGACCGGTGACAAAACTGCCGGCCGGCGATGCCAGGAAGACCGCCGCGCCGGCGATCTCATCCGGCTCGCCAATGCGCTGCAGCGGATTGTCGCGCGTCGTCTTGCGATAGCGCACCGGGTCCTCCCACAGCGCGCGCGCGAAGTCGGTACGGACCAGGCCAGGCGCGATGCAGTTGGCGCGTACGTTCCTGGGTCCCCACTCGACCGCGACATTGCGCGCGAGTTGCATGTCGGCGGCCTTGGAGATCCCATATAGGCCGAGGCTCGCCGTGCCGCGGAGCCCACCGATTGACGATATGATGATGAACGATCCGCCGCCACGTTCGGCCATCTGGGGACAGACCATATTGGCCAGCCAGAAATTGCTGCGCACGTTCGCACCCATGACGCGCTCGTAGACTTCATCCGACGCTCCGGCCGCCGGACCCAGATACGGATTGACCGCGGCGTTGCTCACCATGATGTCGATCCCGCCCCACAGCGCGGTGGTCTGATCGATCAGCTTCTGCAATTCCTCCTTGCGGGCGATGTGGCAGGGGATCACCGCCGCCTCGCCACCCTTGGCACGGATGCCAGCAGCCACGGTCTCGCAAACATCCGCCTTGCGACTTGAAACCACGACCTTGGCGCCGTGCTCTGCCAAGCGTTCTGCGATGGCGCGGCCGATCCCCTTGCTGGAGCCGGTGACGACGGCGACCTTGCCTGTCAGATCGAACAACGACATCGGTGCGTCCTATGCTGGAGGGCTAGCGATCAGTATGCTCGACGTTTGGAAACGTCAATCGAGCCCCGCATGCAAATGAAACGAACATCCGTTTACCACCATGCTGACCTGACCCGCCTGCTGCATCCGGCCAGCGTGGCGGTGATCGGCGCCTCGACACGGGCGGGCTCGTTCGGCGAGCGCGTGCTGCACAATCTTCAGCACTATGGTGGGCGCGTCTATCCGGTGAATGCACGCTACGAGCGGATCGGCGAACACCGCTGTTATCCCGACGTGGCGGCTCTGCCCGAGGTTCCGGACTGCGCCGTGATTACCGCCGCGCGCGAGGCGGTCGAGGAGATCGTGCTGGACTGCGCTCGCGCCGGCGTAGGTGGCGTGATCATTTTCGCCTCCGGCTATTCCTACTGCGTCACTCATTCTGCACGACGGCCTTCTGACGGATTTGTCCGCAACAAGGACATCGCGGCAATGCATGCGCCAAAGTTCGCGCGAGGCGGATACGCAAGGTTGCGATTGAGTTCGGCATGTGACGTTGCGAAC
>DATMND010000395.1:0-28199 GCA_035569235.1 Acetobacteraceae bacterium | reverse complement strand
GTTCGCAACGTCACATGCCGAACTCAATCGCAACCTTGCGTATCCGCCTCGCGCGAACTTTGGCGCATGCATTGCCGCGATGTCCTTGTTGCGGACAAATCCGTCAGAAGGCCGTCGTGCAGAATGAGTGACGCAGTAGGACTAAGGGCGCGCTACGAAATAAGTGCTCCGGGTGACGCAACAGTCGCACCTCTATTGTCATGGCCGGGCTTGACCCGGCCATCTCCACCAGCAGCGGTAGCGCGGCAGATGGCCGGGACACGCCCGGCCATGACGATGAACCATGAGGAATGTCCGGAGCTTGGCGCGCGCGACGCCGTCAGCCAAGCACCGCCTTGCGGCGTTCCAGGCTGGCCGCCGGCCACAGCTTCCTCGAGTCGTAATACGCCGCGAACGCGGGCACATCCCCGGGCAGCATGATCCACGGCAGCTTCGAACGGACATAGATGTGCACGTCGGGCGGCAGGGCCTGCGGATCGTCGAGCGTGCCGACGCGGACGAAGCGCAGCGCCGTGAGGCCGCCATATTCGCTCCACACCGCGGTGCCGCAGTCGGGACAGCGGAACACCGTATGCGGCCGGCCGCTGTCTGTCGGCATCGTGAAGGGCCTGGGTTCGCCGGATAGCACTTCCACCAGGTCGGCTTCGATCAGTGCGTTCAGCACAAACCCGGTGCCGGTCTGGCGCTGGCAGTCCTTGCAGTGGCAGCAATGCACGAACATCGGCGAGGAGCGCATGCGATAGCGCAGCCTCCCGCAGGCGCAGCCGCCTTCCAGCATGTTGCTCATGGCATCCCTCCGGCTGAGCGGCGAGTTTAGCCCGTTCTGGCGTGATCCGCGAGCCGGTGGCCAGGCGCTGCCCATCGCGATAGTGGAGCACATCTGCGTTTGGTCGCCTTCGATGGCCGACTCTTGGTTGATATATTCGTCGACGACATTACGCCGAACGCTGCACGACAAGGGAAAGCAAGACTTTGGCACAGCTGATCACAGAAATTGCCCGCGAGATGGCGACGAATCCATTGGAGGTTGGGCTCAGGCTATGGAGCAAATTCAGGGAAAGGCCAGAGCAGAAGAAGCCTCGGTGCGACTATGTTGCCGACCCTCATTGGGAACCTGCGCTCCACGCCGCCGTGGGCGCGGCGCTGCCATGCACAATTTCAAGCGAGCTTGGGCCGATGTGGCCCGCGGTTCTGGAACGGTTGACCAGCAAAGGCATCATCCCGGGGCCGGCCAGCTATTTGGGACACAATGACGGTGATCAGGCGTTCATCCGCGCCATCTGGTGCCTGGTGAGACACCTGAAGGCTACGAAAGTTGTCGAGACCGGCGTTGCGCACGGCGTGACCAGTCGGTTTGTGCTCGAGGGACTGGTCCGCAACGGCGGCGGTCGCCTGTGGAGCATCGATCTGCCGCCGCAGACGATATCGGAGGTGCACAGTCAGATCGGCGTCGCCGTCGAGGACAGCATGGCCAATGCATGGACCTATATCCGAGGTTCGAGCCGCCGACGTCTGCGGCGTCTGCTGCAGGAGACCGGCATGATCGATCTGTTCATCCACGACAGCGCGCATACCGAATACAACATGCTCTTCGAAATGCACGCAGCCTGGCCCCGGATCCGGCAGGGAGGGGCGATGGTGGTGGATGACATCGACCTGAACTGGGCGTTCCACGACTTCGCGGCGGCAATGCCGCAACATCTATCGCTGGTGTGCGAAGCCGAACCGATCCGCCCCGATCCGCTGCGCGCACGGTTGCAGCAGAAGGGCCTGTTCGGCATCATGATAAAGCGCCTTTGACGCCGGCCTTCGCCTGGTCACGGGCCCCGCCGCCGCATCCCCCCACGCCCGCGCCGCTTGCTCGGATCGTACCCGCCGCCGCCAGGCCCCATCGGCTCCGGTGTGCGATCGCGCTTGGGCCGCAGCGACGAACTCGGCGCTGGGGGCGGTTCCAACCCCAGGTCCAGCGCCTCCAGCCGCCTGATCTCGTCGCGCAGCCGCGCCGCCTCCTCGAATTCCAGATCGGCCGCCGCCCCACGCATGCGTTTCTCCAGCTCGGCAATCGCCGACTTCAGATCCTTGCCGACAAATTCCGAAATGCCGGCGTCCTTCACCGGCGCAACCGTCACGTAATCCTGCTCGAACACGCTCTCCAATACCTTGCCGATCTGCCGCCTGATCGAGACCGGCGTGATGCCGTGCGCCTCGTTCCAGGCACGCTGCTTGTTGCGGCGGCGATCGGTCTCCTCGATGGCCTGGCGCAGGCTGTTGGTCATCGTGTCGGCATACAGGATCACGCGCCCGTCGATGTTGCGCGCCGCCCGGCCGATCGTCTGGATCAGCGAGGTCTGCGACCGCAGGAAACCCTCCTTGTCGGCATCCAGGATCGCCACCAGCGCGCATTCCGGGATGTCCAACCCCTCGCGCAGCAGGTTGATCCCCACCAGCACATCAAACACGCCAAGCCGCAGATCGCGTATGATCTCGATCCGCTCCAGGGTGTCGATGTCGGAGTGCAGGTAGCGCACCTTCACGCCGTGCTCGGTCAGATAATCGGTGAGGTCCTCGGCCATGCGCTTGGTCAGCGTGGTGACCAGCACGCGCGCGCCCTGCGCCGCCACCGAGCGGCATTCGGCCAGAAGGTCGTCCACCTGGTGCTCCACCGGGCGTACCTCGGTCACCGGATCGATCAACCCGGTCGGACGGATCACCTGCTCGGCGAACACGCCGGCGGTGCGCTCCATCTCCCACGGACCCGGCGTCGCCGAGACGAACATCGTCTGCGGCCGGTAGGTCTCCCACTCCTCGAATTTCAGCGGGCGGTTGTCCACACAGGACGGCAGGCGAAAACCGAACTCCGCCAGCACCGACTTGCGATTGAAGTCGCCGCGATACATGCCGCCCAACTGCGGCACCGTCACGTGGCTTTCATCGACAATCAGCAGCGCATTCTCCGGCAGGTATTCGAACAGCGTGGGCGGCGGTTCGCCCGGGTTGCGGCCGGTCAGATAGCGGGAATAGTTCTCGATCCCTTTGCAGGAGCCGGTGGTCTCCATCATCTCGATGTCGAACGTCGTGCGCTGCTGCAGCCGCTCGACCTCCAGCAGTTTTCCTTCCGTGGTGAGTTCATCCAACCGCTGCTTCAGCTCCACCTTGATGTCGCGGATCGCCTCGGTCAGCGTCGGCCGCGGCGTGACGTAGTGGCTGTTGGCATAGACGGTGATCTCGTTCAGCGCGGCGGTCCTTTCCCCCGTCAGCGGATCGAACTCGTGAATCGCCTCAACCTCGTCGCCGAACAACGTGACGCGCCAGGCGCGGTCTTCGTAATGGCTCGGGAAGATGTCCACGCTGTCGCCGCGCAAACGGAACGCGCCGCGCTGGAAGGCGGTATCGTTGCGCCGGTATTGAAGATCGACCAGCGCCTTCGCCAGCGCGTCGCGATCGATCCGCCCGCCGGTTTCCAGCTTCACCACCATCTTCGCGTAGGTCTCGACCGAGCCGATGCCGTAGATGCAGGAGACGGAGGCAACGATCACCACGTCGTTGCGCTCGAGCAGCGCCTGCGTCGCGGCGTGGCGCATGCGGTCGATCTGCTCGTTGATCTGCGCGTCCTTTTCTATGTAGGTGTCGGTGCGCGGGACATATGCTTCCGGCTGGTAGTAATCGTAGTACGAAACGAAATACTCCACCGCGTTGTCGGGAAAGAAGCTCTTCATTTCGCCATAAAGCTGTGCGGCCAGCGTCTTGTTCGGCGCCAGGATCAGGGTGGGTTTCTGGACTGCTTCGATCACCTTGGCCATGGTGAAGGTCTTGCCCGACCCGGTGACGCCCAGCAGCACCTGATCGCGGTCCTCGGCAAGCACGCCGCCCGTCAGCTCGGCGATGGCGGTCGGCTGGTCGCCGTTCGGCTCATACTCCGACACCACCTTGAACCGGCGGGTCAGCGGCTTGGCCGGCTGTTTCTCCGGGATGAACAGGACACGCGGCGAGGGGCGAAGCAGCGTCTGGGACATACGATTGATTCCTTGTCCCCCGATTATGGCGCAGGAGTTGCCATGCGTCAGGATGGGGTGTGACAGGCCGAAGTTCCAGGGTTCGGCACACGGCGCGGATCGCGCGGGAAGAATCGTTCTGTATTCAGAGCGTTCAATGTGCTAGGGTGCGCCTCGTGACGTAGTCCGCCAGACGAGGCGCGGGCTGCCGAAGGACATCATGCGGCTCCTGGACTTGCCGGCAGGGGATATCGCCTATCTTTCCGCGCGACTACTGCTTGGCGGCGTTGCGGTCGCTGCCGCCGCAGCTACCCTCCGGTACGCCCTACAGGCGCGCCATGACCGCCTGGAGTGGCGCCTGGCAGGTGCCGGATGCGTGTTGCTGATCGCGGCCGGCGTCCTGTCGGCCTATGACGCAATCGACAATGCCCTGCTCCGGCCGCACGACCCAATCACCGTGGCGAGCTGGCTATGGTTCCTCCTGTTCGATCTGCCGCTGCCGATCTGGGCGCTTTTGTTGATCGCGGCGTGGCGCGCGCGCGATCGAGCGCTGGCGGAGCTCTCGCGGCTGAGCGTGACCGACCAGTTGACCGCCGCATTGAACCGGCGCGGCTTCCTGAATCGCGCCGTACCCTCGATCGCGCTGGCTCGGCGTTCCGGCCAGCCCTCTGCCCTGATCATGTTCGACATCGACCGCTTCAAGGCAATCAACGATGACTACGGCCACGCGGCGGGCGACGATGTGTTGCGCGGCCTGGTGACCGTGCTGTCCGCGGGAATGCGTCCCGGCGACCTGCTGGGGCGGCTCGGCGGCGAGGAGTTCGCGGTGTTCCTGCACGACGCTACCGGCGCGACCGCGGTCTCAATTGCGCAGCGGTTGTGCGATCAGGTGCGGACCGGGGTGGAGCATCCCGCCGGAGCCGGCAGGGTTGTCACCGTGAGCGGCGGGGTTGCGCCAGTGCCGGGCAGCTTCGAGCCGGAGGCGGCGCTGTCGCTGGCGCTGACGAGCGCGGACGAAGCGCTGTATGCGGCCAAGCGCGGAGGCCGCGACCGGATCGTGGTGGCCCGAGCGGCGGACAGTGCTGCCATTCCATTGGCCGGCGTCCGTGCGGCGGAAGGTGCAGGATGAGCGCCAAGCGCATCCCATATAGCGTCACGAGATTGGTGCCTCGTCATAACTCCGCCGTGATCGGCGTGCACAGTCAGGAAGTATTGGAGCTTTCCGTCATGCGTTCCATTCGATCTTTCCCGCGGTACATTTTGACGGCCACTGCCGTCGTGTTCCTCGGTTTCGTTCTCACGATCTCCGCTGCTCGTGCTGATTGGCATGGCGGCGGAGGTGGAGGACATGGCGGCGGAGGCTGGCACGGTGGTGGTGGCGGCACCTGGCATGGCGGCGGCTGGCATGGCGGTGGCTGGGGTTGGCACGGCGGGACCTGGGGTTGCTGTTGGCGGGGAGGGGTCTTCGTCGGCGTGGCGCCTGTCTTCATTCCGCCGCCAATCTATTATCCGCCGCCGCCCGTCTATTATCCGCCGCCGCCATACTATGCGCCGCCCTATGGGTATGCAGTGCCCGGCTACTGATTGCGCGCCGGTAGCGTAAACGGCGTGCAGGCAAGCCCAGCCGAATGCGGTGCTGACGAAATTGGCGGCATCCGTCACGGCGGTGCGATGCAACTGCACGCTGTCACGCCGGTGAGCTCAGAACCTCCATGGTGGCGTATTCGAACGGCGGCCAACTGCGCTGGCCTGGACCCAGGGCAAGCGGCACGACCGATACCGTTGCCGCCGCCGGCGAGCCCAACCGGTTCACCGCGGCCGTTATGTCGAAGCGCAGTTCCGTATCGGGGAACGTCGGCTCGCTGTGCTTCCGCCCGATGGCGTGCGCACCAACACTGATCCGCAACCCGTTTTCCCCAGTCCGGGCCAGCACGATCTCCACCGTGAGTGGCCGATCGGTCGGAACAACACCGGTGATTCGCAGTGTTCGGCGGGAGGCTCCGGGCGACAGACGTACCGTGGCGACAACAAGTGGCGGGCGCATGACAATGCTCGCCTCGGCATAACCCTCCGGCACAACGCCGTCACGCAGCACTGCAAGCGAGTCGTACACGTAGCCCAGGCGCTGCGTGTCCAGGGTGTCTTTCGCCGCCACGGCAATGACGCTTCCGTCGATCCAGGGGAACAGGAAGCGCTCCTGCGCGAATGCCGGCTCCGTCGCCTTGCGTGCCGGGTCCTGGCGCCAAGCCTCCCACAGTCGATCCAGATTACCGTGATGAGCATAGAACACCGGGTCGGACGCGGCGGTCGCCAGTTCGATCATGTCGCCGAGCGCTCCGTCCACCGCCTCGCCGCCGACATAGTTGTGGATCGCATTGTGCGGGATGGTCTCCATCCGGCTGCGGCCATGCCATCCGGCCGGGTTCGATTTAGCGATGCCGCCGAAACTCGTGGGGATCTCCGCCGGCGTGCGGGCCACGAATGACAGGGCACCCAGTGCCGCAACGCCCAGGCTTGCCAGCGCATCGTCGTGCAACAGTTGATCCACCTCCGTCGGTCGAAGATCGCGGTCCGGCGTATGTCGGTTCGCCTGGGCCAACGGACTGCCTGGCCGCGTGAACGCCGCCGGGATGCGGCGGTCGCTGCTCCAGTTCCAGTACGGCAGCGCCAGCGTGTTGTCGCCTGAGAGTGCGCGCAGCTTCCACTCGGTCACCGCCAGGAACGCGCGGTGCCAGGGCAGGAACCACCAGCAGCCGTGCACCTGCGCGGGGTCCGAATTCGACACGGAGGAACACACCTGGGCATGGGTGAGGGCATGCACGCGCCAGCCCTTCGGGTCATCCGGATCGGCCCGCGAACGGCGCTGCATCTCGCCGATCACCTCCTCCAGGCGTGCCAGGCGCCGCGGGGCGTTGGCAAGGCGCGTGATGTCCTCACGCACCGCGAGGCCGCTGTCAGGAGCGCCGGAGTGCAGCGGCGCGGCGAGCCCAGCCGTCACGGCCCCGCCGGTGACGACCATGCCGGATAGTACGCTCCGCCGTCGCAGGACCCTGCCCATCGCCGTGCAATCGGTACGATGCTTGCTCCAGAGCCGCAATGGGTGTGATGGTTCGCCCGGCTCAGCACTGTGGGCGGAGCCCGATACTCGACAAAGGGAAGAGGCCCATGAGCCCGTCCGGAGCGGCCGTGTCCGTCAGTATCATCACCGGCCCGCTGGAACAAAGCTATCGGGATCGCTCGGCTGCCTTCCGCGACGCCAGCGATTCCACGCGCATCACCCGCACGCACTGGCACATCGCCATCGCCAACGGGCTGGGCTGGGGCTTCGACGGCATGGACGGCGTGATCTTTGCGCTGGCCACGCCGCTGGTAATCAAGGATTTCGGGGTCACGCTGCCGGAGTATCGCAGCGGCCTGCAGATCGCGCTGCTGGTCGGCATCCTTGGGATGTATGTGTGGCCCTGGCTTGCCGACCGCTATGGCAGGCGGAACCTGCTGGCCATCAACATCGCCCTGTTCTCGCTGCTGATGCCGATTGCGGCATTGACCACGACATTTGCCGCCTTTGTCGTCGTGCGCAGCGCGATCAACTTCGCCCTGAACGGCGAATGGTCGCTGGGCTCGATGCTGGTCGCCGAGACCTGGCCGGCGCATATGCGCGGCCGCGTGATCGGCATCAACCGCGGCACCTGGTGCTTCGGCGCCGCGCTGGCCGGCGTGATCACGACGTTCATCATCGCCGAATGGGGCTGGCGCATCGCCTGCGTCGTGCCTGCCGTGGTGGCGCTGCTCGCGGTCTATGTGCGCATGGGGCTGCCGGAGTCGCCGTACTGGGTGCGCCTGCAGGACCGCAAGCGCCGGATCAGCGAGGCGCAGAAAGCCGGCCGGCCTTTACTGTCCGCTGACCAAGCGTGGCTGGACAAGGCAGGCAAACTCCCGCTGCGGCAACTGTTCCTGCCCGACATGTTGCACAATACCGCCGCGGCGACATTCATCGCGTGCTGCAGCACCATCATCTACGGCACGGTCGGCGGCTGGATGCCGCTCTATCTTGCCCAGGAGCGTCACTGGTCCACGGCAACCTACGGTACTTTCTACATTTTTTGGGGATTGTCCGGTTTTCTCGGCCTGTTGGCGGCGGGCCTGATCTCCGACCGGTTCGGCCGCAAGCCCGCCTTCTACGTCATGCTGGTCCAGGGTGCGGTGTTTCTGACGCTCTGGGTGTTCGCGGAAAGCAACACCGCTCTCTGGATTTACGGACTGCTGTGGAGCATCGGCTTCCTGGGTTTTTGGGCGCCGAGCATGACCCTGACGGCGGAAATCTATCCGACGCGGATCCGCGGCGTCGGCAACGGGTTTTCCTGGGCGGTGGCCTGGCTGATCGGCTTCGTGCTGTGGCCGTTCGTGACGATCGGCATCCAGCAGAGCACCGGCTCGTTCGCCAGGGCGTTCCTGATCGTGCCGGTGGCGATGCTGCTGATGGGGTTCGGCATCTGGCTTTTCACGCCGGAGCACATGGGCAAGGAACTGGACGCGATCGCGGTGTAGCGACCGAAAGCGATGCAGCTGTCCTTGAGCGGGTCGAGACCTTCGGTAACGGATCGTTAAACGACACCGCGCCCTTTCTCCACTAAACTGTCAGCTTGATTGCTTGCCGTGGCTTGCCTGCTAGACTTCCCATTCCGTGAGGCTCATATCGCATCCGTCTTCGATCATTTTCTTTGCGGCGCTTTCGTTGATGGCAAGAAGCTTCCGTTTGCGTCCACGCGCCTCGATGATGGCATGCTCCATCGCAAGCGTCCTGATAAGGAACTGATTTTCTTCAGAACGCATTGCGCCGGGGTACGAGGGATCTATCCAGAATATCGCAGCTGGATTGTCACCGTTGGCAGCGATATCAACGACAACCTTGGTATGATCGGGGCGAAACCGCTCGGGTAGCCTGCGGTTCGGATCTTCGAACGACTGTGTAGAATACCACAGGCATTTATACTCCGTGCAAGATGGAGGTTTTTCAGGCGTGTCATATATGCGACAGCCCTTGCTCTTGTCGCAGTGACTGCACCAGGTATTCATTGGTTTATTGAGTTCAACAATGCTTTTGACCTTGCAGCATAAAGTACAAGATCCGCACAAATTCGTGGACACAGAATGTACCCCAACGCTCAGAGGATGGGGGAAACTAGCATATTTCGCTCCAGGAAGGAAGCGTCTTCAATCGGTCGGCCGGATGATCCCTCAGAGTCCATGAGGGACCATCCCTTTGACAAGATAGGAAAATTCGCGCCTTCCGGCCGGATAATTCCGGGGGGACTCTTCCGCGAAATGCCTTCCTTGCCTTCCTACGGCGTGCGCACGACGGTGGTGGTGGGCGGTGCGGGTGCGACATAGGTCGTGGTCGGTGCCGGTGCCGGTGTCACCACGGTCGAGGTCGGTGTCGGGTTCGGGTGCTCATGCACATCGATGCAGCCGGCAAGGCCCAGGAATGCCAACGGAAGCAGAAAACAGACGCGCATCAGACGTATCCTTCAGGTTGTGGACAATGAACACGGTCCAAACAATCCCGTTCCGTGGCGGGTCCGTGCTGCCTTTGTGGCAGGTTCTTGGCCAGGCATCACGAGCGGGTGCAATCGCCGTGTCGTTGACTGCCGGCCACCAATCGCCGATCCATGTCCCCGGGCCTGACCCGGGGAACTGACCACCGATGTGGACCCTGCTCGACCTCGCCGGTTCGGTCGCGTTGCTGCTGTGGGGACTGCACATGGTGCAGACCGGCATTCAGCGCGGCTTCGGCCCCGACCTGCGCCGCTGGCTTGGCACGACGCTGGGCAACCGGCTGGCCGCGTTCGCCGCAGGGCTGGGCGTGACTGCCATCCTGCAGAGCAGCACCGCAACCGGCCTGATGTTGGCGGGGTTCGCAGCCGGTGGCGCGGTGGCACTCGTCCCGGCGCTCGCGGTGATGCTGGGCGCCAATGTCGGTACCACGCTGATCGTCCAGCTGCTGTCGTTCGATGTTGCCCAGATCGCCCCGGCGCTGATCCTGCTTGGCGTGATCCTGTTCCGCCGCGGCACCGCGACCCGGACGCGCGATCTGGGTCGGGTCGCGATCGGGCTGGGGCTGATGCTGATGTCGCTGCACCAGCTTGTGTCGCTGATGACACCGTACGAGGACATGCCCAGCCTGCGCCTGATCCTCGGCGCGATCACCACGGAGCCGGCGCTCGACGTGCTGCTGGCGGCGGTGGTGACCTGGGCGGCGCATTCCTCGGTTGCGGTGGTGCTGCTGGTGATGTCATTCGCCGCCAAGGGCGCGATCCCGCCGGAGGCCGCCTTCGCGCTGGTGCTGGGCGCCAATCTCGGCACCGCCATCAATCCGGTGCTGGAGGGTGGCTCGGGCGACGACCCCGTCGGGCGCCGGCTGCCGCTCGGCAACCTGTTCAACCGGCTGCTCGGGTGCATCGTGGCGCTGGTCCTGTTGCGCCGGATCGGCCCGCTGATGGTGCAGATCGATCCCGATCCGGCCCGCGCCGTGGCCGATTTTCATAGCGGGTTCAACCTGATCCTGGCAGCGCTGTTCCTGCCGGCGCTGGGTCCTTATGCCTGGGTTCTGCGCAAGCTGCTGCCGGCCAGGGTGACCGCCGATGACCCGTCGCGGCCGCGCTATCTGGACCAGACGGCGCTGGAGACACCCGCGATCGCGCTGGCCGGCGCCGCGCGGGAGGCGCTGCGCATGGCCGATTCGCTGGAGGCGATGCTGATCGGGGCCGCCGAGGCGCTGGGCAGCACCGACCGGCGGCGCATAGCAGAGGTGCGGCGGCTCGACGATGTGCTGGATCGGCTGAACAGCGCGATCAAGGCGTACCTGACCGAGTTGGACCCGGAGGTGCTTTCCGAGGCGGATCACCGCAGGCTGTCGCAGATCCTGGTGTTCGCGACCAATCTGGAGGCTGCCGGCGACGTGGTGGACCGCGACCTGATGGGGCACGCGGTGAAGCGGCTGAAGCGCGGCGTTCCGCTGGCGGAGGATGAACGGGCGGAGGCGCGCCGTCTGCTGGCCCGGCTTGCCGCGACGGTGCGCGCGGCCGCTGCGGTGTTCATGACCGAGGATCCCCGTGCGGCCCGCGAACTTGCCTTGGAAAAGGAGGCATTCCGCGACCTGGAAACGGCCGCCACGCGGGCGCATTTCGGCGGCCTGCGGGGCGGGCCGGTGGATGCCGTGTCGCTCGATCTCGACATGATGCGGGAGTTGAAGCGGGTGAACGGGCACCTGGTCGCAGCCGCGGCCTATCCGGTGCTGGAAGGCCAGGGGGAGTTGCTGGCGAGTCGATTGCGACTGGATTCCTGACGCCCGCCCACAATCTGTGGAACATGGACAGAACGCGATTGTGGTGCTTGGGCCGGCCGGCCCGAAGCGCTAGACTCGGGCTTCTGCTGCAATCGGTTGGTTGCGTGAGGGCCACGGTGTGGCGTGGTCGCAACGGCCATGCATGTTGTGGCCCAGTCGGGAGTCATATCCCACATGTTGATTGACGAGACTCTTCGTGGCGGCGGACATTCGGTTCGAACAGGCTGGGGGGAATCCGAGGTGCTCGACGCAGTCCAGATGCCAGGTCGCCATCAGGTCCATATCGACCGCTCGCGCGACGCGCTGCTGACCGATTTCGGCCGTGCCACGCTGTCCGACCGTTACCTGATGCCCGGCGAGGATTTTCAGGACCTGTTTGCTCGGGTCGCCTCCTACTACGGCGACGATGCGGGCCATGCGCAGCGCGTCTACGACTACATGTCGCGGCTGTGGTTCATGCCGGCGACGCCGGTGCTGTCGAATGGCGGCACGCAGCGGGGCCTGCCGATTTCCTGCTTCCTCAACGAGGCATCCGACAGCCTGGAGGGCATCGTCGGGCTGTGGAACGAGAACGTCTGGCTGGCGTCGAAGGGCGGCGGCATCGGCTCGTATTGGGGCAATCTGCGCTCGATCGGCGAGAAGGTCGGCGCGGTCGGCAAGACGTCGGGCGTTATTCCATTCATCCGGGTGATGGATTCGCTAACGCTTGCGATCTCGCAGGGCTCGCTGCGGCGCGGGTCGGCGGCGGTCTATTTGCCGGTCTGGCACCCGGAGATCGAGGAGTTCGTGGAGATCCGCCGTCCGACCGGGGGCGATCCGAACCGCAAGGCGCCGAACCTGCACCACGGCATCCTGGTATCGGATGCTTTCATGCGCGCGGTGGAGGCGGACGAGCTTTGGCCGCTGCTGTCGCCGAAGGACGAGACGCCGGTGCGTTCGATTTCGGCCAGGGCGCTGTGGATTCGCATCCTGACAGCGCGGATCGAGACCGGCGAGCCGTACCTGATCTTCTCGGACCACGTGAACCGCGCGCGGCCGGAGCATCACAAGCTGGCGGGGCTCGAGGTGAGGACGTCGAACCTGTGTTCCGAGATCACGCTGCCGACGGGGCGCGACCAGCACGGCATGGACCGCACCGCGGTGTGCTGCCTGTGTTCGCTGAATCTGGAGAGTTGGTTCGAGTGGAAGGATTCCCCCACGTTCATCGAGGACGTGATGCGCTTCCTCGACAACGTGCTGCAGGATTTTATCGATCGCGCACCGGCCGGGATGGAGAAGGCGAAGTATTCCGCGATGCGCGAGCGGAGCGTGGGGCTGGGGGTGATGGGGTTCCACTCGTTCCTGCAGTCGCAGAATGTGCCGTGGGAGAGCGTGGTCGCGAAGGTCTGGAATAAGCGGATGTTCAAGCATATCCGCGAGCAGGCGGACCTTGCGTCGCTGGTGCTGGCGGATGAGCGCGGGCCGTGCCCGGATGCAGCGGAGTACGGCATCATGGAGCGGTTCTCGCACAAGATGTCGATCGCGCCGACTGCTTCGATTTCCATCATTGCGGGGAATTCGTCGCCGGGGATCGAGCCGATCGCGGCGAATGTGTTCTTGCAGAAGACGCTGTCGGGAAGCTTTACCGTGCGCAACCGGCATCTGCAGATGCTGCTGGCGGCGAAGGGGATGGACACGGACGAAGTGTGGTCGTCGATCACGCTGAATAAGGGCAGCGTGCAGGATTTGGATTTTTTGAGCGAGCAGGAGAAGGCGGTTTACAAGACCGCGTTCGAGCTGGATCAGCGGTGGGTCATCGAGCACGCGGCAGATCGCGCGCCGTTCATTTGCCAGAGTCAGTCGGTCAATGTGTTTCTGCCGGCGAATGTGCATAAGCGGGATTTGCATCAGATCCATTTCATGGCGTGGAAGCGGGGGGTGAAGTCGCTTTACTACTGCCGGAGTTTGTCGCTGCAACGGGCGGACAATGTGAGCGAGAAGGCGGTGGCGCCTGCGGCGTTCACCGGGGTGCTGGCGCCGGCGAACGATGGGGTGGGGCAGTTGCCGCTGGTGGCGGTTGGGGCGGGGGAGAATGCGACGGATTATGAGGAGTGTTTGGCCTGCCAATAGGCCAACAAAATAGAATTGGCAGTTTTTGATCTATTTTCTAAACGCAAATTACAAGTAGATAAAGCTGGTCACGTAGAAGTGTATCATTATGATGCACTGCCTGCGCCGTTACGTGTTCAAATTTACCATGTCTGCCGCGATGCAATCGGGATTCCACAAGATGGCTACAGCCATAGCAACGAAGCAGCCAAATGGTGGGAGTTCATACACAATACTATAGCTCGTGAGAAAGGCGTCTTCGAGTTACATCCACATGGCAGCTATCTGGATCGCTGCATGCAGTGGTTTGGCCACGCCTCTACCGACGACGCTCTCGACATGATTGAGCTTAGCTTCCGCGTGATAGACAGGGTAATTCGCGATTACAACGAATATGAGAGGAGAGACGAGCGTCTTAAGCAGAGTCCAGACGATGCGATAAATGAACTCAACACGCGGTTCAGGGAGCATGCTGTTGGATTTCAGTTTGTTGATGGGAGCATTATTCGCATCGACAGCCAATTCGTTCATGCCGAGGCCGTCAAACCGGCTCTTGCTCTACTTGGCGTCGCCGGATTCGAAAAAGCGAGTGAAGACTTTCATCTTGCCCATCAGCACTACCGCGAGGGGAAGCACAAAGACTGTATAGTAGCTTGTCAGAGAGCGTTCGAGAGTACGCTCAAGGCAGTCTGCACGAGTAGGAGGTGGTCCTTTAACCGCGGTGACCGTGCGACCGAACTTATCAAAGTGGTTCATAGAGAGGGGCTGTTCCCCAGCTATTTGGAAACCGGATTTGACACCTACGTTGCGATGCTCAAGACAGGTCTACCCGAAATCCGCAACAACGCTGGTGGTCACGAAGATGCGCCCGACGCTCCTACAGTCCCGTCGTACATTGCGTCCTATGCCTTGCATATGACGGCAACCAACGTCGTTATGCTGTGTGACGCCTTGAAAGCGCTGCGGTGACTGTCTCTGGCCGCCAGAATCTCGCGGCATTCGCGACGACCTGGAGAATTCCGCATCGGCCAGGGCTTCCCGCCTCAGGGCAATCTAGTACTCCACATCGTTGATTTTGATGTGGCACCCTAAATCGATGGCTCCGCAACGACAGAGATGCATCGTGACCGCGCAACTGGCTGCCGTAAAGAAGTCCATCGTGAAGCTCGGCGACGAGGAGCGCGAACAGCTCAATACGTTGATCCAGAAGGGCAAACACCGCGCCCGCCAGTTGGTGAAGGCACGCATCCTGCTGAAGGCCGATGCTTCCGAGACCGGCGAGGGATGGAGTGACAGCCAGATCGCCGACGCCTTGCTGATGCGGGGAGGGCAGGCGCTGCCGCCGATCGATCCATAGCCCATCCGCGATCATCCAACCGCGCAACGTCTCCCGCGAGATCGAACAGCCGTGCTGTCCCGCGAGCTTCTCCGCCGCCAGGGTCGGGCCAAAGTCGGGATACCGATCGCGCACAAGCGACAGCGCCAGCATACGAACCTCCGCCGGCAGCCGATGGTTGCAGGGTTTGCCGCGGTGCCTCGACAGCAGATGAACGGCACCGTTCTGTTTGACACCGCGCAGCAGTCGAAACACCTGACGTCGCCGCAAACCAATCAGCGCGCATGCATCGGCAACCCGCAGCCGAATTGCGGCTACAAGCGGTTGCCGCAGAAGATATATTATGTCAAGTAAAGCACTAGGCCGTCGTGGCCAGCCTCGACACCCGGCGGTAGATGCGCGGCGAGCCAGGCCCAGTCCATATCGGTGCCCATGTGTGTCAGCACGGTCCGCCGGGCACCCACGCGCCGCGCCCAGGACAGCACCTGCCCAACATCGGCGTGGGTCTTGTGAGGCCCACGACGCAGGAAACAGCCGACCACCCAGGTATCGACGCCTTTCAGTACGGCGAACGCTGCGTCGTCCAGATCGACCACGTCGGTGGAATACCCGAACCCGCCAACCCGCAGACCGAGCGATGGAATGAACCCATGGTCCTGCTCGAATAGCTGCACCTGCATGCCGGCCGCCAACACGGTCTCGCCGGCGATCACCTCGCGCTCCACCAGCACGGGCCGGAAGAAGCCAGGCGGCTGCCACGGCCGGAATGCGTAGCCGAACCGCCGTGTCATCTCATCGAGCGTGGCGCGCGTGGCAAACGCATCGAGCGGTCGGCCGGCGATGCGGTTCAGGATCCGCACATCGTCCAGGCCGGTGATATGATCGGCATGCGCGTGCGTGTAGAGGATGGCGTCCACCTGGGGTATCCGGCAGGCGAGCAACTGGATCCGCATGTCAGGCGACGTATCCACCAGCAGGCGCTTCCCATCGTCGCTCTCCACCACGATGCTGGCACGCGTGCGGTAGTTGCGCGGTTCGGCCGGGTCGCAGGCACCCCAGTCGCCGCCGCCATCAGGCCCGCCGAGCATCGGGACGCCGGCCGAGCCACCGGTGCCGAGCAGGATGACTCGCATCCGGATCAGGCCGCCTTGCGGAACAGGCGCCGGAAATTCTCCGTCGTGAGGTCTGCGAGTGCCTCTGGCTCTAGCCCACGGACCGCGGCGAGCACCTTGGCGGTGTGTGTGACATGGCGCGGCTCGTTGCGCTTGCCCCGGAACGGCACCGGCGCGAGGTAAGGCGCGTCGGTTTCCACCAGCAGCCGATCGGCTGGAAGATCGCGCGCTATCTCACGCAACACATTCGATTTCGGGAAAGTCAGGATGCCGGAGAAGCTGACATAGCCGCCCATGCTGACCGCAGCCTCGGCCAGCGTCCGGGACGAACTGAAGCAGTGCAGTAGGAAGTCGAACTTTCCCCCGGTATCATCCTCATCCTGCAAGATTTGTGCGATATCGGAGTCCGCGTCGCGCGCGTGAATGGCGAGCGGCAATCCCGTCAGGCGGGCGGCCCGGATATGGGTGCGGAAACTGTCCTGCTGCACGTCACGCGGCGCCCGGTCGTAGAAGTAGTCGAGACCTGATTCGCCGATGCCAATCACCCGTGGATGGTCTGTCATGGCGGCGATGGCTTCAGGTGCGGGGATCGGATCTTCCGCCGCGTGGTGTGGGTGCACGCCCACGGTGCACCAGACATTTGGCTGCACCGACGCCAGCGCCGGCAGCAGCCGCGACTGGGTCAGTGTGGTGCCAATGGTGACCACTTCTCTCACGCCGGCGGCCGCCGCGCGCGCCAGCACGTCCGTCCGCTCGGCCTCGCTGAAATAGTCCAGATGGCAATGTGAATCGATGAGCATGTGAACCCAGGTCAGGTGGTTGAAAGCAGAATCGCGGGTATGCTGGCTTCAAGCAGCAGGTTCGACATACCGCGGAAATACACCTTGCGGCGCCGGCAGGGCGACGCCATCCGGCAAGGGGGTGTCCAGGTCGGCTAGCTGGCGAGCATCCTCCGGCACGCTTAGCTGATCGAGCATCTTCGCCATGCTGCCCGGCATGAAGGGTTGCAGCACAGTGCCGATCACGCGGAGCACGTCGGCCATCACCCGCAGGACCGATGCCATCCGTTCCGGGTCGGTGCGGCGCAAAGCCCACGGTGCCTGCCGGTCGATGTAGCCGTTGGAGGCGCGCACGACCTTCCAGATATCCTCAAGAGCCTCGTGAAAAAGCTGACGGTCCAGCCGGTTACGGAGCAGGTCCGGCAGCGCTTCCGCAGCCGCCAGAAGCTCGGCGTCATCATCGGTGATGACCCCCCTGCCCGGCAGTTTTCCGTTGCAGTTGCGGGCGATTAGCGCCAACGAACGTTGCGCCAGATTGCCCAGGTCGTTCGCCAATTCGACGTTGATCCTTGTGGCGATGCCTCGATAGGTGATCGAGCCGTCCCCGCCGAACGGCTTCTCCCGCAACAGGTAATACCGTATCTGGTCCAGCCCATAGGTCGCGACCAGATCGGGCGCATCGATGACGTTGCCGAGGGATTTGGACATCTTCTCGCCCTCGACAACCCACCAGCCATTTGCGGTCACGCGCCTCGGCACCTGCAGACCGGCCGACATCAGGAAGGCTGGCCAGTAGACCGCGTGAAAGCGGGTGATCTCCTTGCCGACAAAATGCACGTCGGCGGGCCAGTACTTCCAGCGCGGCGCATCCGGGTCGGGGAAACCGCATGCGGTGACGTAGTTGTTCAGCGCGTCGAGCCAGACATACATGACGTGGTCAGGCGCTCCGGGCACGGGAATGCCCCAGCTGAATGTGGTCCGGCTGATCGACAGATCGCGCAGACCGCCGCGCACAAAGCTGACGACTTCGTTCCGGCTCGACGCTGGCGCGATGAAGTCCGGGTTCTCTTCGTAAAATTTCAGCAGGCGATCCTGCCATGCGGACAGGCGAAAGAAGTAGGACGGCTCCCTCACCCAGGCCACCGGCGCTCCACTGGGTGCCACTTTGCTGCCGTCCGGGCGGGTTGTCAGCTCCTCCTCATCGTAAAAGGCCTCATCGCGCACGGCATACCAGCCCTCGTAGTGACCGAGGTAGATGTCGCCGGCGGCGTCGATGCGCCGCCAGAGCTCGGCGCAGGAGCGCTTGTGACGCTCCTCGGTCGTGCGGATCCAATCATCATTCGACAGGCCAACAACCCGTGCTACATCCTTGAAAATCGACGACATCCGATCGACGTAGGTCTGCGGATCGATCCCAACTTCCTGCGCCGCTTGCTCTACCTTCTGCCCGTGCTCGTCCGTGCCCGTCAGGAAGAATACGTCGAACCCGTCCAACCGCTTCCACCGTGCCATCACGTCGGCCGCGATCGAGGTGTAGGCGTGCCCGATATGTGGCTCGCCATTCACATAATAGATCGGCGTCGTGATGTAATACCGTTTGGTCATGACATATTTCCGCTGAGCAGCCCGAGCCCCGCCACGATCGCCTGGCGCTTGTCCAGGGCGAAGCGCTCGGTCTCGTCCTGCAGCAGGGTCAGCGCGTGCCACACGTCGCCCCAGGCATCAAGGGGACGCAACGCAACCAGCCGCGACTGCTCGGGGTCGGCCCGCCCGCGCACCACGTCGCGCACCGCCGACGCGATCCCCGTGCGCAACAGGTCCATGAAGTTGGAGAACGCGTTCTCCCCGCGCGCCAGCGTATCCGCGACCGCATAGGCGCGTGCCGCCTTCAGCCCGGGCAACTCGGCGAGCACCCCGTCCACCAGACCGGCGATCGCCAGCCCTTCCTCTTCCGCCAGCATCAGAGCGCGACCTGGCGAGCCCTCGGCAACGGTCACCAGCCGGCCGCGTTCGTCCGCGGACAGGTCCGGGACATAGCTCGCCAGCAGCCGCTCCATCGTCTCCTGGCCGAGCGGCTCGAGGCGCAACCGCCGGCAGCGGCTTCTGATCGTGGGGAGCAGCCGCCCGGGCGCGGCGCAGGCCAGCAGCAGCACCGCGCGAGGCGGCGGCTCCTCCAGCACCTTCAGCAGCGCGTTGGCCGAGTTCGGGTTCAGTTCCTCGGCACCGTCCACGATCACGACACGCCAGCCGCCCTCGGCTGGGGTGAGGCTCATGAAGTTGCTGATCCGCCGCACATCGTCTACCGCGATCTGCGTGCGCATGCGTTTGCGCTTCTCGTCGTAGGCGCGCTCCACGGTCAGCAGATCGGCGTGCGAGCCCGCGGCGACGCGGCGGAACACCGGGTTCGTGGGCTCCAGCGCCAGAGTGTCCGCCTCCCTCATACCAGCCAGCAGCCGGCGCGCGAACCGGTAGGCCAGTGTCGCCTTGCCGACGCCGTCGGGCCCGGTGATCAGCCACGCGTGGTGCATGCGCCCGGCCCGCAGTGCCTCGATCAGCGTGGCCTCGGCCTGTTCGTGGCCGAGCAGAAGTGGATTGGCGCGTGGTTCGGGTGCCATCCGCCCATTATAGCGGATGGCTGGGTCGGGGCAGCGCAAGATTATTCGTGTGATCTGTCATCGATGCACGGCAAGGCCGCGTCTAACAGGTGACTACGCGCCCATGATGTCGACCACGAGCTTACCGTCGGTGTCATGCGTCTTGATCGCGCGATAGGCGTCGCCGACGGTTTCGAGGGTGAATCGCCGTGGGTCGACCTTCGGGGCGATCTTGCCGCTCTCGCACAATCGCGTTGCCTCGCGCATGATCTCACCGTGATGCGCGCGGCCCTCGCCTGTCAGCATCGGCAGCAGGGTGAACACCCCGGAATAGGTGGCGGCGCGGAAGGACAGTGGCGCCAGCAGGTGGGTCCCCCAGCCTAGGGCGCTTACCACATGCCCGAACCGGCCTACGGCCTTGAACGAGGCATCCAGCACGACACCGCCGACCGTGTCATAGACGACATCGAAGCCAGCCCCTCCGGTGTGCTCGGCAACATACGTCTCAACTTGGGTCTCGCGTTCGATCGGGGTGGCTCCGAGGCGTTCGATGAAGGCCCGGTCTCGCGTCGATGCCGTCGCAAACACATCGGCACCATAGCTGCGCGCGAGCTGGACCGCGATGTGACCCACTCCGCCGGCGCCGCCCTGGATCAGCACCTTCTGGCCGGACCTGACGCTGGCCCGATCGACCAGCCCTTCCCAGGCCGTGATGAAGATCAACGGCAGTGCGGCGGCCTCGCGCATCGACAACGTGGCAGGCTTGGGCGCCAGAAGCCTTGCGTCAACCGCCGCGAATTCAGCGAGCGAGCCATGCAGGCCGCCGACGCCGCCGGTCATGCCGTAGACTTCCGCGCCACGGCGAAAGTCCGTTACACCGGGTCCAATCGCTTCGACGATACCGGCCAGGTCGATGCCGAGAATGGCCGGCAGGGGCTGACGCGCATGGGGGGCCTCGCCCGCGTGGATCTTCACGTCGAGCGGATTGACGGCGCTGGCGGCGACACGGACCAACACCTGGCCTGCCTCCGGCCCCAGACGGGACACCGTGGTGACCCTGAACGGTGCACCAGAGGTTTCGAGTATCGCAGCCCGCATCAGGTCGTCTGTCATGGTCTGCACCTCGCTTATGCCCGCCATTGGGTAGCAAACACACCTAAGTGGGTGCGGCCATCAAAAGGTTTACCCAACGATCCCCGACGACAGCGCCATCGCCCATTCTGGCCGGCCATTATCCAGGGCACGCGCCGATGCCGACGCCCAGTCATACTCCAGTGCAAGCAGTTCCGCTCCCCACTGTCCGTTGCGCTTTGTGAGAACGGCATAACGAGCGTGTGGGGAGCGATATTCAAGGTTCGCAGCAACAGAGATGTCCGCGAAAACCGGGCACCCGACGCTGCCAGGATTTAGGATCAGACATCCGCCTGGACCAAGGGTGATACTTTGGCGGTGGCTGTGGCCACATAGCACGACACGCGCCGTAGCTGCGTTTCCCAACCGTGCTTTCAAGACATGCCGGCGGGCCGGAACAAAGCGCCCGTCTTCGAGCGTCTCTTCCAGCAAGCAAGTGCTATCGTCGTCAGGAGTGCCATGGACTGCCAAGATTCCCTCAGCCAAGTCGATATGTGTCGGCAAACTATAAAGTGCTCGCCGCTGTTCCGATTTTAGGGCAGCGCGGGCAAACAATCCAGCAGGGGACAGATCAGAATCGGGGAGCTCCTCGATCCATCGATCATGATTCCCTCGGACAGTTGGTAGGGCAAGCACCTGGAGGGCCTCGAAAGTCTCCTTGGGCCACAGAGGACTGGTGACGCAGTCGCCCAAATTGACCGTGAGATCGACGCCACGGGTCCCAATGTCGGCAAGGACCGCCTCCAAAGCGCGAAGGTTTCCGTGGACGTCCGAAATAACTGCCAGCCGCATCGACAGGTCCGTTTCCTAAGTCCTGTGATCATCGTCAAGTCCGTCGCGAGTGTCAAAGCTTCGTACGTGGGGCTGGCCTTGCTGGTGATATGGGATCGGCCTTTGCGCCGTGCGCAAATGACGGCCACAGAGGACAAAGCTCGATTCTGCTAACGTATCAGACAGAAGCGGCAGCTTGCGACGGAATGTCTCGGAGGAGTGGTAAAGCTTAGTACCGGGCATTTCGCCGAATCGTTTCCGACTCCGCCACCACTGTAGTCAACTCGGACGGTGCTGTGGGCGTGACGGTAATGCCAACGGCATTCTTGCCGTCGAAAATCAAACGGACGCCATGTTCTTCGATCACGCGACGCATGGCGTCCAGATTGTTGGCTATTGGAATGCTTCTGCCTGACTCGAAATCACGGGCTGTGGATAGTGGAGAGGGAGACTTTCGCCATCTTAACGAACTTCTCCTGGGTCCAATCCATCCAAGCTCTTGCCGCTCGAGTCTGCTCCGGCGTCAACGACACAGGAAATACTCTACTACTTTTTCCAGTGAGGCCAATGTTTTTCGTTGTGTGGTTGCTACCTAAGGATTCGCTGGGAAATAAGTGCTCCACGTGGTGCAACGGTCGCTTCCAGATCGTCATGCCGACGCAGGTCGGCATCCACGTCTTTCCTTTGTGCTGGCAGCGAAAACGTGGATGGCCGGCCTTCGCCGGCCATGACGAGGAAGCATGAGGCGCGTCCAGAAATGATTCGGTTGTTTCCGCTCGGGTCCTAATGGCGCTTATGTCCACCGAGCCTGGGAGAAGTATCGGCTGTTTGAACAGCGACAACGATGCACACGATCCATTCAGTATCAGGGCCCGATAGCAGTGCGCGTCAGACGGTTGTCGCGCCGCGGTGCCGGAACATTACCGCATCGAGGCTGAATGCACCGGCGCCGAACGCGGCCACATAGGCAAATCCTCCGGCCATCGCAACGTTCTTCCAGAAATGGATTAGCATGTTGATATCCGCGAAATTGCGGTGCGCGATCACCGCCGTGGCAATGCACCACACGCCCAGCACCGCGGCGACCGAACGACAGAAGAGCCCAAACAGGAGCAGCAGTCCGCCGCCAAGCTCGAGTACTATGGCGACCACCACCGAGATCGCTGGCATTGGTGCCCCTTCCTGAGCCATCATCGCAATGGAAGCGGCAGGCGCCGATAGCTTGGCGTAACCGCTCATCACAAATATCGCGCACAGCAACAGCCGCCCAAGCAGCTGCAGGGAGCTCTCCGCGTGGTCATTCATGCGATATTCCTCACGATGGCAGCAGAATTCACGGTCTGCAAATGATCATGGTCCTGGCCAAGGCGTTGTCCAAACGCCGGCGTCGCCGACAGTCGAGATCATCGCCGTCACGTGTAGAAGTGGCAGGCGTGGCCCAAGCGCCGAGGCTACTCCCGCATCGCGCGTATGCGCTTGCTGGCGGGACGGTCCCAGCAGCGATGCAGCCATTCATGCACCTGCGGCCACTTGCCGAGATCGAAAAACAAAGCGCGATACATAGCCGCCGCCACGTTGAGGTCCGCCACGGTGAACTCGCTGCCGGCGAGCCATTGCGACTGTTTCAGCGCAATCTCCAGCACATCCAGCGCAGGTGCGATCTCGTCCCATGCGGCCTTGGCGGCGGCAGGGTCGCGTTGCGCCTCCGGCAGCGCAAAGGCGTTGTTGGCATAGGTCGTGAGTTGCCGGTCGAGCCGATCCGTCTCCCAGAAGCTCCACTGCCAGGCGCGGGCTTCGTTCTTCGCATCGGACGGATAGAGTTTTCCATGTGTCTTCGCGAGGTAAAGATTGATCGCCATCGATTCCGACAGCACGAATCCATCATCGTCGATCGTCGGCACGCGTGCGTTCGGGTTCAGCGCCAAATACTCCGGCGTACGGGTGGCCGGCGAGCGCGGCGCATAGTCGAAATGCTCGTATTTCAGGCCGAGTTCCTCGGCCATCCAGAGCGTCCGGGTCGCGCGCGAACGGGCCGAACCATAGATGCGGAGCATGGCATTCCCCCTATTGCATTTGCCCCCTTGGGGCGTTGCTGCGTCCCATAGTGTGCTATGAAGCACGGGATTGCGGAAGCCACACAAGGAGTGCGCCGACATGACCGAGGCAAGACCGGTTCTGGCCGTGACCATGGGCGATGCCGCCGGCATCGGTCCCGAGATCGCGGTGCGCGCGCTGCTGTCGCCGGAAGTTCGGGAAATGTCCCGCAGCTTCCTGATCGGCGACGCGCGGGTGTTCGAGCGCGCGCTGACGGTGTGCGGCCTGACGGCGTCGCTGAACCGCATCGCCGGCCCGGAGGACATCGCCGACCGCCCCGGTGTGATCGACGTGGTGCACCAGCAGACCGTTGATCCCGATGCGCTGGCGATGGGCAAGGTGCAGGCGCTGGGCGGCGAGGCGGCCTACGCCGCGATCCGCACCTCGATCGAGCTGGCGATGGCCGGGCGCGTGGACGGCGTGGCGACCACGCCGATCAACAAGGAGTCGCTGAAAGCCGCAAAAATCCCGTTCATCGGCCATACCGAGATGTTCGCCGACCAGACCGGCGCGCGCGAAGAAATGACGATGTTCACCATCAGCGGGTTGAAGATCTTCTTCCTCACCCGACACCTGTCGCTAATCGAGGCGTGCAAGCAGATCACTCGCGACCGCACGCTGAAGGGGATCGAGAACAGCGTGAAGGCACTGCATCAGTTGGGCATCGACGCGCCGCATCTGGCGGTGGCCGCGCTCAATCCGCACGGCGGCGAGGACGGGCTGTTCGGCCGCGAGGAGATGGACGCGATCACGCCGGCGATCGAGGCGGCTCGGGCGCGCGGGATGCGGGTGAGCGGGCCGGTGCCGGCGGATTCGGTGTTCCACATGGCGCGCATCGGCCGCTACGACGCCGTGCTGTCGCTGTATCACGACCAGGGGCACATCGCGGCGAAGATGATGGATTTCGAGAAGACCGTGAGTGTGACGCTGGGCTTGCCGATCCTGCGCACCAGCGTCGATCACGGCACGGCATTCGACATCGCCGGGACGGGCCGCGCGAGCGCGGTCAGCATGATCGAGGCGATCAAGGTCGCCGCGGAATACGCGGTGCGCGGCGTGCGGCTGGGCGAGAGCGTGGCGGCGGCGGCGGAGTGAGATAGCGGGGCTGCCGCGGATCAGGGCGGCGGGCCGGCGCCGGAGGGGGCCGGGGATTGCGGGGACACCGCGGGCCAGGCGGGTGGCCCGGATGCGGCGGGACGCGGGAACGCCCGATCGAGGATGTCCTTGACCAGATTGGCCAGGTTGCCGCCATAGCGAATGATGAGCTCGCTCAGGTCCCGCCACAGCGGATGGCTCGGCATGATGCCGAGGTCGCGGCAGATGTCGGCGATGACGGCGCCGATCGGGCGACGGCGGACCTCGGCGGCGATCTGCTCGGCCGTGCGGAGGCTGATCCCCGCGTCAGGTCCGGGGACAGGGGCCTCGCGGGAGGCCGCATTGGCGGCGCGCGCGGGCGGCGATAGGCGGTGGGGGGGCGCTCGTGGCGGCGCGGGCTCGGCGTCCAGTCGGGCGGTGTCGCGGATGACCCTGGCTTCGAGCGCCTCGGCACGGAGGAGGCCGCGGGTGATGCGCGCAAGGATCAGGGCGATGTCGCTGATGCTGAACGGGGGAGGATTGATCCGGAGCGTGGCGGCAAGCTGTCTGCCGTAGTCGATGAACTGGCGGACGAGGCCGAGGAGGCGGCCGGCTCGGCTGGGTTTGGGATCGGCAGTGGCCTCGGTAGCTGACATGGACGCGACAGGAGCACAGGTCGGCGCTGTGTGGCAAGGAATTTGTTCCTAATAGCTGGCACGAGGGATGATGCGCCTGCCTCGCCGCGTCATGCCAGGCGAAGGCCCGGCATCCACGTCTTGCAGTGCTGGACCTGGGTCTTGCAGTGCTGGACCTGGCAAAGACGTGGATAGCGGGCCTTCGCCAGCCATGACGATCAAGCATGCGCTGCGTCCAGCAAACGAATTCAGTTGGTCCTCGGCAGATCCTCACTGCGCCGTCATGCCGCCATCGATCACCAGTTCCGAGCCGGTGACCCAGGATGATTCGTCGGACGCCAGGAACAACACGCCATTGGCGATATCCAGGGCGGTGCCGAGCCTGCCCATCGGCGTGCGATCGAGCAGCACCTGGCGCACGGCCGGATCGCTGAATCGCTGCAAGGTTAGCGGCGTATCCGCATAGCCCGGATGCACCGAATTGATGCGGATATTTTCCCCCGCATATTGCAGCGCCGCCGACTTGGTGAAGGTCGTGATGGCGCCCTTGGCGGCCGAATAGGCCGGCGAGGTGGGACTGCCGACAATGCCCATGACCGAGGACGTATTGATGATCGACCCGCCGCCGCCCTTGCGCATGGCCGGGATCGCCGTGCGGGTGCCCAGGAAAACCCCCTTGGCGTGGACGTTGAGTTCGCGGTCCCAGATGTCCACGGTGGTGTCCTCGACCATGGCCGGAAAGGAGACACCGGCATTGTTGAACAGAATGTCGAGCCGTCCATGCGCCGCCATCACCGCGTCCACCACCTGCGCCCAGTTCTGTTCCGATGTCACGTCGAGGTGCATGTAGCGCGCGTCGTGGCCCTCGGCGCGCAGGGAAGCCGCGGCGCGCTCGCCCAGGTCGTCGCGGATGTCGGTCAGCACCACCTTGGCGCCCTCGCGCACGAACAGATGCGCCGCCGCGCCGCCGAAGCCCATCAACTCGCCCTTGATCGCAGCCGCCGCGCCGGTCAGCAGCGCTATTTTGCCCCGCAGTCGCATCTTCTTTCCCCCGTTTCGTCGTTGATCGGCGGGAGGATGCGCCATTTCCGCGCGACAGGCATGCACTTGTGCCTGCTCATGAACTTCGGCCGGCCGCGCCTGGAGGTGCGCCGGGTCGTCTTCGATCTGTGATATGCGCGCTGTGGTCGTCGACAGTGCCTGACTGTTTGCGTTGTTCGCGGCCCTTTGCGTTATTTGCGTTATGCACTTTCTTTCTTGCTGGATCGAAGCAAGGATTTGACGCTAATAACGCAAAGGGCCGCAAATAACGCAAAGAGGTTCTATGCCCCTTGTGGCAGTACCCTGCTTGACCGCTCCGATTCGAGAAGGCGGATTTCATGCATGATACCGTTGCCGTGAGGGGCAACGATCTACGAAAGTCTCTTGGCATGCACGCCGAGCTCGCGGGTTATGACCATCGGCGCGCAGGGCCGCAGCGGCGCGCTCGCCCAGCTCGTCGCGGATGTCGGTCAGCACCACCTTGGCGCCCTCGCGAACGACAGATGCGCCGCGCGCCGCCGAAGCCCATCAACTCGCCCTTGAACGCAGCCGCTGCACCGGTCAGCAGCGCTACCTTGCCCTGGAGCCGCATTCTTCTCCCCCCGCTTCACCGTTGATCGGCAGGGAGGATGCGCCATTTCGCGTCGTGCCTCTATCGACGCAGCGGGGCGCGGCATGAAGCGGCGCTCGCGGTCAGAGGCTGCCTCTGAATGGTGTTGGAATGTCCAACGTGGGCTGGTTTGCGGCGGTCTGCTTTCGGAGAGAAACCTCCCTGTGACCGGACATTCCGCCCAAGGACAAGCTGTCCGAAATCCGCCGGCTCAGTTTCGAGTTGCTGCCTCAACTGCCTTTCAAAGAGTGCTATTCATACGGGTAGTGTTTGGAGTTCTCGGATAAAATACTTCGCGGCGCGCCGACGACCCCCCAGAGCGGTTCTAATTCCGTTCTTCCGTGCTAAGGCTCTGCTTCAGCCAACGAAGCGGGGATATCGGCCGATGGCAGCCCCCATTCGTACAGCGTGGGCTTGCCGACCCGACCGACCACGTTCTTTTCAGGGGGTGTCATGGAGTTCTGGACCGAACCACAGATGGCGTCGATCCACAAAATGCTCAACCCGCGCTCCATTGCGATCGTGGGCGCGACGCCGCGGATGCAGTACGGCGGGCGGTTTCTGGCTGCGGCGCTCAAGGCCAAAGACCGGGTGCGGGTTTATGCCGTGAACCCGCGGTATGACGAAATCATGGGGGTGAAGTCCTACTCAAGTGTGACGGACCTGCCGGAGGCCCCCGACGTGGTGGGCATCGTGGTGCCCTACGACCAGGTGCTCGATGTGCTCCAGGAGAGCCACCGCAAGGGGGCGGGATCGGCGATCGTGATTTCTGCCGGATTTGCCGAGCGCGACGTGGACGACCGGCGTGATCTGCAGACGGAATTGGGGGAATTTGCCCGCGCCTCCGGCATGCGCATCAGCGGCCCCAACTGCCTGGGGCTGGCGAATGTCACGCACGACATCTGGGCCACCTCTTCCTCGCGCGGGGCGTCCGGTCTGACCGGGCCGATCGGCCTGGTGTGCCAAAGCGGCGCGACGGCGTTCGGGCCGTTCCTGGTCCGCGCGGTCGAGAACGGCATCGGCTTCAGCTACATCATCTCGACAGGGAACGAGGCAGACCTCGATTTTTCCGACTTTGCCCGGTATCTGCTGGACGATCCGGATACGCGGGTGATTGCCGGGTTTGTCGAGGGCTTCAAACGGGCCGACAAGTTTCTTGAAGTGGCAAAACTCGCGGCGGAGCGCGGCAAGCCGATCGTCCTCATCAAGATCGGGCGTTCGGAACTCGGAGCGAGGGCCGCACGCTCGCATACCGCAGCGCTGACGGGCGCGGATGCCCGGTACGATGCGGTCTTTGCCCAATACGGGGTGATCCGGGTCCAGGATTACGACGAACTTCTGGAGGTCGCGCACCTGCTGGCCCACACCCCCAAGCCCGGCGTGCCCGGCATCGCGGTGGTATCCCACTCGGGCGGCATCAGCTCGCTCACCGCCGACATGTGCGGGCAGGCCGGTCTCGATCTGCCGACGCTTGGCGATGCGGCACGTGACGGCATCAACGGGATCCTGAAGGGCTTCGGCTGGGCTGCCAATCCAGCCGATGTGACAGGCTTTGCCAACAGTGAGTTCTTCCCGCAAATCATGGAGCAAATGATCA
>DATMND010000394.1:0-13527 GCA_035569235.1 Acetobacteraceae bacterium | reverse complement strand
GGGACCGCCGAGATCCCGAATTGTGGTGAAGCCGCGCATCAGCGTGTGCTCGGCCTCGACACTGGCCGCCAGATTGATGTAGCCGACATCCCCGGTCAACAAGGTCGGCAGCGGCAGCGCGGCGAACATGGAATGCCAGTGCGCATCGATCAGGCCAGGCATAAGAACCCGGCCGCCGCAATCGATTACCTGCGCACCGTCTGGCGGCGCAGGGTTGCCGTCCGCCACGGCGTTGATCCGATTGCCCACAACCAGCACACAGAGCCCTTCGCGCAATGTGCTGGATTTCCCGTCGAACAGCCGGAAATTCGTGAACAGGATTGGATGGGCGGGCGCCGGCTGTGCGCTGGCGAATTTGGCCAGGCCGAACAATCCAGCCGAGGCGGCCATGCCGGCAACAAAGCCGCGTCGTGACAGGTCGGCGTTGATCCGATGTGTCAGAGACTGAATTTCCGGTCTGTGGCAGAGGCAGCCGGCATGGCCGGCCAAACCTGCCGCATCACCTGATGTACAGGAGAACATGGCTCACCCTCCAAACAAGCTTCGATACGTCGGCTTTTGCGGTCGACCACATGACCGCTCGACGGAGTTGGCAGGGTCGAAACTTACCACGCTCCCGTGGTGAGCCGTCCATGACTGAGTTGCGGCCCTCGTCCGGCTGGACGGTTCCACCGACCTGTATAAACTCCCCCCCGATGGATGCTCCGAACACCGGCACGTCGCGCCTCAGCACCGCGGAAATGCTCTCCCGGCTCGTGTCCTACGACACGACCAGCCGCAATTCTAACCTGCGGCTGATCGGCTTCGTGCGCGAGTATCTGGATGCGCACGGCGTCCCGTACCGTGTCAGCACCGATGCGACCGGCGAGAAGGCGAACGTCCACGCCATCATCGGTCCACAGCAGCCTGGCGGCGTCGCTCTCTCCGGACACGTCGATACCGTGCCGGTGGACGGCCAGGCCTGGGCCGCCGATCCCTTCACATTACGTCGCGCCGGCGGTCGCCTCCATGCGCGCGGTGCCGTGGACATGAAGGGATTCGTGTCCGCATGCCTCGCCGCCGTTCCCGATTTCAAGTCACGAAAACTCGCGCGGCCGCTGCACCTGTTCATCAGCTACGACGAGGAGGTCGGCTGCCTGGGCGCCCGGCGGCTCATCGAAGACCTCGATGCGTCCGGCCTGAAGCCCGCACTTTGCGTCGTGGGCGAGCCATCGGGGATGCAGCCGATCCTGGCGCACAAGGGCAAGCTGAACCTCCGCGTTCGTGTGCATGGCCGACCCGGTCACTCGAGCGATCCGGCCAAAGGGGTGAATGCCGTGCAGGCGGCCGGCGAGGCAATCGGCTATGTCGTCGCCGAAGCGCGTCGGCTGGCGCACGAGGGCCCGTTCGAGGATGGCTTCGACCCGCCGCACACCACAATCCATGTCGGCACCATTCAAGGCGGCACGATACTCAACATCATCCCGGAACGCTGCGAGTTCACCATGGAATGGCGGACCATTCCCGGCGACGACGCAGCGCGCCACCTCGAGCGCATGAGGGCGTTCGTCGCGGCAGCGATCGAACCGGCGATGCACGCGGTGCATCCGGATACCGGCTTCGACTTCGAGGTGATCGCCAGCATGCCTGGCATGTCGCTCGATCCCGATCACCAGCTGACCGCGCTCGTCAAGCAGCTCACCGGCTCCAACAGCACTGGCAAGGTAAGCTACGGCACCGAGGGCGGCTGCTATCAGAATGCCGGTATCCCGACGATCATCTGTGGTCCCGGGCACGTCGCCCAGGCCCATCAGCCAGACGAGTGGATCGCGCAGGATCAGCTCGATTTGTGCGACGCGTTCATCCGCCGCCTGGCGGATCACCTGCTGACCTGACCCTGGCGCGGACAGAAAATGTCGCCGATCGCCCAGCCTCCGGTTCCGACCTTCGAGGTGCGCCTGGTCGCTCCCGACATCACCCGCTGGGTGGAGGGCAACACCGGTGTCGTCGGCTTTACCACGCGCGCGTCGGACAAGCCTGGACCGCATGTCGCACTGCTCGCGATCGCGCATGGCAATGAAATCGCCGGCGCCATCGTGCTCGATCGATTGCTGCGGGCCGGCCTTGCGCCCACCCGGGGCAGACTGACCTTCGGCTTCGTCAATCTCGCGGCATATGAACGCTTCGACCCGCGGCAGCCGACCGCGTCGCGCTTCGTCGAAGAGGACATCAACCGGGTCTGGGATACCGCCGTGCTGGACGGTCAGCGTCGTTCGCTCGAACTCGATCGCGCACGCGAAATTCGCCCGCTGATCGAAACGGTCGATACGCTGTTCGATCTGCATTCCATGCTGTGGCCGTCGGATCCACTGATCCTGTGCGGCACGTCACCGAAGGGCCGGCATCTCGCGATTGGCGCCGGCCTGCCTGGGCTCGTGGTTGCGGATCATGGCCATGCCAGCGGCCGGCGCCTTATTGACTATGCCCGATTTGCCGACGCGGCCACGCCGTGCGCCGCCAGCCTTGTGGAAGCCGGCCAGCACTGGGATGGCATGACTGTTGACACCATGCTCGCCAGCGTCGCCGGCCTGCTGCGCCATCTGGATGCGGTCGGTGACCATCCCGCGCTGCCGCCACCGCCCACGGACCCTAACCAGCGCTTCGCCGAGGTCACCATGGTTGTGACTGCGGCGACAGCCAGCTTCGCCTTCGTGCAACCCTATCGGGGTGGCGACATCATTCCACGGCGCAACACGCTGATCGCGCTGGACGGCGAGACCGAGGTGCGCACGCCGTACGACGACTGCCTGCTGGTCATGCCGAGCCTGCGGCCGAGCCGCGGCCATACGGCGGTGCGGCTGGCGCGGTTCGTGGCGGTATGATTGGGGTTAAGCTGCACAATCCTTCCGGATGCCTGGCCACTGTCGCCGACCGGCCTGTGCTTTGGCTCCGACGATGGTGCAGAAATGACGTGGTACCGGAGGCTCGGCAGGTCGCGCTTCGTTTCGTGCCGGCCGCCTCGGCGATCGTCTCAGTCGCGCCCTCTGTGCAACGCAGCGCGTCGGCTCCGGGACCTGCTATGCTGGCCCGACGGAGGTGCTTGATGGACGCCGACCAGGCCATCACCGCGGCGGAAGTCATCGGTATCCTGCGGGCGCACGAGACCGCCCTGAGGGAAGCCGGTATTTGCGCGCTCTCCCTGTTCGGCTCGGTGGCACGCGGCGATGCCCGGCCGGACAGCGACATCGACCTGGCCGCCGAGTTCGACCCGGCAGTGAATATGGACCTGATCCGTATGATCGATCTGGAGTTCGAGCTTGGCGAGTGGCTGGGACGCAGGGTCGAACTCCTCCCTGAGCCCATTGAGGCCCCGCGGCTTCGCGCCCGGGCCGCACAGGACCGCATTCGTGTCTTCTGAGCAATTCAGGGCACAGGACTGCCTCGCCGACATCGTGGATAACATCGAGCGCATCGAGCGTCACGTGGTTGGTCTCGACCGCGATCACCTGGCCATTGATGGTTTGCGTCGGGACGGCGTCGAGCGATGCCTGGAACGGATATGTGAGGAGGCTTCCGCCTCGGCGACCGCGCGGAGGCGCTCATGCCGGGCCAGCCCTGGGGAGCCATTCGTGGCCTCGGCAACCGGCTGCGTCATGCCTACGATCGCATCGATTTCACTGTGATCTGGGGTGTGACTACCGAGCGTCTGCCCGCACTGAAGGCGGCCGCAACAACAGCGCTTGCCAAACTTCAGAGCGAGAGCGGCAGTTCAACCTGAGCGAGGCGAGACCTGTCGCCGGGCGTGCCGTCCGGCGTTCGCCAGCGCCAGTACCACGCTTCCTCTTCTCTCAGTGGCCGCGCCCCGACGCCCGTGCCGCGGTGCTGGCCGCCATCTGGCGTGGCGCATGACTCAATCGATATAGGCCACGAAAATCGACTATACTGCCGGCGGAGGACAGCCCGATGGATGACACGGTCGGCGTAACAATTCCCCTCGATCCCGACGCCGCCAAGGCGCTCGACAGCCCAGCGCGCCGGGAGGCCGCCGGCCGCTACCTGAGCAGCCTGCTCACCGGCGGCCGCGTGCGGGATGTCCTTGCGGAGGCCATCGCCGAAGCCAAGCGCGAGGCACGCGCCAACGGCCTGTCGGACGAGGACATCGACGCTGAGTTGGAGACCTGGCGGGCCGAGCGGCGCGTTTGATCTTCGTGCTCGACGCGTCGACGGTCGTCTCGGCCGCCCTTAAGCAGAACAGCGTCCCGGAGCGCGTTCTGCTTCGTGCGGTGGATGACCCCCATCGCGTGATCCTGTCGCAGGAGGTCGAGGACGAGTATCGCGAAGTGATGCTCCGCCCGAAGTTCGACCGGTTCGTCTCGATCGAGCGCCGGCGGCAGATCGTGGACATCGTCATCATGGCAGCAGCCCGGATCGAGCCGACCGAGAGCGTGCGGGTGTGCCCGGACGCGAACGACGACAAGTACCTTGCGATGGCCACAGCAGGACACGCGGACATCATCGTCAGCGGCGCCTCACGCCATCTTCTGCCACTGAATCCATGGCGAGGAATCAGCATCCTGTCGCCTGCGGCATGTCTCGCGCTCATCTGACCACGGGATGGCCGCGGGCTGAATGCTTGGGGCGACCGCCAGCCGATGAGTCTCTAACATTGACAGACAGAAAGACTAACCCATATGCCCGGCATGGACACACCGCCCCAGCCGCCCAACCCGATCCTCCTGCTCTCCAGGGACACCTGCTACCAACTCGTCCACACCCTCCGCGGAATGCTGCCGCCACCGGTCACCGACACGCCCGAGGATCTCGCCCGCCGCGACAACGCCGCCATCGCCCATCCTTGCCACCGGGCTTGACCCGGTTGGTTGCCTGCCTGATGCCCGTCAATGCCGACGAGGCCGACCTCGCCGCACATTACGTCGCCACCAATGCCTGTGCGATGGACTGCCTGCGGCTCGCCCAGGAGCACCGGAGCGATGCCAAATTCTTCCTGAGATTCAGCGCCCGGGCCACCACCATGATGCGCCAGGCGCGAGCGACCAGAACGCTTTTGCTGCGCGTCCAGGCGGAGCGCCGAAAGCTCGAAGCGGACAGCGCCGCCGCCGACCGGGCCGCCTGGACCGAGCACTGCACAATCGGGCAGATGACGGATGCGCGGGGCGGCGTTCAGCCCGCGGCGGTGGGGGAACCGCCCCAGCCATCGCCGGATCGCGGAGGCCGAGCGGTATGCGGTCATGTATCCGCAACTCGCCGCGCGCATTCGTGCCCTGGGCAACCTGTCTGGGACCGTCATGGCCGGACTGAAGAACAAGCCCGGCCACGACGGCGCAAGCGCAGTAGTCAGCAGCAACGGTGAGTCGTGTCAGACCACCCCTGATCGTCTTGCAGACGGAGACATGAGACGCCGATGAGACTCCGGCATCGGCGCGAAGCCACTTCCGACCCTCACATACCCGCGGCGGAAGCTGAGGCGTGCCAGCATCTATGTTGTTACGGGCCTCAAGCCTCGCTTTCGCCTACCCCTCCACCTCGCCAGGCAACGGCACCTTGCCAAAACCCGCAATGATCGCCGTCACCTCGTCGATTGCAGCCTGCGCGGCAGCCGCATCGGTGCCTTTGGCAACGATCGCCACACCGTTGCCACTCGGCCGGTAGAAAGGATAACTGCCGATATCGAGCTCCGGAAACTTCGCCTGCACTGCACCCAACGGCCCGGCGATGATGCCCTCCGGCAGCCCGACCACATGCACCGCGCGCGACACGATCGGCGCCCCGCCCTGCAGCCTCGGCGCCAGCCACTCGAACATCGACTGCATCACGCGCGGCACGCCGGCCATGACATAGACGTTGCCGATCTGGAACCCGGGCGCCACCGACATCGCATTGTCGATCAGCGTCGCGCCGCGCGGCATCGTCGCCATACGCTGCCGCGCCGCATTGAATTCGCCGGGCTTGTAGCTGCGTTCCATCCGGGCCCAGGCCTCGGGATGCGGCTCCCACGGCACGCTGAACGCCGCGGCGATGCATTCGCTGGTGATGTCGTCATGCGTCGGGCCGATGCCGCCGGTGGTGAATACATAGTCGAACTTCGCCCGGACTTCGTTCACGGTGCCGATGATCGTGGCCGGCAGATCGGGGATCACCCGTACCTCGCGCAACGGAATGCCGATCTCGCCAAGCCCCTTCGCGATGAACCGGATGTTGGCGTCCTGGGTACGGCCCGAGAGCACTTCGTTGCCGATGACCAGCAGGCACGCGATGGGGTTCGTGTCGGGCATCGCACTGTCCTCAGAGGAAATCCCGCAGCAGCGGGATCAGCGGCTTGTCTGCCGGCGGCATCGGATAATCGGCCAGCTTCTGCGGCCGCACCCAGGCGAGCGTCTGGTTCTCGCGCGGCTTTGGCATGCCCTTCCAACGGCGGCAGACATACAGCGGCATCAGCAGGTGGACGCGCTCGTATTCGTGCGAGGCGAAGGCGAACGGCGCGAGACAGGCAGCGGAGACGTCGATCCCCAGCTCTTCCTTCAGCTCTCGGATCAGCGCGGCTTCCGGCGTCTCGCCGAGGGCAAGCTTGCCGCCGGGGAATTCCCAAAGCCCGGCCATCGTCTTGCCCTCCGGCCGGCGCGCCAGCAGCACACGGCCATCGGCGTCGATCAATGCGCAGGCCGCGACCAGCAGCAGCGGCTTGGTTCCCGGCGCGGCTGGCTCGTGCGCTGCCTCGGCGTGGCCAAATATGTCGTCCCGCGTGGCCACAAACCGCCAGACCGGATGCTCCCCGCCACGCGCGACGAAGTGGTCCGTGCCCTCGCCGGTCTGCCGAAAGCCGATCCGGCGCAGCACGGCGCCTGATGCCGGATTGTCGGTGGCGACACCAGCTTCCAGACGGTCCAGATTAAGATTGGCGAGCGCCCAGCGAGCAAGCCGATCGGCCGCCTCGGTCGCCACGCCATGGCCCCAGAAGCGCCGGCCCACCCAATAGCCGAGCCGGCCACACCGATCACCAGCATCGACGTGCAGGCCGACAAGCCCGACCAGCACTTCATGCTCGCCTTCCCGCCCGGTGATCGCCAGGTGATAGGCGGTTCCGCGCGCCAATTCGCTACGCGTGGACAGGATCCACTGATCCGCCAGTTCCCTTGGGTAGGGAAACGGCACAACCGTCAGGTTCCGCGCGACCTCCCAGTCGTTGACCAGCCGATGCAGCGCCTCGGCGTCCTCGGGGATCAGTGGCCGCAGGATGAGCCGCTCCGTGGCGAGCGGCGCGAACGTGTCGGGCGGCGCCAGCGGATCAAGCATCGAGGCTGGCGTCGCTCCTGCACCCGCGGTTGGCCTAGGGGGCGAACCGGCCCGCCTGGGTTTCCTGCTCTTTGCCACACGCAAATTTGTCATGGTTCGTCTATCGCATGGACTCGCACGGTCCGGGGCGACGAAGGTGGCTCAGCCTGACACTTCCATGCAAGCTTGCAGCCTTCTTGTTACGCCCACGCCAACCGTACTGCCATTTCACGCGGCCGGTCACGTTGGATTGACGATCCATGTCGTCTGGTCTGCTTCCTGCAAAGCGTAATAACCCAGCCGGAGGCATGATCGCGTGCAAGCAGACGTCCAGCCAGCGATCGATGAGACGCGGCGCCTCGCCACGCTGCGGGAGTATGGCATCCTCGACACCCCTCCCGAATACTGCTTCGACAATCTGGTCCGCACCGCCGCGGCGCTGCTGGCCGCGCCAATCGGCCTCGTCTCGCTCGTCGACGAACGGCGGGTCTGGTTCAAGGCACGGTTCGGCCTCGACGCCACTGAAGTACCCCGCGAGCACGCATTCTGCGCCCATGCCATGCTGACCGGCGGCGCGGCCATGGTAGTACCGAACGCCCACATCGATCCGCGATTCCGCGACAATCCGCTGGTCGTCGGCGTACCGCATGCCAGCTTCTTTGCGGGCGTGTGGCTCACCGCGCCGAATGGGTTGCCGATCGGCATCCTGTGCGTGCTTGATCCGGTCCCGCGCGCACCGCCTGACGCTCGCCAGATCGCCGCCCTGACTGACCTGGCCGCTCTCGCGATGGAGGCGATCGAGCTGCGCCGTGCGGGCCTCGCGGCGCAAGAGACCGCCCGCATCAACCGCCTGGTCGCCGACCGGCTGCGCGAGGCCCATCGTAGCCTTCTGGCTGCTTATCGAGCGAAGAGCGAGTTCCTGTCGAGCCTGTCACACGAGCTGCGAACACCGCTGCACGCTATCATTGGCTATGCCGACCTGATCGCGACCGGGGTCTCGTCGCCGGCCGATCTATCCGATCATGCGCAGGCGATTTCCGAGGCCGGGCAGCACATGCTCACGCTGATCAACGACATCCTGGAATTCAGCCGCCTGGAAGCGGGGCAACTACCGATCTCCTGGCACAAGGTTTCGTTGCCGCACATGGTCGAACAGGCGTTGCGCGTGGTTGGCGGCTTCGCTCGCTCGCGCGAGGTCCGGCTCAGTCACGATATCGGCTGGCCGGATTGCAAGGTGCGCGGCGATCCGATCCGCCTGAAGCAGGTGCTCCTCAATCTGCTGACCAACGCGATCAAGTTCACCCCGCCGGGCGGCGAGGTATGCTTACGGCTGTCGCGCGACGGCGACGGTGCGGTCGCGCTAGACGTGGACGACACTGGCGTCGGCATCGCGCCCGACGACATCGCGACGGCGCTCACCCCCTTCGGCCAGGTGGTGGCGGAGGACGGCGAGCCTCGCGAGGGTACCGGTCTAGGCCTGCCGATCGCCCGTTGTCTGGTCGAGAGGCATGGCGGCTCGCTCAGCATCGAAAGCAGGCTGGGTCGCGGCACCAGGGTGCGCATCGTGCTGCCCGCGCTGCCCGAAAAGACGCTGCAACTGGCCCGATAGCCCAGTCTGCCGTTCCTCTGGACGCGGCCGGCGCGACGCGCGAGGGTCGCCGAACAGCGGGACGAGGTTCGATCATGCAAATCGGCATTCATCTGCCCCACATCGGCCGCAAGGCCGGTCCGGACGCGATCCGGCGCGCCGCCGTGCAGGCCGAGGAGCTCGGTTTCGCTGATGTCTGGGTGAGCGAGCACATCATCATCCCGAAGGATGCGAACTATCCGCCGTCGCCGAATTTCTGGGACCCGGTGCTGACGCTGACGTGGGCGGCGGCCTGCACGCAACGCGTGAAGCTCGGCACCAGTGTGCTGGTGCTGCCGATACGCCATCCGCTGCCGCTCGCCAAGGAACTGGCGACTTTGCAGAACCTGTCGCAAGGGCGGCTGATCCTGGGCGCCGGCGTCGGCTGGATGGAAGCCGAGTTCAACGCGCTGGGCGTGCCGTTCCGCGAGCGTGGCCGCCGGATGGACGAGGGCATTGCCATGATGAAGGCGGTGTGGAGCGAGGACCCGGTGAGTTTTCCCGCGCGCTGGATCCCGGCCGAGATCAAGGCGATGCGCATGCAGCCCCTGCCGTGCGCCCCGATCCCGATCTGGATCGGCGGTTCATCCGATGCGGCGATCGCGCGGGCGCTACGGTTGGATGGCTGGCACGGTAGCCGCGTGACGCCGGAACAGGCTCCAGCGATGGTGCAGCGTCTGCGCGCCGGGCGCCCGGATGGCGGGTTCACCGTCTCGCTGCGCACCGCATACAACGGCGGGGACGCGGGCGCGCTGCGTGGCAGGCTGGACGCCTACAAGGCCGCCGGCGTGGAGCACGTGCTGGTGGCGCCGGAGGAACGCGGCATCGAGGAGTATCTCGGCGCGGTGGAGCGCGTGGCACGCTGCGCCGAGGGGTTGTAGCCGAATGCACCGACTCCGTTTTTGCCCGCCGCTTCCGCGATATACCCGTTACCCCCGCGCCCTAACCGGCACCGCGATGCCCTAACCGGCACCGCGATGCCTTAATCGTCACCCCCGCACCTTATAATCGTCACCCCCGCGAAGGCGGGGGCCCAGGCCTAGGCCCCCGCTTTCGCGGGGGTGACAACGATATTGGATCGGTGACACTGCTATTGGATTGTGGAGCGCTTCTCGATGATCAACCCTGCCACCGACCGAGTCCTGATCACCGGCGCCGCTGGCGCCATCGGCACAGCACTGCGCAATGGCCTCCGCGGCGAGTGGCGGAACCTGCGCCTGACCGACGTGAAGCCGATCGTTGATCCGACCGCCAACGAGGAATGCATCGTCGCCGATATCAGCGACCGCGCCGCGGTCGAACGGCTGATGGAGGGCGTGGCGGCCGTCGTGCATCTCACCGGGGTTGGCGGGACCTACACGCTGGAGGACCTGTTCCGCGTCAACGCGCGCGGCCTGTTCGACGTGTTCGAGTCAGCCCGCCTGGCCGGCGTGCAGCGCATCGTCTACGCCTCGTCCAACCACGCGTTCGGCTGCTATCCTATCACCGAGCGCGTCTCCCCTGCCCTGCCGCCGCGCCCTGACAGCCTGTACGGGACGTTCAAGGCGTGGGGCGAAACGATGCTGCGCTGCTACTTCGATCGGCACGGCATACGGTCCGTCGCGCTGCGCATCGGCACGTATCGTCCGTTGCCGATCGACCAGCGCTCGCTCGCGACATGGATGTCGCCCGGCGATGTCGCGCGGCTTGTGGACTGCGCGCTGCGTCACCCCGACCCCGGCTGCCTTGTTGTGAACGGCTATTCCAACAACACGCGCATCAAGACGTTCGATCCGAACTGGGAGTTCCTCGGCTACCGGCCGCGGGACAACGCCGAGGACCACGTGCAAATGCTGCGCGACATGGGCGTCGATGTGGATGGCCCATGGGAATGGCCTGAGCATGGCGGCTCGCACGCGCGCGCACCGGAGCGCCCGCCCCGTCGCTCGAACTGAAGGATCACGCGGACGATCCGGAGCAGCAGCGCAAAGGCACCTCATATGACCGCCGCACTGGCAAGACTCTGCTCGGGTCGCATTCACTACGCCTGGATCGCGCTGGCCGTCGCCTTCACGGTAACGCTTGGCGCAGTCGGCGTGCGCGCGGCGCCCGGCGTCATCATCGTGCCGCTGGAGCGCGCCTTCGGCTGGAGCGTCGGCACGATCTCCGCCGCGATCTCGCTCAACATCCTGCTGCTCGGCCTGACAGGACCGTTCACCACAGGGCTGATGGAGACGCTCGGGTTGCGCCGCACGATCCTGCTGTGTCTGACGCTGCTGCTGGTCGGCACCGGGCTCTCCACCTTCATCACGGCGCCGTGGCAGCTCTTCTTCACCTGGGGGCTGCTGGTTGGCGTCGGCTCCAGCGCCGGCGCAGTCGGCATGGCGGCGGCGGTGGCGAACCGCTGGTTCGTCGCGCATCGCGGCCTGGCGATGGGGCTGCTCAGTTCGGCCAATGCGGCAGGACAATTGATCTTCCTGCCAATCCTGGGGCGCCTGTCGCAGGACTATGGTTGGCAGAGCGTCTCGATCACGGTGACCCTGACGATAGCGGTGCTGATCCCGCTGGCGGCGCTGCTGCTGCCGGAGTCACCAGCCGCGATCGGTCTCGGCCCGCTTGGCGCCGTCGTCGAGCCGCCCGCTCCACCGCGTGCCGGCAATCCCTTCTCGGTGGCGATGGACGGGCTGATCCGCGGCGCGCGCTCGCTGGACTTCTGGCTGCTCGCCCTGAGCTTCGGCATCTGCGGGTTTTCCACCAATGGGCTGATCGGCACGCATCTGATCGCCTTCTGCGTCGATCATGGCTACTCGCAGTTCGCGGGCGCCGGCATCCTGGCTTCGCTCGGCGTGTTCAGCCTGATCGGCTCCGCCATCTCCGGCTGGCTGACTGACCGCTTCAATCCGCGCATCCTGCTGTTCTGGATCTTCGGGCTGCGCGGCCTGTCACTGCTGCTATTGCCCTATACCAGCTTCGACACCGTGAGCCTGACGGTGTTCGCGGTATTCTACGGGCTGGACTGGATCGCGGTGATGCCGCCGATCTTCGCCCTGGTGAACGATGTCTTCGGCAGGAAATCGGCGCCGGTGATCATGTCGTGGATTTTCGCCACTCATCAGATCGGCGGCGCCACGGCGGCGGTCGGTGCGGGCATCGTCCGCACCTGGACGGGCAGCTATCTGCTCGCGTTTCTGGCAAGCGGACTGGCGTGCCTGCTGGCCTCGATGCTGGTGCTGCGGATCGCACCGACCCAGCCGGCGCTGGCGGTCACCGGCGACTGAGCGGCATCGCCGGCCAAGGCTAGCCTGGGCTGGCCCAGTCCGCCAGGCGCTAAAGGGCTTTGGCGCCGCGCCGGGAGATGTTAACCTTTGGCTAATGATTGACCATGATGCACCGAATCAGGGCACCAGCCCGCTCGCCGGCAAGCGGCGCCTGCTGGAACCGTCGGGACTGATCAAGTCGCCGGCGTTCAAGGCGGTCTATCCGCACATAATCAACCCCGAACTGATCGATCCCGGGGTGAGAGCTGCGATGGAACAGGCCTGGAAGCGCGGTCTGTTCGATGAGCGTAATATAGAAGTCTTCCATTTGAATGGCGGCTATATCATCGACGAAAACCTTATCGTTGATGACAACCTGCAAATCATCGGCAACGTCGATGATGACTACACACCGGAAGAGCTCCAACGGGCCCTCGGCGATATAGAGCGGCTCGTTGAGGCGCAAGCGATGCCCCACTTCGACGGGGTCGGTATCGTGGCGAAGCGGCGCGCAGCCAACAACTACGGCCACTATCTGCTATACATGGTGCCGTTGGCCTTGCTCGGACAAAAACTGTTCGGCGACAGAAATCCGCGATATGTGACACACCGGTCATCGCCACCGATGCAGGATGTGATCCTGCGGTCCCTGCGACGGCTGGGCATCGACCTGGACCGCGTGTTGATGATGGACTTTCGCGAGCCCGTCCATTTCGAGGAGGTCGTATTCTTCACCGGTCTCGCCGACCACGGCGGTTACCTGTCGCCGCTAGCCGTTCAGGTAGTGGTCGATATGGCTGCTCCGATCCCGTCGGGCCCGCACCGAAAACTCTTTGTAAGACGTATCCCCGGCTGGCGGCGCGGGCGCCTCATGCATAACGAAGATGAGGTGGCCAGGCGTCTTGCCGCCAAAGGGTTTTATGTGATCGAACCCGGCTCCTTGAGCCTGGAAGAGCAGATTTCCCTGTTCAAGGGCGCTGAGCACGTCGTTGGCTCGGTTGGCGCCGGCATGACCAACATTGTGTTCTGCAGGCCCGGAACCAATGTAACGTTTCTGTCGTCCGGCATGTTTCCGGACACGTTTTTCTGGTTCATTGCGATGCATCGTCAGCTTAATTACGTTGACATCCGGGGTGACCGTGTGACCTTCGATGATCCTGTGCTTTGGCAAGCGGGATTCACAGTCCGGGAAGCAGATATTCAATGTCTCGAATCCCTCGGCCAAACGACGGAGCCTACCGTTCCGAACGAAACCATCCAGGGCGCGAGGGTGCTTGCCCACATCCACAACATCGGTGATGTCGTGAGGCCATTCGGAGATTGGGTCGGACGACATAATAGCAAGACGTGGATTGAAGGTTTTGCAATCACCCTGCCGGACGGAATGGCGCCGAC
>DATMND010000393.1:0-28388 GCA_035569235.1 Acetobacteraceae bacterium | reverse complement strand
ACCTCAGCGAGATCATGCTGTTGCGCGGTTTCACTGTCAGCCATGAATGCATCCGGCAGTGGGAGGCGAAGCTGCTGCCGGTAATGGTGTGCCTCCCGCAGTGCTGCGATTTTATACGGTAAGGAGCTGGGTCGGAGGCTGGTTTTGGCCCGAAGTCGATACTTTGTTACGCAACGTTCGATTTATGGCGTGTTATCATGGCGTGCAATGAAGAGCGGTTTTCGCGCACCGGCGTGGATTCCAGCTGAGGAACCTCCGCGGAGAGGTTCGTGCGCCGCGCCGCTGCGCGAAAACCGCTCTTCATTGCACGCCATAAACAGGGCCTCTATCCGTGGGGTCGAGATGGCGTGCAATACGCCCGTCTCTGCGCGGGAACGAACACAGTAATCCTAAATCCGGCAGTTGCCCTTCGATCGGCATCCGGATTGTCAGCGCCTTACAACCAACGCGAGCAGCTCAGGCCGGTGCGAGACGCTGTGGCGGGTCGAGCTGGCGTCCCTTCAGGTAGCGTTTAAGCGCTTCGCTCAGGATCCGATACCACCGTTGCACCAGATCCAACTGCTCCGCAGTTTGACGTAGCTGCGCCAGAAAGCGGGCGATCCGCAGATAGGCGCGGCGCGCTCTGTGTTGCTCACCGTGCGTACTGCTGATTGTCAACGTGACCTGCCCGGCGTGTTGGGTCTGCCGAGCGATCGCCTGCATCAGCAGCGGGCGGCTGGTGATCGCCTCAGGCCGATGATCGAGGTCGGCCAGACGGACGAACAAACTCCACCAGTTGTAGATCAATGCAACGCTGCCAGCGAGCAGTCGGCAACGCTTCAAGTCGTGTGTCGTGAAGCCGCCCCAACCCCACTGGTTCTTCAACTCGTCGAACGTGTTCTCGCAATCTCCCCGATCGCGGTACAACTGGCCCAGCGTGAGGATCTCGTTGCCCAGCGACGTCACCAATGCGGCATATTCCCACAGCTCCCGATCGGGTCCGACCTCGACGAAGCTGAGCCGCGGCTGTTGCGGCTCGGTGCGATCGATCAGCGCCAGCGGCCGATCGAGCTTGCGGCGCAGCAGGACGACACGACGTTGCCGGCTCCAGCCCACCAGTCGCAGCTTTGTCTCCTTGCCCTGCCACCCGTGACCGGCATTCGTCCAGTCGCTCTCGGCCATCATTTTCGTCAGTGCCCGCTTGACGTTTGCCGTCATGCGCAGGCGGAACAGATATTTCAGCTCCTCCTGTTCGGCACGCGCCATCTCCGGTTCGACACCCCATGCCACGTCGCCCCGCACCAGCGCTGGCCAGCGGCTGCGCCCAAGCCGATGCAGCAGCGACCACAGGCCGGCGTGGCCATGCTTCGGCGTGTGTTCGTTGCCAGGCTGCACATCCACCCCAAGCACCAGGCGAAGGTTTGACATCATGTATGTGTGGTAGCAGTGCGAGGGACGCCCAGGTTTATGTGGGTTGTAACCCACCATCGCGCCTTCCTGCTGCCCATACAGCGGCTTGATCGTGCTATCGATGTCGAGCACCCACGGCTCGCTCAGCAGCGGCGAGGAGCAGTAGTCGAGATGGGTCTGCAGCCACGCCAGGCCCGCCACTTCGTCAATCTTCGCCAGGCCGCGGCGCACCGCGTCCTCGCTCACCACCTTCTTCATGCCCAGCAACCGCGGGTTAACCGCATCGCACCGCAGCGTCGTGATGTGGGCGTAGCGGTAATGCCCCGACAAGACCGACAACAGCACCGTGCCCAGCAGATCGCGTTTGGAGGGTGCGTTCGGACTGCTGAACGTCAGTGGGCAATCCGCCACCCAGCCGTCGAACAGGCCAGCCTGCTTCAGATACTCGATGAAAAACGGTAGCTGCCCGAGTGGCGTCACAAGGCCGCCGCTGTCCCACTCGACGTGCACACGACCGGCAAACGTCTCCGCAATCGCGGAGAACTCCTCTACCGATGGTTGTTCACCCGCAGGGTGAGGCGAAAGCGCTGGAACAGATGGGGCCATCGCCTACTGTTCAGCCGATTCGGCCCACAGAGGCAATCAGCCAACTGCCGGATTTAGGATGATGCCTCCCACTCCCCTTGCGGGAGGGGGTTGGGGAACGGGGGCGCCACGAAGTCAAGCAAAGCAACGATGCCACGACTTTTTATTGCGTAGGTGGCACCCCTCCCCCCAACCCCTCCCGCAATGGGAGGGGGAAGAATTTGAAATTTGCCCCCGTTCCCGTTCCCGTCAATCTGCGGCGTTGGCGGCCACAGGCGGGGTTGGCAGCGCAGCCAGAGCGGGCAATCGTTGGACGGCCACACCCGCCCACCCAGCGGCAAGCGCGGCAATATGGTCGTGGTGGGTGAAAAGGATCACCTGAGTCGTCCGCCCAAGTTCCGCGAGAAGCGCAATGCCCGCCGCGGCGCGTGCATCGTCGAAATTTACCAGCAGGTCGTCGGCGATGAACGGCAACGGCTCGGCCTTGCTGGCGTGATCCTCGATCGCGGCGACGCGCAGCGCCAGGTAAAGCTGGTCGCGTGCGCCCTCGCTCAGAGCCTCGACGGGACACTCCGTAACGCCGTCGCCGCGGATCGCGAGCAGCACCGTGCGGCCGGAGCTATCCTCACCCACGCCGAGGCGCACATAGCGGCCATCGGTCAGCAGCGTGAAATGCGCCCCAGCCGCGCGCAGCATCGGCCCCTGCTGTTCGCTGCGGAATTTGTCGATGCCAAACCGCAGCAATGCCCGGGCGACGTGCAGCCGCGCGTACCGTTCGGCGGCGGCGATCGCGTCGGCCAACGCATCTTCGGCCTCCTGCGCCTTTGTCGCGGCGTCCCCGCCGATCCGCATTTCCGCCAGCTTCGCTTCCGCCCGGGTGCGTTCGGCACTGAGCGACTCGCGACGTTCGCCAAGCGTGGTCAACTCGCGCGCGATCTCGTCGATCCGCGCGACCACGACATCAGGATCGATGCCAGCGACCTCGACGCGCAATGAGTCCTCCGTCCGCCCGTCGCCCTGCGCCAGAAGCGCTTGCCGGATGCGCGCGATCTCGCCGGCCGCCGCATCCCGCTGCTTCGCGCGCTCGATGGCCAGCTCCAATTCGACATCGTCCGCAGCGCCCGCGAGGCTGCGCAAGGTGGCCAAGACTTCCTCGGCAGCGCGCAGGCGGCGGCCCGCATCGGCTGCTGCCGCCTCGTGCGTGGCAATCCGGCGTGTCAGCTCTGCCGCGTCGTCTGCCGCCTTGCGCGCGTCGCCCAGGCGGCGGGCCAAACGCGCCGCTGTCACCGGCGCCGGTTCGTCCGACGCTGCGTCGGCAAGGCGTGCCTGCACAACGCGCACATCGCTGGCGAACGCATCGATGCTGGCCGCCATATCCGCGACCCGCTGTTCGTCCTCGCGCCAGGCGGGGGCGACCTCGGCTACTCGCCGCCATGCGTCGAGCGCTGCCTCGGCGGCCTCGATCGAGGCATCCGGAGCCAGCCCCAACGCCGTGACGGCGGTCGCCCAGCCGTGCTGCCATGCGTCAAGCGCTGCCCTGGCTGCAATCGACGCGTCAAGCAGCTCGGGCAGATGCGCCTCCTCCCGAGCGAGTGTCTCTGCGCGGGCACGGAACGCCGCCACCGCGGCCTCGGCGGTATTGCACTCGGTTTCACCCCGCAGCAGCAGCGCGGCGAGCGTATCGTGCTCCTTGGCCGGGAGCAGTGCCGCGAGCGCAGTCATGGCACGGGTGCGCCGCCCCGCAACGTCGTCGCACTGGCGGCGTGCCTGGGAAGCCGATTCGGCGAGCCGGAGCACGTCATCGCGGCCCCGGCGCCATTCCGTCATGGCCATCGGTCCTTCGGGGATCAAACCGGCTGGCGCCCATAGCTCACGCCATGAAGCTGCCGCGTCGGTGGCCGCGGCCTGCGCGGAAACCAGTGCGGCATCGGACTCGGCGCGCCGCCGCCGCAGAAAGTCGAGGCGTGCCGTCGCGGACAGAAAATCCGCAACGCGCTGTGCATCGTCTGCCCGGCGATCCGCCAGACGATCGGCGTGATCGCGCAGGGCCTCGAAGGCGTCGGGCAGTGGGCCTGACGGCAGCTCGACGAGGTCCGCGGCGTCCGGAGGCGGGCCACCGTCATATATCCGGCGCAACAACCGCCAGACCCGATCCCGTGCGGAGCGTGCCGCGGTCACTGTGTCGGGCGTGGGCACCGTCTCGCCCCGGCCTAGACGCGAAACGTCCTCCTCGAACGTGGCGATCTCTGCCAGCAGCCTGGCCGAAGCGTCGCGTTCGTCGGCCAGAGCCTTCGCAGCCGCATCGAGCCGCGCGGCCCCGCCAGCCATGTCGGCCGGAAGCGGCAGCCGACAGGTGCCAAGCCCGTCCATGTCTCCGTGCCAGATCGGCAGTGCAGCGAGCGCGGCGTCGGCGGCACGTTCGGCATCGGAGAGTGCGCGTGCGGCACGCTCAAGCTCCGTATCGAGCGGACCCTCGCCGCGCATTTCGTCGATCGTTCGGCGGAGCAATTCGGGAGACGGCGGCGCGGGCGTGGCCTGCAGTGCCGATGCGGCCTGGTCGCGCCGCCGCTGCGCTGCCGCCAGGCTTTGCCCGGCCGCCGAGGCAGTGGCCGCCAGCGCGGCACGCTGGCTGATCAGGCGTTGCACCGCGCGCCGCACGCCCACAGGCGGCACGCCATCGCGGGCTGCCTCGGGGGCCAGGGAAACCCCAAGATCTTCCAGCGCATCGGCTGCCTTTGCGCGGTGAGCCGCGATCTTGCCGCGCACCTTGGGCACATCGTCCACAGCCTGCAGCACCACCGCTCGCCTTGCAGCGAGCGCATCAATCGCCTCCTGCATTGCGAGCGCCGCGGCATCATGCGAAAGCGCCGCAAGCGCCTCGACAAGACGTGTTGCGTCCGCGGTTTCCCGCTCCACGTCGCGTGCCGCATCGCGGCGTGCCGCAATCGCAGCCTGTCGCACGCTTTCGGTGTCCGAGGGGAGTTGCGGTGCATCGGCGACCAGCACCAACGCGGCATGCGCCGCATCAAGCTCGGCCAGCCGCGGCGCGACGCGGCGGACACGCTGCAGTCGGCTGTCCTCGATGGTCAGCGCCCGTATCGCCGCCTGGACGGATGCCAATGCCGTCTCGGCCTCCGTATGTGCGGCGTCCGCTTCCTGCCACGCGCGCGGTGCGACCGCTCGTTCGTCGATGGCACGCTGCGCCATGCGCCAAGCGTCGACGGCCTCGGAGAGACGCCGCCGGCCGCGTCCGTCGCCGACCAGCGATTTCGCCTCGTCATCCAGCGCATTGAAAGCGGTGCGCAGGTTGAGCAGTCCAGCGCCCGCCAGCAGACTTTCACCCGCATCGCCGCCGCTGCGCAGCAATTCCTTGGCGCCGGCACGCAACCGCGCACCGCCGAGACCGAAGCTGCGTTCGAACAATTCGCGGCTGGCGCCACCCAGAAAGCGAACCAGCGCGTCCTCCGAGACGATGGCATCGGCTGCATCGCGCAGCGTGTCGCGGCGACCTTTGCGGCGAACGAATTTTCCCCGGGTTCCGTCGCGGGCCAGGACCGCGAAGCCGATGCGCAGATGCGGCGCGCCGTGCAGAAAATCGAAATCGGTGCGGTGGCCGAATCCAAACAGCGCATCAGCGATGGCCGCGAGCGCCGTCGATTTGCCCGCCTCGTTCGCGCCGTGCACGACGTGCAGCGCGGCGTCCTCGGGGAAATCGAGCGCCACATCCGAGAGATGGCCGTAGCGCAGCAGGTCGAGGCGGGTGAGTTTCATCCGGTTTCGGCGGCCGCCAGTTTATCTGCAGCGATCTGCCATGCCTCCTCGGCAAGGGAACGCAGACCGTCCGCGTCGTCGGGAAGGTCCAGGTCTGCGCGCGCGGATGCCGGGAGCCTTTGCCGCACTGACGCGAGTTCCGCCAGCAGCGAGGCGACAAGCGCCGGATCGTCCAGCCCGGCCGCGAAGGCGGCACGCAGCGGCGCCAGCACGTCGTCGTCCGCCACCGGCACCGGATGCGTGCGCACGCGCACCGACTCCACGAACAGCCTGCCGTCCGCTTCGAACGCGGCGTTGCGGCACTCGGCGGCGAGGCGTTCGGTGTCGCCCTGCAGCGTGCCATGCAGTTCCGTCGCACCGATGAGCGTCATTCGCGCCAAAACCGGCCGGCCGTCGGCTGTGGCGATCGCCGACCGCACCTCGTCGGCGATCCGCCCGGTGAGCGTTGCCACATCGGCGGCGGTCGCGTCCACCTCCAGCGCTGCCCAGCGCAGCACGTCCACCGTGCGGTGCTCGACCGCCACGACATGACGGTCCTCAACGGTGACGAGCGTGCAGCCCTTCGGCCCGGTCTCCTTCGGGTGGCGCCCTTGCAGATTGCCGGGGAACACGATCCAGGGGTTTTCGGCGAGCACGCGCCGGGCATGGATATGGCCGAGCGCCCAGTAGTCGTAGCCCTTCACGGTCAGGTCCGCGACGGAGCAGGGCGCATAGGTCTCGTGCTCCCCCGGATCCTCGGCCGATGTGTGCAGCACGCCGATATTGAGCATGGCGGCAATCCGCGCAGGGTAACCGGCAGACAGATCCTCCCTGACCGCACGGTTCGGAAACGAATGCCCGTGCAGCGCGACGCCGAGATCGGCGAGAGTCGCGGTCTCGCAGGTCCGCGACGAGAATTCACGAACGTTGGACGGCAGAGTAAGGTTGCGGGTGATCAGCGAGCGCGCATCGTGGTTGCCGCGCAACAGAAAGCAGGGGCGTCCCAGCCGCCGCATCTCGTCGGCGAAAAACAGGCCGGTGGAGAAATCCTTCCAATCGCCGTCGTATAGGTCTCCGGCGATTATAACGAACGCCACGTCCTCGGCCCGTGCAAGATCGATCATCGCGGTGAACGCACGACGGGTGGAGTGGCGGATCACGGCTTCTGGCAGGTCGGCGCGGACACGCAGCCCGGCGAGCGGACTGTCAAGATGAATGTCGGCAGCGTGCAGGAATTTCATCGCAGGGATAATGCCCGGTTCACGGGAGTCGTCCTACGACAAAAGTCTTCCAGCAATGTTACAAGAAGACGCCGTGCCGGCCACCGCTCACATCGCGACGGCCGGAACCGCACTCACCGGCGACGTGCAGATGGTCACCACCGACTCACAGTTGTCCATGCGTCACCCGGGAAATGCGACCGGCGACACAGGCTGGCCGTGCAGTTCGACCGGCGCGGCCAGCGCCTCCATGGCAGGGACGGACTGGTCTCTGCTGAGCGGAGGAGACTGCTGAAGTGCCCAGATTGCAACCTGCGTGCGGTTGCTTACCTTGATCTTCCGCAGCAGGCCCTTCACGTAAACCTTGACCGTTGCCTCTGTGATGTTCAGTTCACGCGCGATGCTCTTGTTCGGCAATCCGCAGACGAGGCAGTCGATGATCTGCTGCTCACGTTTGGATAGTGCGACCTTCAATTGCGGGTCTGATGTGATCGCGTGCGGCAGCGCTGTCTGATTTTCATCGCCGCCGGCCGGAAGGGAACTGGTCGCGTTGAATATCGCACGCCCAACAGGGGTGGGATGGAGAGGCAGTCTTGCCAGAGCACGATCCGTAATCAGCGACATGATTTCTGCCGGGAACAGCCGATGATCGAACAGGACCAGCTCGAGCGACCGCTGCAGCATGTCACTTGATATGCTGGTGAGAAGAATGGCATTCACGTCCGCACCGACGAAGCTCGACAGGAGCGACTTTGTGCATGCATCCGCGAGGACGACCAGCTTTGCCCGGGTGAAGTGCTGGCGCAGGCCGTAAACCAAATCCAGGCCGGCTTCGGCACTGTGGTCGGAGGCTATATGACAGATTACCAGCTCGGGGTCTGCCTGCATCTCCATTGATGCGAGAAGATTGGGGATGTCCGGCGCTTCGCCGATCACGGTTATGCGGCTTTTCTGCAACATCTCCTTCAGGCCATCCCGCAGGAGACGCTTGTCGCTTACGAGCACAGCCCGGCACTCAACCATTAAATCCCCATCAAACCGATGTTACCACGTCATTGGATGATATCCGATTGAGCCAACGGTGCAATTCTATATACTCCTGCGACAACCAAACGTGATCTCGTTCCTGAGTCGGTGTGGGCCTATCTACCACTTCGTGATAGGTCGGTAATACTTTGTAGTCTTCGGTAACAATCCGTGAGCATATGATGCGGCCGCGTTCGGTCCCACCCGCGCGCGCAGCGCGGTCGGACTGTTCAGTGCTGCCGGGCGCAGTCTCCCGGGGCCGAGGCATCACGCGCCAGGGCTGGATGACCACCACCGGCTTGCCCCCGCCCCGCCCCCGCCCAACATGACCCGTTCTGTTACCTGAATGAGCCCGCCGCAATGTCCCATAGTCTCGCCAACGATCCCACCACCGCGATACGCGACGCAGCCCAGCGGATCGAGCCCGGGCTGATCGAAATCCGGCGCGACATCCACGCTTATCCGGAACTCGGCTTCGAGGAAGTTCGCACGGCTGGCGTCGTGGCGCGCGAACTCACTCGGCTGGGCATCCGCCACCAGACCGGGGTGGGTCGCACCGGTGTGGTGGGATTGATCCAAGGCGGTCGCCCTGGCCCTGTGCTGGCGATCCGCGCCGACATGGATGCACTGCCGATCGAGGAGAAGACCGGCCTCGCCTTTGCCAGCACGAAGTCCGGCCTGATGCATGCCTGCGGGCACGACGTGCACACCACCACCCTGCTTGGCGTGGCCGCAGTCCTGAAGGAACTGGCGCCGCAGATCGCCGGTACGGTGAAGCTGGTGTTCCAGCCGGCCGAGGAGGGCCTTGGCGGCATGCAGGCGATGCTCGACGACGGCATCATGGACGGACCCAAAGTCGATCTCGCGCTCGGGTTCCACAACCACCCGGAGATGCCCGCAGGGACGTTCGGCTTCGTGCACGGAGCGTGCCTGGCGGCGTCCGACCGGTTTGACATCGTGGTGCGCGGCAAGTCGGGGCATGCCGCCCATCCACACACCACAGTGGATCCGATTGTCGCCGCTGCGATCCTGGTCGCTCAGTTGCAGACCATCGTATCGCGCGAGGTGCGGCCGACCCTGCCGGCGGTGGTGACGGTCGGCGCAATCCAGGGCGGCACCACCTACAACATCATCCCCGATACGTGCCTGATCAAAGGCACCGTGCGCACGCTGCACCCCGAGGCGCGCGATGCCGCGGAAGCCGCGATCAAGCGTCTTGCCGCCGGGATGCTCGAAGGGATGCGTGTCGTTTGCGAGGTGGGCTACCATCGCGGCGTGCCGCCGCTGCGCAACGATGACCGCGTGCTGATGCCTGCGGTCGCCGCCGTCCGCAAGCAGTTCGGCGATGTGATCGTCGAAGGCGAGGCCAGCCTCGGCGGAGAGGACTTCGCGCTGATGGCCGATCTGGTGCCGGCATTCCAGTTGCGCGTCGGATCATCGCAGCCCGGCCGCCACGACAGGCTGCACAATTCGGCCTACCAGCCCGACGAACGCTGCATCGGCTTCGGCGTGCAGGCGCTGTCGCGCGCGGCATTGGAGCTGTTGGCATGACGAAAGACCGTCACACTCAACCGACATCGTGAGGATCTGCGTTTTCGGCGCCGGCGCTGTTGGCGGTTACCTCGCAGGCTTTCTCGCCAAGGGCGGCGCCGATGTCTCGGTGGTGGCGCGAGGCGCGCATCTTGCGGCGATCCGCGCCGACGGGCTGACGGTGGAGACACCGGACGGCGCGACCAACGTGAAGCCGCGCGCGACCGACGACCCCGCCGAACTCGGCTCGCATGACGCGGTGATCGTCACGGTGAAGGCGCCTGCGCTGCCGGCGGTCGCAGCAACCATCGGTCCGCTGCTCGGGCCCGCGACGTCCGTGGCATTCGCGATGAATGGCATCCCTTGGTGGTATTTCCATTCACACGGCGGTCCGTTCGACGACCGTCGTTTGCCGCGCCTCGATCCTGGCGACGTGCTGTGGAACGCGGTGGGGCCGGAGCGCGCGATCGCCGGCATTTTCTGGCCCGCGTGCTCGGTGCCGGCACCCGGGGTGGTCCGCCTGCTCGCCGGCGCCGGTCGCGGCACGGTATTCGGTGAGCCGGACGGCACCACCTCGCCGCGCGTCGAATCGCTTGCCGCGGCGTTTCGTGCCGCCGATCTGCCGGTGGCGATCGCCGACAACATCCGCGCGCTGATCTGGCAGAAGCTCGCCTTCAATCTCAGCGCCGGCCCGATGTGCGTCCTGACGCAATCGCCGGTGCGCGAGACGCACGAGGAGCCCGCGCTGATCGAATGCTCGCGCCGCATGCTGGCCGAAGCCGAGGCGATCGCGCTCGCGATGGGCTATCCGCTCGATATCGACGCCGAGCGTGTCGTCGCCGCCAACACACGGCTCATGCATCGGCCCAGCATTCTGCAGGACCTCGAGGCCGGACGGCCGATGGAGATCGATGCGCTCTACACGGTGCCATTGGACATGGCGCGGATGGTAGGTGTGCCGACACCGACGCTGGACCTGCTGGTGTCGCTGATCAAGGTGAAGGCGCAATCCGCCGGTTTATATTCGGGCTGAAGCTCAAAGTCGTGGGCGCGGGAAGCGTTCTATGCGATCGTTATTCGCGAGGTGGCTGCGCATGGTGAGCGGCGACACTCCAAAATGCTCGGCAGCCCTCTCTATGGCCTCCTGCGAGTAGTCCTCGTTCAGGAACGACTCAACGGCGTGTATCGGGCACAGGAATTCAGCGGCAAATGCGCGCTGCTTTTGCTGGCGTGCCGTCCTGGCATCAGTTGCCGGCAACCACCGATCGTCGCTGGGAGCCATCAAATGATCGGCGAGGAATCGCGCGGCCTCAAACCGTCTTCCGGTGTGCCGCCTCGTTCGAAACAGCAGGTCCACCCGCTCGACCGAAGTTCGGCGCATCGCCAGACCCAGGGGTGCACTCTCATTGATTGGCCCGCCATAGCGAAGGCGGGACTGCGAAATGCCAAGCAGCTCGGACAGTGCGTGATCTTCTATCGATTCACTACTGATGTTCCAGTACTTGCGTGCGGTGCGCGCAAGCGATCGTCCTCGCTCCCAGGGCAGAGGTGGCTCCTTTAGAGTACCAGCCTGATCGTCGGGCATCGCCAAGCCGTCGATGGAAGGCAATCTGCCACGTATAGGCTTTGACCGCACAAATTGCGCCACACGGCTGAAAGCTTCGCTCGGGTCATCGCCGGCACATGATGTTGCGACTTCAGCCACTGCGGCGGAGCCGCCCTCAACGGACAAAGCTTGCAGTCCGGTCAGAACAGTCTCCGGCGCTTCGCCTGGTTCAAAGCCAAGTCTTGCTTCCAATTGCCGCAACCTCGCCATGGGCGGGTCGGTCCGCTCGCCCCAGAGGTCCTGCCACAATGCATGGAGTTCCGTGTCCCTTGCGCCCACGACGTCCAGCCGCTCAAGCACAGAGGCGATGAAGTCATCGATTGCACGCTCGTATGACGGCGGTAGTACCCGAGCGGTGAATGAGGCGAGATATCGCAAGGGTTCGCGCACGTTCTGTGGAGAAGGAGAGCAGACGGCCTCCATCATCTCGCCATCGGGTGTCAACCTGACAGTCGGCCATACGAAGCCGCCTCCAGCTCCCGCAATCTCATGCGCCATCCGCCATGCAGCGTTGGGCCTGCCGAGTGGGGCCGACTCCCATCGTAATCGCCACCAGGAGGAAGCAAACCAAAGCGCCAGAGGATAGGCGGAGAGTCGTGCCCAGGAGTGCACGGATTGTGACCAATCGTCCTCTGCACGGGTGGCTGTCAGTTCGCCAAAGTCGATCCTGAGCTGAGCCATGGTAGATCGGATCTCAACAGGACCGAATTCACCAGCGTCCCACTCGAGGATGATCGACATTCCTGCAGTCACCGCGACCCCCACCGTTTGAGCACATCCTCGCGAAGGGGATCATTATGAGGCATGGGATAGCCGTGATATGAGCCGGTCGCCTGATTCTCGAGTTCGGCCTCCAGAGGTATTCCGGCTGCTGTGACCGCCCATACGTTCTGCGGCCAGTCATTCCGGGTCTGGGCGCTGACCAGACCGCGCCGCAAGCCCGCCTGCAGCAGAGCCACTGCCTCCGATCGTCTGTGCACATTTGCATCGTCGCATAACGTCTTCCCAGGCCTCGGACTACTTGGTGGAGTTAGTCCAAAGTCTCCGGGGTTCCGCTTGTGCTCCGGGTTTCCGCCATAGCGGACGCGCCTGGCAAGCGCATCAAGAAATCTGCGTTCGGCTGTTGTGCGGGCGATCGGCTGCAACCGGCGCTTGGGATTGAACCTGTCACGACCGATCATGGCGCGGGCTCTAACCGATCGTCTTCACGTTTGCACCCTACGGCTCCACCGGCTGCGCCGCCACTCCGATCAGCCAGGCGCGCGCATCCCGGGCCGACCACCAGCTCACCACCAGATGCGGTGCGTGCGCGGCGATCCGCAGCGCCTGTTCGGCGTCGCTTTCGACGAAATGCGTGCAGCCCCAGCGCGTCGCCGCCTCGGCCTTGTAGCGGGCCACCCGATCGGGATCGTGCGGCATGTCCGAGGGACGGCACTCCAGCGGCAATGCGCCATGTCCCCAGCGGGCCAGCCAGGCGCAGGTTCGCTCACGATCGGAATCCGGCCGACCGGTAATCACCACCGCTCGCTCCGAGGCAAAGTAGGGCAGCGAGGTGAACGGCTCCAGGAGGTGTCGCCGGGCGACCGCATCGTCGATATCGGCAAGATACACCGCGTCGGGCACGTCCGGCAGAAACACGCCGTCGAGGTCCAGCCCGTAGAATGGCAGTTCCGTCGTCCGGTTGGGTCCCGCACCGGTGGCGCGCAACGCCCGTCCTGCCGGCGTCGTCTCGCCGCGCTCCCAGGGAAACCGCCACAGCGTCCGCATCGCGTGTGACAGATCGGGAACGTAGGACGTGACTTCCGGGTCATGCACGACGGCCAGAGTGAGGCAGTCGCGGCCTTCGCGCACCAGAGCTCCGCGCACCGCTGCCATGGTGCGGCCGGTGCTGCAGCCGTCATCCACCAACAGAATACGGCGGGCCGATGGCGGCGGACCGATCCAGGCGGCTGAGCCGGCGGCACGCTCGAATCCGACCATTGCCACGGGTAGAGCAAGGATGCCCGCCGCCATGGTTGCCGGCACCAGCCCGCCGCGCGCGATCCCCACCACCGCTTCGGGCTGCCACAGCGCGGCCCGGTCGAGCAGTGCCGCGATCATGCGCTCGGTTTGGTCGTAGCCGAGGAAGACGGGCATGCGGCCGGGCTCCAACCCCTTCCATTCCAACAATCTGGACGGGCTCGTCGAATTGGTCATCAGGCGACTTTCTTGCGGCTTGTCAAAATCCATCGAATCATGCAAGAGTGCCGCCGTTACCGAAAGCAACCTTGGGCGCGTCCAGTCGGACGCGCCTTTTTCTTTTCGGCCTCCCCTCCGGCGGCTGCAATGGACCAGCCCGATGGCATGGCGGTCTGCCCCAAGACCCACCCCTCCCAGCACGTGATCCACGGATCGGCCGGAGCATCGTCGGGCCGATTGCCGGCCAAGACGTTCAAGACGCAAAGCACGCCGAGGGTGCAGTCGAACCTGTCCTCGCCGGCGGCATCGGCGCCGAAGCCGCCGGTCATGGCCTGCTCCAATCCGGGATCGGGCGATACTCGCAGCGCCGCCATGGCCGAACGGAGCCGGTCAGCCACAGTCGCGCGGTCGGCCTGACGCCGCTTGCTCCCTTTGAGCCTGATGCCCAGGTGGCGAAGCGCCTCGGCGGGATAGGTCTCCGCAAGGGCGACCGCCCCGGGCGCCAGCAGGGTCCGAAATGCACCGGCAAATGGCCAGAGGCGCACATCCTCCCCGGCTGCCAGGGCCGGCAGGAGCATATCCTGCCAGGCCGCGATTGCAGCCTTGCCGGACTGGTTCGCCCCTAGGGTCCAGAACAGCGGCGCCCCGGCCGGACGTTCCAATGTGGCGCGGTCGCAGGCGCGGGACAGTGCGGCGGCGCCGTCCAGACCGAGCGCCTCGGCGTGTGCGGCACGCGTCATGCCGGCCACACCGCGCGCCGGATAGAATGGCCGTCCAGGCCCCACCTCGGTGAGTGACGCGCAGACCTGGAAGAAATCCGGCCGCGTTGCGGTCGTTGTCAGGAAATGCAGGAAGTCTCGCTCGGGAAGGTTTGCCGCATAGGCGCGCGGCAGGCCCAACGGCATGTCAACGCCGAGAGCCACTGCCCCGCCCTGCGCCGCGGCCCGCAACCGGGCGAGGAATGTCGAGACCGCGCCCACGGGGACCGGTTCGGCGAGGCGCCAGATGTCGTGGTCGCGGCGGGCCACCGCAATCCAGCGCTTGCGCGGATCTACACTCCAGTCTGCATGCGCGACGATTGCCGCTACAGCGGCCGTTGCGCACGCTCCAGAAGACGGGAAAAGAGGCCAGGCTTCTTCGGGGGCTTGACCGCCACGACGGCTTTCTCCTTGGCGCGTGTCTCGGCCTCCTGCTGGCGCTGCTTGCTGTTCAGCCATTTCTCCAGGCTCATGCCGGCCTTCGCGGCCCGCTTCGCTTCGTAGGCACGCTGGCCTTCGGTCAAGGTCCTCGGCGTCTTCAAGGCGGTCCCCCATTGGTCGCCCTGGTTTTGGCAGGCTGGCGGCATCGGTTCAAGGGCTGCCATTCTGTGGGCGCAAGGGAAGCGGAAAACGATCATGCCAAGCGGGCTTGAGGGCGTCGTCGCCGCGGAAACCGTGTTGAGCCACACCAACCGCGAGCGTGGCATGCTCTGGGTCCGCGAGGTCGCCTTGCCGGACCTTGTCACTCGGCATGGCTGTGAGGGAACGGTTGCCCTGCTATGGGAGGGTTTCGCCGGCGATGGTCTCCGCATTGCTGCTCGATGCTGTCGGCATCCCACGCGTGGCGTTCGCACCGGTGTTCGCGGTGTCGCGCTGCGCCGGCTGGCTGGCGCATGCGATGGAGCAGCACAAGACCGGACGGATGATCCGGCCGACTTCGCGCTACGTCGGCACTCCTACCGTCGATTGAGTGTGAAGAGATTCACATGGTCTGCCGCCGTCGATGCGGGATAGTGGGTTCTCCAATTGACCGCACTGGGAGGCGATTGTGATCTTTCGGCAGTTGTTCGATGCGGCATCCGGTACCTACACCTATCTGCTCGCATCACGCCGCGGTGGCGAAGCGTTGATTATCGATCCGGTGCTGGAGAAAGTCGATCGCTATCTGCAACTCATCCGCGAGCTGGATCTGAAACTCGTGAAGGCGATCGACACCCATCTGCATGCCGACCACATCACCGGCCTCGGCGCGCTGCGCGACCGCACGCGCTGCATCACCGTGATGGGCGAGCAGTCCAGCGTGGACGTGGTGTCGATGCGCATCGCCGATGGCGACCGGCTCGGCATCGAGGGGATCAGCCTGGATGTCGCCTATACGCCTGGCCACACCGACGACTCCTACAGCTTCATCATGCCCGACCGCGCGTTCACCGGGGACACGCTGCTGATCCGCGGCACTGGCCGCACCGATTTCCAGAACGGCGATCCGCGCGCGCAGTACGACTCGATCTTCCACCGATTGCTGCGGCTGCCTGACGAGACGATGGTGTTCCCCGCGCACGACTACAAAGGCGACACCGTCAGCACAATCGGCGAGGAGAAGCGCTGGAATCCGCGGCTGCAGGTGAAGTCGGTCGACGAGTACGCCGGTCTGATGAACAGCCTGAACCTGTCCAATCCGAAGATGATGGACGTCGCGGTGCCAGCCAATATGCGACAGGGCCTCGCGCAGCAGGAGATCGCCCGCCGCGGCTGGGCGGTCACCGCGGAGCAGGCAAGGGCGCTGGTGGGCAGCCGGGACATCGTGCTGATCGACCTGCGCGAGCGTACCGAGCGCGAGAGGCACGGCGTGATCCCGGGCTCGCTGCACGCGCCCTATCCGGACCTGCAGGCGAACATCCACGCCGGCGGCATACTGCATGAACTGGCCGACGCGACAAACCGGCGGCTGGTGTTCTATTGTGCCTTTGGCGAGCGGTCCGCTATGGCTGTGCAGGCGGCACAGGATGCGGGTCTCGCCACCGCCTGCCACATCCACGGCGGCATCGACGCCTGGAGGAAGGCTGACGGTCCGGTCACACACTGATGCGTTAGGAGGGTCCGAGATGGAAGCGCTGGAATTGCTGGTCGGCCGGGAATCCGCGATGAAACTGAGCTCACCTGGTCCGGACCAAGAAGCGTTGGAAAAAATGTTCCAGAGCGCGCTGCGGGCGCCCGACCACGGCAGGCTGCGGCCCTGGCGCTTCGTGGTCGTGCCGGAAGAGAAGCGCGAGCGCTTCGGCGAGTTGATGGCCGACTGTCTGCGCCGCCAGCAGCCGGACGCGCCTGCCGACATGCTTCAGCGCGAGCGCGACAAGGCAATGCGCGCGCCCGTCATCGTGGCGGTGGCGGCGACGATCCAGCGCGGTCACAAAATCCCCGAAGTTGAGCAGCTGGTCTCCGCCGCCGCCGCCGCCGAGAACATCATGCTGGCGGCGCGCGCACAGGGATTCGGCGCAATGTGGAAGACCGGGGCAGCGGCCTACGATGCGACGGTGAAGCAGGCGCTCGGGCTCGATCCGGACAACGACATCGTCGGCTTTCTCTACGTGGGGACGCAGGTAGGCGGCGGCTCGCCGGCGGCACGGCCGGTCGTGGGGGATCTGGTTTCGGTGTGGCAGGGATGAGCTGTGAATTGCTCCCTGCTGCCGAATTCGCACCTATTCGACCGTGAGGGAGAACTGCGAATCGGCGGCACCGACCTCGCGGCGAATGAACATGATCTTGCCAGAAAGCTTGTGGGTGTCTGTTATCGTTAGAAATTGAAAGCCAGGACCACCTGAACCCGACAGCTGGATTCCGCCAGTGCCAGACGCGAAGTCGGCGTCCGTGCCGATGAGCAGGCCGAGGTTGGTACCGGATGTCTTGTTTTCGAATACGATCTTCAGGACGCTGTGCATCTGCACATCGACCGGTGCCCCGGTGACGAGATACTTGCCGCTGCTTCCTACAACGCCTGTTACGGTGATCACGACGTCCGCCTCCTCCTGTTCGGGTTGTTTCAGCGGCCCCCAGCATAGCCAGGCGGCGCCGGGTGCATGTGAACCCGTCCACAGCCTGGGATAAAATAAGGGGCGGCTTGCGACCGGGCGCCGACGATCAATCGGTGGCCCCGCTTGCACCCTTGGGCCTGGCAGCACCAGACTGGCAACCGGCGATAACGGCAGGGAGAAAAACCCGATGACAAACGCAGTTGAAAGCGAACAGCTTACGCGCGTCGGTCCTGGCACCATGATGGGCGACCTGATGCGGCAGTACTGGCTGCCGGCCGTGAAATCGTCGGAAGTCGTCGCCGGCGGCGAACCGCTGCGGCTCATGCTGCTCGGCGAGAAGCTGGTTGCGTTCCGCGACCGCACCGGCCGCGTCGGCGTGATGGACCATCGCTGCCCGCACCGCTGCGCCTCGCTGTTCTATGGCCGCAACGAGGACGGCGGCATCCGCTGCGTCTATCATGGCTGGAAATACGACACCGATGGCAACTGCATCGACATGCCGAACCTGACCCCGGAGCAGGATTTCAGGCAGAAGGTGCATGCCAAGGCCTACAAGGTCACCGAACGCGCCGGCGTGATCTGGGTCTACATGGGCGAGCGCACCGAAGCGCCGCCAATGCCGGAGATCGAGGCGACGCTGCTGGCGGAGAGCGATCTTTCCATTACATACACACAGCGCGAATGCAACTGGCTCCAGGCGCTCGAAGGCGACATCGACACCTCGCATTTCAGTTGGCTGCACGTCGGTTCTGTGCGGCCAGAGCAGGTGGATCCGGACAACTGGCTCATGTATCAGGTCAGCAACCGCGCGCCCGATTACCATGTGACGGACACCGACTGGGGCACCATGTATTGCGCTTACCGTCCGGCCGAGACCGGCAGCACCTATTGGCGGTTCGCGCATTTCGCCTTCCCGTTCTGGACGTTCATCCCGCAGGGCGACTTCATGGATCGCGTGATCGCGCGCGCCTGGGTGCCGATGGACGACACGCATGTGATGTTCGTTGGATTCTCCTGGAAGCAGGCGTCGCGCACGGCGGGGTTGGCGGGCGGCGAACCGATCCCCGGCTCGACGCCTGCGCCGGAACTACAGCCGAACACCACCGACTGGTTCGGCCGCTGGCGTCCGGTGCAGAACGCGGCGAACGACTACCTGATCGATCGCGAGGCGCAACGCAATGACGTGATCTACACGGGCATCATGCATATCGCAATGCAGGACCAGGCGATCACCGAGAGCATGGGCGAAATCGTCGATCACTCGTTCGAACATCTCGCGCCGAGCGATCAGATGATCACGCGCACGCGGCGGAGACTGCTGATGGCGGCACGGGCGTTGCGCGACAAGGGCGAGGCGTCGCCGTGCGTGGATCAGCCGGACATCTTCCGGCAGGTGCGCAGCGGCGAGGCTGTGCTGGCCGCCGATGACTGGCAGGCGGCGTATGCCGATCGCCTGAGTCAGGCGGTGCGGCCGACGGGCTGGCGCGACGCGGCGGAGTAAGCAACAACTTGTCATCCCCGCGAAAGCGGGGACCCAGGGGGCAGCGAACATCACCAGGCAGAAACCAAATTCCACACGTGACGAGCAGCCCAGAACAGCACGGCCACTGCTGATTAGGCTGGGTCCCCGCTTTCGCGGGGATGACGGTGCTAGCCGTCTCGACGCCGCATCACAGCGGTAGCTAACGCTCCCAGACCAAAATTGATCGCAATTCCTGCCAGCGACAGCAGGACCAGGGCGGCGAACATGCGCGGCACCTGCAACCGATAGCCCGCCTCGAGAATGCGATACGCCAGGCCCGACGCGACCCCTCCCGAACCGGCGACGAACTCCGCGACCACCGCGCCGACCAGCGCCAACCCGCCGGAAATGCGCAACCCGGCCAGGAAATACGGCAACGCCGCCGGCAGGCGCAACAGCCACAGCGTCGCGAACCGGCTCGCGCCGTATAGGCGGAACAGGTCGGCAAGTTCGGCGGGCGCCGACGCCAGCCCAGCGGCTGTGTTCGCAAACACAGGGAAGAACGCGACGATTGTCGCGCAGACCACCAGCGAGGCGAACGGATCGCCGACCCAGACGATGATCAGCGGCGCGATCGCGACAATCGGCGTGACCTGCAGCACCACTGCCCATGGCTGGATGGCAGCCGCCAGCAGCCGGTTCGATGCGATCGCGACCGCCAGCACGACGCCCACCAACGCCGCGACAAACAAGGCGGCAAACGTCACCAGCAGGGTCGATGCAAGCGAAGATAAAAGCCCCGATGGGTCGGCCAGGAACGCCGCGATGATCGCCGATGGACCAGGCACCAGATAGGCCGGCACCTGGGCTATCCGCACTGCCGCCTCCCAGGCAACGAGTGCGGCGAGGCCGAACAGGGCAGGCGCGTATTTCATGCCGCCATTGCGCGCTGCATCTCATGCGTCACGTGTGTCACCAGAGCCGCGTAGGCGGGATCGAAACGTGCCTCCGCGTCGGGACGCAGTGGCGAGGCAATTTCGTGATCGATCCGTCCAGGCCGCGGAGTCATCAGCACAATGCGCCGCGCAAGGAATGCCGCCTCGTAGATCGAATGCGTGACAAACACGATCGTGCAGCCGAGTTCCTGCCACAGCAGCAGGAGGTCTTCCTGCAGCTTGTGCCGGGTGAACTCGTCAAGTGCCGCGAACGGTTCGTCCAGCAGCAGCAGTCGCGGGCGCGTCACCAGGGCGCGCGAAATCGAAACGCGCATGCGCATTCCCCCGGAAAGCTGGCGCGGGCGCGCGTCGGCAAATCCGTGCAGGCCGACGCGTTCCAGTGACGCGTGCACCAACGGCATCGCCTGCCTGCGCGCCATGCCGCGCAGACGCAGCGGCAGAAACACGTTGTCAGCCGCACTTGCCCACGGCAGCAGTGTGGCATCCTGGAATACGAAGCCGATCTCACCTTGTGTCGGCTGGCGGCCGGCATCCCATGTCACGCGGCCCTCGTCGGGCTGGTCCAGTCCGGCGATCAATCGCAGTAGTGTAGACTTGCCGCAGCCCGATGGACCGAGCAGGCCCACAAAGTCGCCATCCGCAATGGCCAGCGAAACATCGCGCAACGCCTCGACCGCACCAAAGCGCCGCCCGACCTGCTCGATGCGCAACACGTCAGTGCTTGAGATCCATGCCCACGCGCTTGTCCACGAACTGCAACGTGTATGCCTTTGCGACATCTATTCCTTTCGGGTACACGCCGACATCGGCCATCGACCGATAGTACTCCGCCCAGCGCGCATCGGTCATCGCGCCGATCCCAAGCTTCAGCGCGTCGCCGGAATCGACAATGCCATGCGACTTCATCACGTCGCGTCCGTAGCTCAGCAGCGCGTCTTGCATCTCGGGGTTGTCCTGCTTGATCAGCCTGTTCGCCGGCGTGGGATCGCCGTAGAGGAAGGAATACCATCCCTCGATCGAGGCATCGATAAAGCGCTGCACAAGGTCGGGCTGCTCCGTGACCAGCTTCGTGCTGGTCGTGACGATATTTCCATAGCCTGCGTAGCCGGCGTCAGCCAGCAGCAGCACGACCGGCTCGAAACTGGCGGCCTGTTTGATCGCGAACGGCTCGGAGCCCAGATAGCCCTGCTGCACAAGTGTCTTGTCGGCCAGGAACGGCTGCAGGTTGAACGTGTAGGGGCGGATCTGCGAATCGCTGTAGCCATATTTACCTGCGAGGAAACGCCACCAGCTTGCCCGCGTATCGGCGCCGATCAGGATCGGTTTCCCCTTCAAGACGGCGAAACTGTCGTTTCCCTGGCCGGGATGCGCGATCAGCACCGAAGGGTCCTTCTGGAATATCGCGGCGATGGCGACGAAGGGCAGGTTCTGCTGCACGAACTCGATCGCCCGACCGCCGCCGAGGTTGAAATCCAACCTGCCCGCCATCATGAGCTGCATCTGGTTTACCTGCGGGCCGCCCTGCCGGATCGTCACCTTCAGCCCATGCCTGGCATAAAGCCCGGTGGCCACAGCCTGGTAGTATCCGCCATATTCCGCCTCGGCCAGCCAGTCGAGGCCGAAGCTGATCGCATCCTCGGCGCGTGCCGTCGCGGCACTGGTGAGCAAGACAAGCAGGGCAGCGATCCATCGCATGGGCGCCTCGATTCGCGCAGTGGCGCGTCCATCCTGCACAATGACGTGGCGATCGGGGAGGTGGCATGGCCGAGCCGCGATTGAAGGCAGGATTATGGGTGAAGATGGCGCTGCGCATGGGTGACCTGGACGGTCGGCCCGGTGCGGTCCTGCGCAAGGGTGACGCGGACTCGGGCGGCGTGCTTGTCGTGCTGCGCGGTCGCGACGGGCTGTCGGTGCTGTCGCAGATGCGTACCGCGGATGGCACCCTCGCCTGGATGCGCGGCACTGGTGCGGCGCCGGTCGATCAGGCTGCGGCTGACGCCTATGTCGCGCGCCAGGCGCGGTTCGATCCTGACGTCTGGGTGCTGGAGTTCGATGCGCCCGACCTGATCCCTCCATTCGAGGCGAAGCTGGTTTAAGGGGAGGACCAACCATGGCCGGGCTGTATTTCGAGGACTTCCATGAAGGCCAGACCTTTGAACATGCGCTCAGCCGCACTGTCACCGAAATGGACAATGTGCTGTTCAGTTCGCTGACCCTCAATCCGCAGCCGCTCCATCTGGACGAGGAGTTCGCCAGGACCACCGAATTCGGCCAGCGCATCGTAAACTCGATTTTTACGCTGGGGCTGATGATCGGAATGACGGTGGGCGACACGACGCTCGGCACGACCATCGCCAATCTCGGCATGAGCAAGGTCGAGTTTCCCAAGCCGGTGTTCCACGGCGACACGATCCGCGCCCGCTCCATTGTGCGTTCGCTGCGCGCGTCGCGCTCGCGCCCGGAGGCGGGTGTGGTTGAATTTGAGCACCAGGCACTCAACCAGCGCGGGGAACTGGTCGCGACCTGCCTGCGCGCGGCGTTCATGAAGCGCCGTCCGCCCGTTGAGGCAACCAAGACCTGATATGAAAAAGGCTCCGGAGGTTGCCCTCCGGAGCCTTCGGCATTGTCTGTGGGCGTCCGTCGCCCGACGAAGCCTAGCCCGCGACGAAAGCCCTCGCTGCGGGGATCCAGGTCGCGGCAAACGGCGCCGACATCAAACAATGAGACACTGGATCACCTCCTTTCTGTTGTTGTGGATGGAGGCCGCAATATGGCCGAAATGACGCCGCGCCGCAAGTCAGGAATGCGCCAGCCGCTTGCGCAGGAAAAACTTGCTGTGGCCGGGCGGATAGTCTTCCAGCGTGCCGAATACCTGGTAGCCGCGTTTGGCGTAGAAACCGGGCGCCTGGAAGCTGAGGGTCTCCAGCGTTGCACTGGTGCAGCCACGCTCGATGGCGAACGACTCCGCTGCATCCATCAGCCGGGTTCCGTGTCGCTGGCCGCGCAACGCTTCGGTGACCCACACGAAGTTCACGTGCATCCAGCCGCCCCAGAGATAGCCGGTCAGTCCGCCCAGCCATTCGCCGCGAGTGTTTTTCAGGAAGAAGCCGACCGGGTGCCAGGTGGCCACGCCGGTGCGGGCGAAGTTGACGTTGACGACGTTGTCGGACAAGAACCGCATCAAGGTGTCGCTCGGGAACGGCTCGAACACCAACTGCAACTCTTCCATGATCTTGCTCCCTGCTTCTATCCTGATCCTGCATCTTGGAGCGAGCAATGTCAGGGACCAGCAGGAGCCGCATCGTCGCGGACGTGGATTTCGGCGGTAACGGTCGCCAGCACAGCTTCCTCCGGCTGTTCCACTCGGTGCACAGCTCCGCCTACGGGTTCATCCCGATTCCCATCGTGGTGCTGAAGAACGGCGACGGCCCGACTGCGCTGCTGGTTTCCGGTACGCACGGCGACGAATACGAGGGCCAGGTCACGCTGTGCAATCTGGTGAAGTCGCTGGATCCGGCGCGCATTCAGGGGCGCGTGATCATTTTACCGGCCGCCAATTTCCCCGCCGCGCTCGCCGGCCGCAGGACGTCGCCGATCGACGAGGGCAATCTCAACCGGCTGTTCCCTGGCGATCCGGATGGCACGGTGACCGAACAGATCGCATACCATATTGAACATGAACTGGTGCCGCTGGCGGACCTGGTGTGTGACCTGCACTCCGGCGGTTCATCCCTGATGTACGTACCATCGGCGCTATATGGCGGCTGGAAGCGCGACGGAGGCACCGAACAGGGCGTCACGGCACTGAAGGCGTTCGGCTCGCCCGTCGCTTATGTGGCGGAGCAGAATCAGGGCGGCGATCGGACGCTGTCCGGCGGTGCCGCTCGTCATGGCGTGGTCTGTCTCGGCACCGAGGCTGGCGGTTCCGGCCACGTCACACGGTCCGCGCTGCAGATGGTGGAGCGCGGCGTCAACAACGTGCTGTCACATCTCGGCATCCTGCCGGCGAGCGCGTGGATCGCGCCGGATGGACCGACGCGGTTCCTCGAAGTCGGCGGCCCGGACTATTTTGTCTATGCGCCAGAGAACGGATTGTTCGAACCGCTGGTCGAACTGAGCGATATGGTGGAAGCCGGCCAGCCGGCCGCGCGGCTTCACTTTCCGGAGACACCGTGGGTCGAGCCGGTCGCAGTGCATTTCGCCCGCGACGGGTTCGTTCTGTGCAAGCGTGTGCCGGGGCGCACGATGCGGGGCGACTGTCTGTTCCACCTGGGAACCGACGTGACCCTTTAGGGGAACGCGCTGTCGGGCAGTTGATGCACTGCCTCGGGGCTGCCTGAATTGCGCCACTGCAATGACGCCCTCGTGCAGCATCTGGCGATCCTTCCAATCACGGAGGAATAATCGATGACCAAAATTTCACGTTCCACGCTCGCATTTTCCATGATTCTGGCGGCTGGTGCCGCGCTTCCTGCGCTGGCTCAGACGCCTTCGTCGGGGAACGCCACATCTGCCCCGGCGACGCACGACACGAGAACTCCGGCTGCCGCAACCAGCCCCTCGCAACGCAACACGACGCTGACCGATCAAGGCGACGTGCGCGCCAGCAAGCTGATCGGCACCTCAGTTTACAATGACCACAACGAAAAGGTCGGAAGTGTGGACGATCTCGTGCTGGGCAAGGACAACAAGGCCGACGACGTGATCGTATCAGTCGGCGGTTTCCTCGGCATGGGCACGAAGCTGGTTGCAGTTCCGTACACGCAGCTTCAGCTCGGCGACACGAAAAATGCCAGCAGCGACAATAAGGTCGTCATGCCCGGCGCGACCAAAGAGTCACTGAAGGCGCAGCCGGAATTCCATTACACAAACCGCGGCTAGCCGTTCACCATCATGGCGGGCTTTCACCCGCCATGAAGGCCACACCTCAATCGTCATGCCGACGAAGGTCGGCATCCACGTCTTCTTGCTATACTGGCGGCAAAGACGTGGATGGCCGGCCTTCGCCGACCATGACGATGTCCGCCCATGGTGGTTAGCGGGTTTGGCCACCGAGGTCTCTGGTTTATCGCATGATACCCTCGGCTTGCCTGTCGTTGGGACTGCGAGCTTCAATGCGCGGCCATGCTGCCGGAGAGTCCGCCGCTGTCCCAAATCGGGAACCTGCTCGACATTCAGGGCCTGAGCGTCGCGTTCGCCACCGACCAGGGGCCTTCGACCGTCGTCCGTGATCTGGACCTTCATCTGGCTCAGGGCGAGACGCTGGCAATCGTCGGGGAATCGGGTTCCGGCAAGTCGGTGACCGCGCTGAGCCTCACCCGGCTGATCGACCACACCGGCGGCCGCATCACTACGGGCCGTATCCTGTTCACCGATCGCGCCGGCCGTGAGCGCGATCTCGTTACCGAATCCGCCGATGCGATGCGACAGCTGCGCGGCCCCGAGATGGCGATGGTGTTCCAGGAACCGATGAGCAGCCTCAATCCCGTGCTGCGGATCGGCGACCAAATTGCCGAGGCGGTTATGCTGCATCAGGGGCTCGGTCAAACTGCCGCATTGGCCGAGGCGCGCCGCCTGCTGGAACACGTCCGCATCCCCGAAGCGGTGCGGCAGTTGCAGCGCTATCCGTTCCAGCTTTCCGGCGGCATGCGCCAGCGAGTGATGATCGCGATGGCGCTGTCGTGTCGGCCGCGTCTGCTGATCGCCGATGAGCCCACCACCGCGCTCGATGTCACCGTGCAGGCGCAAGTGCTGCGGCTGCTGCGCTTGTTGCAGCGTGAATACGGCATGGGCGTGATCTTCATTACGCACGACATGGGTGTGGTGGCCGAGATGGCCGACCGGGTACTGGTGATGCGCGACGGCGTCAAGGTCGAGGAAGGCGACGCGCTCCGTGTGTTCGACACGCCACAACATCCGTATACACAGATGCTGCTGAAGGCCGTGCCGGTGCTGGGCAGTCTCGCCGGGCAGGCGTTGCCTGCGCCGTTTCCCCAGGACGGCAACGCGGCGGAGCCGCAGGCGACGGTGCGTCTCGACAAGCCGCCGGTGCTCGACATCAGGCGACTGACCACACACTTCGATATCCAGCGTTGGTTTCGTATTACCGGTCGCATCCATGCCGTCGAGCAGGTCAGCCTGATGGTGCGGCATGGCGAGACCTTGGCACTCGTGGGCGAGTCCGGCTGCGGCAAATCAACGACGGGCCGCAGCATCATCCGCCTCGAACAGCCGCGGGCGGGCGCAATTTGGGTGAATGCCGAGGATGTCACGCGGCTGGATCGGGCGCGCGAGGTCAGGCTGCGGCGCGGGGTGCAGTATGTGTTCCAGGACCCGTTCGCATCGCTCGATCCCCGCCTGACGATCGGATTTTCCATCGCCGAACCGATCCGCACGCATCGGTTGTTGGGTGGTGCGGACGTGGAGCATCGTGTCCACGAATTGCTGCGGCTGGTCGGCCTGACACCGGATTACGCCAGCCGGTATCCTCACGAGATGTCCGGCGGCCAGCGCCAACGTGCCTGCATTGCCCGTGCGCTCGCCTCCCAGCCCAGCCTGATCATCGCCGACGAAGCGGTGGCGGCGCTGGACGTGTCGATCCGCGCGCAAGTGGTCAACCTGCTGATGGAACTGCAGGCACGGCTTGGCGTGGCCTATCTGTTCATCTCGCATGACATGGCGGTGGTGGAGCGCATCAGTCACCGCGTGGCGGTGATGTATCTCGGCCAGATCGTCGAGATCGGCCCTCGTCAGGCGGTGTTCGGCGATCCCCAGCACGCCTATACGCGCCGGCTGCTCGCGGCGGTGCCGATCCCTGATCCGCGCCGGCGCGACCGCTCGATCGAGCTGGACGACAGCGAGGTGCCCAGCCCATTGCGTCGGCCCGATGATCCTCCCATCGTGGCGCCACTGGTGCGGGTGGGCGAGGATCACTTTGTCGCCCGTCACCGCGTCGGGGGTCTTTACTGATCAAGGAGGATTTTCCGGTGACTTCCATGCTTCCCCGCGTACTGCTGGCAGCTTCGCTTGCGCTTGGCGCGGCGAGCACGGCGCATGCCGCCAAGGACCTCGTGGTCGGCGTGCCCGACAATCTGACCGGGCTGGATCCGGCGGATCTCAACGACAACCTGTCGCAGTCGGCGGCGCGGCTGATGTTCGAGGGTCTCTACATGCTCGACGAACACATGAAGCTGCAGCCGCAGCTTGCGGAAAGCTACGAGGCGACCGAAGACGCCAAGGAGTTCGTCTTTCACCTGCGCAAGGGCGTGACGTTCCACGACGGCACGCCGTTCAACGCGGCGGCGGTCAAGGCAAGCTTCGATCGCGCCGGCAACCCGGAGAACCACCTGAAGCGGCAGAGCCTGTTCGTGATGATCGACCACACGGATGCGGTGGACGATACCACGGTGAAGGTGGTGCTGAAATATCCGTTCGGCGCCTTCGTCAACGACATCGCGCATCCCGGCGCGCTGATCGTCAGTCCCAAATCGGTGCAGGAATTCGGCAAGGAGGTGACGCGGCATCCCTCCGGCACCGGACCCTACCAGTTCGTCAGTTGGAGCGCCGATACGCTGAAGATGAAGAAGAACGAACACTACTGGAAGCCGGGCCTGCCGAAGATCGACACGATCACCTATCGTGGGGTGCCGGAGAACGGCGCACGCATCGCCATGCTACAGACCGGCGAGGCGCAGTTCATCTATCCGGTGCCGCCGGAGATGATCAAATCGCTGGACAACAGCCCGACGATCACGGTGTTCGACGAGTCTTCGATTCTGTCCCGCTATGTGGCGCTGAACAATATGCGCAAGCCGTTCAGCGATCCGCGAGTGCGTCAGGCGCTGAATTATGCCATCGACAAGCAGGCATTCATCAAGGTGGTGTTCAGCGGCCACGCCGATCCAATGGATTCGACGATGCCGCCGTTGCTTGGGTTTTACGCGAAGCAGGGCGACTGGCCCTATGATCCGGCGAAGGCCAAGGCTCTGCTGGCCGAGGCCGGCTATCCGAACGGCTTCGAGACCACGCTGACCGGCGGCGCCAGCACGCTGATCCAGCGCGGCATGCAGTTCGTCCAGCAGCAGCTTGCCGCGGTCGGCGTGACGGTGAAGGTTGAACCGCTGGAAGCCGGCGTGCTGACTGCGAAGATGTTCAATGTGCAGAAGCCCGAGGACGCCACCATAGTCGCGCTGTACACTGCCTGGTCGTCGTCGACTGGCGATGCGGACTGGGGAACGCGGCCGATGCTCTATACCAAGTCGTTCCCCCCGGTGCTGGCCAACCTGGCGTGGTACAGCAACCCGGTGACGGATGCGGCGATCGAGGAGGGGCTCAGCACGGTCGATCCGACGAAACGTGCCGCGGCCTATGCCAAGGCGCAGGCGCAGGCATGGGGGGACACGCCGTGGATCTATCTCGGCGTGGAGCACAATCTGGCAGCCTATTCGAAGAAGCTGCACGGCGCGTTCATCCGGCCGGATCAGCAATTCCACCTGACCGAGGACGCGGCGCTGGAGTGACGAAGTGAGCGCAGCCACTTCGTCATGGCAGGCGAAGGCCGACCATCCACGTGTTTGTCGCACGAAGTGCAGACGTGGGTGGCCGGCCGGAGCCTGTCCTCGGGCGGGCCTTCGGCCCGACCCGTGGGCCGGCCATGACAGCGATAAATTGGCGTGCTCGACTACCTGATCCGCCGGCTGGCGGGAACCATACCCGTCCTGTTGGCGGTCAGCGTTTTTGTGTTCCTGTTCGTCCATCTTCTGCCAGGCGATCCCGCGCGATTGGTAGCGGGCCCGGATGCATCGGTGCAGGACATCGCAGCGGTGCGCGCGGATATGGGGCTCGATCGGCCGCTATTCATTCAGTATCTGCGTTACCTCGGCGAGACCGCGCAGTT